>DATJPN010000193.1:0-33103 GCA_035506335.1 Steroidobacteraceae bacterium | reverse complement strand
ACTGTCTCGCACCCTCCGCCGCCACACGGATGACCGAAGGGGTGCTGCCCGAGGCGGATCTGAAGGCGCTGAGCCCGGCGCTCGTGAGCCCCGGGTTGCTGGCGCTCGTCGGGGAGGATGCGCCCACGCGCGCCATCCTGTGCGCGGGCGCGGGACACTTCGCGCGCGCCTACGTGACGCTGTCGGCCGGTGAGTACGTCGGTGGCGGCAGCGATGCCGATGAACGCGTCATCGCGCAGTGGTCGAAGATCTCCGACCGCGCGGGCGAGCTGGTGCCGGACTACGGCTTCACACAGGCCGAACGCGAAGTCGCCAGCGCCAAGGCGCATTCGTAGCAGGACGCGCTCATCAGAGCACCTCGAACAGGCCCGCCGCGCCCATCCCGCCACCGACGCACATCGTGACGACGACGAGGCGGGCGCCGCGGCGCTTGCCTTCGATCAGCGCATGGCCGACGAGTCGCGCGCCACTCATTCCGTAGGGGTGACCGATGGAAATGCCCCCGCCGTTGACGTTGTACCGCTCAGGATCGATGCCGAGCCGTTCGCGGCAATACAGGGCCTGGACCGCGAAGGCCTCGTTCAGCTCCCATAGATCGATGTCCCCGACGGTAAGTCCGTGCCGGCGCAGGAGCTTCGGGACCGCGAATACAGGACCGATTCCCATCTCATCCGGCGCGCAGCCGGCCACGCTGATGCCGAGGTAGCGGCCGAGCGGCGTGAGATTGCGGCGAGCCGCGAACTTCTCGTGCACGACGACGCAGGCCGACGCACCGTCGGAGAGCTGGCTCGCATTGCCGGCGGTGATCACGCCATCGGGGCGCACGGCTTTCAGGGCGGAGAGTCCCTCGAGCGTGGTTTCCGGGCGGTTGCCCTCATCGCGCGCCAGCGTCACCTCCTTGAAGGAAACTGCGCCGGTCGCCTTGTCCGTCAGCGCCTGCTGCGCACTGGTCGGGACGATCTCCGCATCGAAGCGTCCCGCGGCCTGTGCCGCCGCCGTGCGCTGCTGCGAGCTCAAGGCGTAGCGGTCCTGAGCCTCCCGATCGATACCGTAGCGCCTGGCGACGACCTCGGCCGTGTCGAGCATGGCCATGTAGGCGTGCGGCGAGAGCATCAGCACGTTCGGGTCCTTCTCCCGGCCCACCCATTCGAGGTATGGCACGTTGAGCGCGGAGATGTTCTCCTGGCCGCCGCCGACCACCGCCTGCATGCCATCGACGATCACCTGCCTGGCCGCGATCGCGATGGCCATGAGGCCGGAGGCGCACTGGCGGTCGACGCTCTGCCCGGAAACGGTATCGCCGAGGCCGGCGGCGAGCGCCGCGAGGCGGGCGAGATTCATGCCGGCGGTGCCGCCGGGCAATGCGGTGCCGAGCACCACGTCGTCGATGTCCTCGCCGGTGAGGCCGGCGCGGGCCACGGCATGGCGGATCGCGTGGCCCGCGAGCGTGGGGGACTTGATGTTGTTGAACGCGCCCCGGAAGGCGCGGCCGATCGGCGTACGCGCCGTCGCGACGATCACTGCATCGGTCATGAAGTTCTCCGTGGGTCCGTCAGGCGCCCGCCGCGGCGGGCCGTTTCGATGAGCAAGGGGGCGGGCACCCAGGCCCACCCCTGCCAGCCGTCCGCGAAGGCGCGGATCGAATGCAGCACGTGTTCGAGCCCCAGCTCGTCGGCGAAGTAGAGCGGGCCGCCGCGATGCGCCGGAAAGCCGTAGCCGTGACGGTAGACGACGTCCAGATCCGAGGCGCGCTCGGCGATTCCCTCGGCGAGCAGGCGCGCACCCTCGTTGACGAGCGCCAGCACGCAGCGCTCGATGATCTCCCCGTCGGTGATGCCGGGCCGGATCCGGCCGAGCGCCTGCGCATGTTCGGTGGCGAGCGCCGTGACGGTGTCATCTTCGCTGCGCTTGCCCGCTGCATCATAGGAGTAGAATCCCGCGCCACTCTTGCGGCCGAGGCGCCCGAGTGCGTAGATCCGGTCCGGAAAGCCCGAATAGGGCCTGTCGGGATGCACCTGCATGCGCCGCTGCCGGACCGCATATCCGATGTCGTTGCCGGCGAGGTCCATCACCGCGAACGGCCCCATCGCCATGCCCCAGTTCTCGAGCACGGCATCGATGCGCCACGGGAGTACCCCTTCGTCGACGAGCGCGTAGGCCTGACGCAGGTATTCCTCGAACATGCGATTGCCGATGAAGCCGTCGCACACCCCGGCGACGACCGCGACCTTCCCGATGCGCTTGCCGAAGCCGAGCGCGGTGGCGAGTGCCGTGGCGGAGGTCTTCCGACCCCGTACGACCTCGAGGAGGCGCATGACGTGGGCGGGGCTGAAGAAGTGCAGCCCGACTACGTCCTGCGGGCGCAGGGTGGCCGCGGCGATTTCATCGAGATCCAGCGTCGAGGTGTTCGAGGCAAGGAGGGCGCCGGCAGCGAGCACACGATCGAGTGCGCGGAACACGCCGCGCTTGACTTCGAGATCCTCGAAGACCGCCTCGATCACGAGATCGCAGTCCGCGAATCCTGCGTAGCCGTCGACGGTATGCAGCTGCCGCACTCGCTCTGCCGCGGCGGCGGCGCCCAGGCGTCCCTTCTTCACCTGCGCGGCGTAGTGCGCCTCGATGCGCGTGCGGCAAGCCGCCAGCGCGGTCGCGGTCGCATCGGTGACCCGCGTCTCAAGACCGGCGTCGAGGCAGGCGATGGCGATGCCGCTGCCCATCGTGCCGCCGCCGACGATGCCGACGCGCCGGATCTCTCGCGGCTTCGCCGCAGGCGGCAGGGCCGGTGCGCGCCCGGCGAGACGGTCTGAGAAGAACCCGTAGCGCAGGGCGCGGGACTCGGGGGTTCCGATCAGCGCGCGGAACAGCGCGAACTCGCCTCGGGAGCCCTCGGCTACGGTGTGGTCGAGCGTCAGGGCGACGGCATCGATGCAGGCCCGCGGCGCCGGTAGTTTCTGGCGCAGCAGTGCGTGCTGGGCCGCGAAATAGTCGGCCGGGTTGATGCCTGCGCCGAGGCGGGCCGGGCGATCGCTCACGCGTGCCAGGGGCTTGCCGATGAGCGATCGCACCTCACGCAGGGCCGACAGGCGCAGATCCCCGATGGCCCAGCCGGCCAGGCCGAGTTCGACGGCCCGGGGCGCCGCCACGATCTCCCCGCTCAGAATGAGTTGCAGGGCAGGTTCGATGCCGATGAGGCGCGGCAGGCGTTGCGTGCCGCCGGCCCCGGGCAGCAGACCGAGCTTCACCTCCGGGAGGCCGAACTTCGCGCCCGCGTCGCACAGCCGCGCGTGGCAGGCGAGAGCGAGCTCCAGGCCGCCGCCGAGACAGGCCCCGGCAATGGCAGCCACGACGGGCTTGGTCGCCGCATCGAGCGTGGCGACGATGGCCGGCAGCGTGGGTTCGATGAAAGTCGGGCCCTCGATCCCTGAGGTGAACTCCTCGATGTCGGCGCCGGCGCAGAACAGCCGCGGACCGCCCCACAAAACGATGCCGTCGACATCGGCGCCGAGGGCCGCGTTCAGTGCCTGCAGCAGCTGCGTGCGCGTGGCGAGATCGAGGCCGTTCACCGGGGGGTGATCCAGCGTCAGGATCGCAATTCTTCCGTCGTGTTCGCTGCGAACCATGTGCGTGCCGCGGCGGCTAGATGATCGAGGCGCCGCCGTCGACCACGAGCGTCTGCCCGGTGATGTGGCCACCGGCATCGGAGGCCAGCAGCAGTGCCGCGCCCATGAGATCGGTGTCGCCGCCCAGCTTGCCGAGCGGGGTCTGGCGCAGGATTTCCTCGCCGTGCTGCGCGAGCAGCGTCCGGGTCATTTTCGAGGGGAAATAGCCGGGGGCGAGGGCGTTGACCCGGATGTTCCGCGGGCCCCATTCGGCGGCGAGCGCCCGCGTCATGCTGATGACGGCGCCCTTCGCGGCGTTGTAGGCGACGGTGCCCGGCCGGTCCGGTGGATGCCCCAGCAGGCCTTCGACCGATGCGACGTTGATCACGGCACCCCGGCCCTGCTTCAGGAAGGCATGGCGCGCCACGGCCTGCGTAACCCGGAACAGGCCCGTGAGGTTCAGGTCGATGACCTTGTTCCAGCCCTCGATCGGATAGTCCTCCGCGGGCGCGCCCCAGGTGGCGCCGGCATTGTTGACCAGGATATCGATGCGTCCGAAGCGCTCGAGGACACGCTCGACGAGCACGGTGGCCGCTTCCGGTGTGGCCAGGTCGGTCGCGAATCCCACGGCCGTGCGGCCCACGGCGCCGAGCTGCGCGACCGCGGCGTCCAGGTCGGCCTGCTTGCGTGCCACGAGCGCGAGCGCGGCGCCGTATTCTCCCAGCGCGCCGGCGATCTGCAGGCCGAGGCCCCGGGACCCGCCCGTGACGAGCGCCACGCGCCCCGTAAGATCGAACAGCCGCGCCAGCGGTCCGTTTTCAACCATGGTCGGCCTGCAGGCGTTTTCTGTCGATCTTTCCGGTCATCGCGATCGGCATGGCGCTGACGCGCACGATGGCATCCGGGAGCCACCAGTTCGCCACCCGGGGTCGCAGCGCGGCGAGCAGCGACTCGTCACTGATCTGCGCACCCTTGCGCGCTTCGACGACGAGCACCGGGCGCTCGCCCCACTTCGGATCCGGACGACCCACGACGGCGACGAGGGCGATCTCGGGCAGCGCCCCGATGATGGCTTCGATCTGCGCCGGATTGATCCACTCACCGCCGGACTTGATCAGGTCCTTCGCCCGTCCCGTGATGCTCAAGGTTCCCGCCTCGTCGAGCGTCGCGAGATCGCCCGTGTCGAACCAGCCCTCGGCATCGACGGCGGGCGCGTCCTGGCCGAAGTACCGCTCGATCACACTGGCACCGCGCACGTGCAGACGGCCCTCGTGGCCGCGTTCCAGCGCCCGTCCGTCCGCCGCGGCGATCTTGAGCTCGACGCCCATGACCGGACGTCCGGCCTGAGAGGAACGACGGTGGACGGTCGTTGCCGGCGTGACGGTACCGATCGGCGACAGTTCGGTCATGCCCCAACTGGTCTGCACGATCGCACCGAGCCGCCGCTCGAGCCGGTCCATCAGGGCCTGCGGTACCGAGGAGCCGCCCAGCATGATCCGTTGCAGCGACGGCACTTCCTCGCCGCTCTGGTCGAGGTGGTCGGCGAGTCCCAGCCAGACCGTCGCCACACCCGCGGCGATGGTGACGCCTTCCTCGTTGATGAGCCGCGCGAGACTCGCGCCATCCTGATGACGACCGGGCAGCACGAGCCTGGCGCCGACGGCAGGCCCCGCGAACGGCAAGCCCCAGCCATTGGCGTGGAACATCGGCACCGACACCAGGACGCAGTCCGCGGCCGTGAGGCCGCTCACATCGGCCTGCAGCTGATGCAGCGTATGCAGATAGTTCGAGCGGTGGGTGTAGACGACGCCCTTCGGGGCGCCCGTCGTGCCGGAGGTGAAGCACAGCCCCGCGGCGCTGTCCTCGGGAAACTCGCCCCATCGAACGTCCGGACCGGGCAGCCTGAGCAGATCCTCATAGTGCCAGGTGCGCACACGGGGCTCGTCCGGCAACGTGGGCGTCACTCCGGGCTCATCGAGCACGACGACCTGCTCGAGCCTCGGGCACAGCGGCAGCAGCTGTCCGGCGAGCGGCGACAGGTCCGCGCTGACCACGAGCAGCCGGTCGCCGGCCTGCCGGATCATGTCGGCCAGCTGCGCGAGCGACAGGCGTGGGTTCAGGGTATGGCAGACGACACCGATGCCCATCGCCGCGTACCAGCACTCCATGTGCGCCTGGCTGTTCCACGCCATGACCGCGATGTGATCGGCATGCTCGATGCCGAGCGCGAGCAGGGCGCCGGAGAGCGCCCGGCTGCGCGCCCGGAGCTCCCGGTACGGCGTGCGGGTGCGCACACCGCCGCGGTGGCCCGTGACGACGCAGGTATCGCCATGCCAGCGTGCCGCATGCTCGATGAAATGATCGAGCGTGAGCCGATAGGGCTGCATTGCGCCACGCAGGGTCACTCGTGGTGCTCGTCGGTAGTCTGATTGGCTGGAAAGGCCGCGAAGCCGATGTTGAGCCGCCAGGGCTGCCCCTGGCGGATGCGCTCATCGACCAGGCCGCTCGCGAAGGCGAACGCCGCGGGCGTCAGATCGCGCGCGGCGGACGGAGCCTCGTCGATGTCGAGGTAGCGGTGCTGCCCGGGCGTGTAGCGCGGCCAGTCCGGTTCTCCGGCGGCCCGGGGAATGCCGGTGCGGACGAACGAGCTCCAGTAGCGCATCATGCTTTGCGCGAGCGCCGGCTCCGTGGGGCCGGGCGGCGGTTGCGGCCAGTTCGGACCGAGCACCTCACCCGGTCCGATCCGTCCGAATACGTACGGCAGTTCGCTCGCGTGAAAGGCGCCGAGATCGCGGGCCCGCTCGGCCGGCGTGCTGTGGCGGAAGAAGTACAGATAGGCCGGCTGACCGATCGCGGCCTGTTGACGCACCAGATTCTGCGCGGCGTAGCCGTAGAGGCCATCGCGCAACGCCGCCATGACGTCCGCCTTCGGGTCCGTGCCCGGATAGATCGCAAGATACGCGGCCGTTCGCGCCCCGAAGCGGCTCTTCACGTCCTGGGCATATTCCGCTGCGGTCTTCGGCACCTTCGGCATCAGCCCCTGCAATGAGCGAATCTCGCCTTCATTGAAACCGGCGAGCACGGGTACCCGCGCCTGTTCGCCGCGCGCGAAGGTCTCGGCGAACTGCCGCAGCAGCAGAACACCATCGATGACCGGTTCGGGCTGCCAGCCGGTCTTCAGTCCCGCGAGGAACAAGCTCGTGAGATCCATCGCACGCAACTGTGTCGCGTCCCGCGCACCGGCGAGCGTCGCCATCTTCTCGCCGGCGTCTTCCGCGCAAGGCAGCCCCCAGGCGGCCTCGTGCAGTTTCGCATAGGCGGGCATGTAGCCGCTCTCACTGATGGCCCTGGCGAACAGTCCCCGCGCCCGGGGGCTCGACATGAGCGCGATGACACTGAGGGCGCCGGCGGATTCACCGGCGATCGTGACCTGGGCGGGATCGCCGCCGAAGGCCGCGATGTTGTCCTGCACCCAGTGCAGCGCCTCGATCTGGTCGAGGAGGCCGTAGTTGCCGGACAGGTGCTCGGCGGATTCCGCGCTCAGGGCCGGGTGGGCCAGAAAGCCCAGGAGGCCGAGGCGGTAATTGATCGAGACCAGGACGATGCCCTCTCGCGCGAGCCGCGCGCCGTCGTACATGGGTTCGGCGCTGCTCCCGCCCACGAGCGAGCCGCCATGGATCCACACCATCACCGGCAGCTTCTTCGCAGTGCCCGGTGTCCACACGTTCAGCGTCAGGCAGTCTTCGCTCTGCGGCAGCACGCCGTCGAAGTACAGATCCTTCGGCTGCGCGGCGGGCTGCAGGCAGGCCGGCCCGAATTTCGAGGCATCGCGCACGCCATCCCAGGCGGCCGCCGGCACCGGGGCTCGCCAGCGCAACGCGCCCACTGGCGGCTGCGCGTACGGGATGCCTTTGAAGGCGGTCACGTTCCCCGAAGCGACCCCACGCACGGTGCCACCCCGGATACGCACCAGTGTGCCGTCGTCGGCTCCGAAGGCGCACTGAAGAATCAGTGCACTGGCCAGGCACAGGCCCGCACGGGTCATCCCTGCGCGCCGCCGGACCGCGTCTGTGCCAGCCAAGACTTTCATGCCCCCTCGCGCCCGCGTTTTACGACAGTACAATACTAACTCACACGTGAGTCAATATCCTGGGGTCGTCATCCCGGCCTGCTGCCGGCGGGCGGCTCCACGTGGATCCACTGCGTGAACTGCCGGCGCAGTTCGCGGAAGCGGTGATTCCGAGCGCGGTCGGCGCAGGGCAGGATCGAATCCAGTCGACCCTGGTCGCGATCCAGGAATCGCAGCAGTGCCTCGACGAATTCGCTTTCGGAACCGCCAATCAGGCCGTGCCGGGAATGCAGGGCATTCCTGAGGTCCTCCGGCAGCGGCGCCAGCGCGTGCAACGCGTCGATCGATTCCGGCAGCGGGCCGCCCTGTGACAGTGCCCGTACCACGGCCTCCACGATCGCTCCGCGCAGGCTCTCGGGCAGGTTCACCGGCACGCCACCGGCCGGAGCGCTGCGCAGGAATGCCGGAACGTCCAACCGTGCCGGGGCCGCATAGGACGGCGCCGGATCGGGTTCGCTCAAGGTTCCGGCAGCCGACAGGCGGCGATGCAAAGCGGCTCCGGCCGGCGCTGCCGGAGGGCGACCGACGATCGTAAAGTCGTATCCGGTGCCGCCCCAGCCGGCCGCGAGCATGTGCGGCACGGCGATGGTCCTGGGCAATCCGTTCACCTTGTCGCCCGAAGCACGCTCGGCGACCAGCACCAGGCTGGTGTGTGCGCAAACCAGCTGGTACTGGATGGCGAGGTCCCGCGCCGCCGCGTCAGGCAGCCCGGGCAGGCGCCGGGCGGCCGCGATCCGCGGCACCACATCGTCGCCGGTCCGGTGTGCCGCAATGGGCAAAGTGAGGGTCGTGCACTGCCTGTTGCCGGCGATCCTCACCTCGACAGCTCCGGAGGGTCGCTCGCGGAAGCCCGCAATCAGGTGGATGGTGTCATCCGGGAACACCGCTGCTGGCCATGGTGCCGTCCACTGCGGCGTGGCCGACCACTGGATGTCCTCGATGGTGCGCGGCGTTGCCCGCAGTCGGCCGACCATGCGCAGGATCGCCGGTTCCACGTTCTCGCCGGCGGCAACGAAGTCGCAGGCACCGCCGGTGCGTTCGCTCACCCTGCGGGCCAGGGCTTCGTTCGGTGCCGCGCCTATCGCCACGACGAACAGCCGATGAGCCGAGCGGGCCGCGATGTCCACCACTGCCTCGACACTGTAGACCTCGCCATCGGTGATCAGCACCAGATCGGCCGTCGCGCCCTCGGGTACCGGGATGGCCAGCACGGACCGGATGGCGCCGGTGATTTCAGTTCCACCCATGTCGGCGTTGAGCCGCCGCGCGATTTCAGTGACGGGCCCAATCGAATGCGGGTCGGCGGGTTCGAGACCTTCGGTGACATGCTCCACATCCGATCCGAAGCGTGTCAGGCTGAATCGGTCGGAGTCATTCAGGCTGCCCAGGATCCGGACCAACGCGCGCGTGGCGGCCGCGATGCTCTGGCCCGCCATCGAGCCTGAACAATCCAGCAGCAGCTTGATCGTGAGGGGCCGCCGGTCGGCATCCGTAGCCGGCAATGCGGCACTGGCGAGCGCCACGAATCCTTCGCCATCGGCGGCGATCAGCGTACCGGCCGGCAGCCCGGGATGATCGATCACCAGCACGAAATCGCGGTCGAGGTAGCCCTGCCCGGCGATGGCCACGCCGAGGCCGCCGTCGATGCTTGCAGCACTGATCGCGTGCGAGGGCGAGACCAGCCGAGCGGCATCGGTGATGCCCGCAACCGCGATGAAGAGACTGAACGGGTATTCGACGAACACATCGGCGCCGGGGATGGCGGCACCCTCGAGGTGCGCATCGGATGGCGTGCCGTAGCGCGGGGCGATCGCCGTCGGCAGGTTCAGGCGCACCTGGCCGCGGTGGGCGCAAAGCAGTTCGGCGTAGCGGTAGCGCACGACCGCGGCCTCGGCGGGCTTCAGGTTGGCCACGTTCACCGTGTACAGACCGTTGCCGTTGTGCAGGAGCAGGGCCGCGGAGTCGCCCTCGTCAATGGCATTCTCGTAGCGGCGTTCGGCCTGCTGCCGGCCGAAGGCGGTGGCCACATGCTTCGTGCCGTTCAGATCCAGCTCGAAGGCCAGCAGCACCGCGTGCAGCGGCAGTGCAAACGTGTAGACGGCCTCGATCGGCTCGGTCGAGGTATTGCGGTAGTGCTGCTCGACAGTCAGCTCGAACAGCAATCCATCGACGCGGCCGCGGGCCGCAACGCGGGTGAGCGGCACACGCGCGCCTTCCCCGGTGCGCAGGCAAGGACAGGATTCAGCGTTCACCGCGGGAGTCCTTCGCGGTTGCGATGCCGGGGGCGACGTCGGGTTCATGGAGGGCATGGTGAGCTTCATCCTTGTGTTGGCTGAGGCGCCGGTAGGCACCGAGGACTTCGCGTGCGAGCTGGCGCATCTGTTCGCTCGAAAGGCCGGCGATGGCCGGATCGATCGTGAGGGCCATGCCGGGGGCCAGATGGATCTGGCTTTGGATCGAGATCGTTCCGGGAGCCGGATCGGTGCGAACCTCCGGCACGACAGCGTTGAGCAACCGGCCGATCTGCTCGAGGGAGAGACCCTGCTGCGTGAGTTCGCGGATCCGCAGCAGTCGCGATAGGTGCTGCCAGCCGTAGTGGGCTGCGCGCGTCTCACCCACCGGCCGCTCGAGCAATCCGAGCTGGATGTAGTACCGGATGGTGCGCCGCGGGAAGCCGCTCAGTGCGGTGAGTTCGTCGGCGGAGTACGTCCGGTCCTGTGGGAGCACGTCTTGCGATGGCATGGATCTATTGTGCCACCAGGTACTGTCGTAATCAAGTGGCATAAATTGCCGCGCCCCCTGCAGGGCGAAGCTGCCGGATGACATTGACGTAGAATTGTCGGGCACCGCGCCGCTCTCGGCGCGCGTGGTCGCAGGTTTACCCCTGCAGGATTGCAGCTGAGTCGGATCGAGCAACAGGATCGACGGGTGGCGGGAACCCCGATCCATCAAGGGGTTCCAGCATGGTCACCGCTGACGTGAGGCATGTGCAGATTCGGCTGCGTCTGCTTCAAATCGCGGAGGCGCCCGGACCCGGCCCGTGCAGGGGAAGACCATCGTGAGCTCGGAACTGGAACAGGGCGCGCGCTTCGGGATCGCCGATTTCTACGCGGGGCATGACACTCATCCACTGCGCGCGCCGGAGGATTTCCTCGCCTGGCGTCGTGCGACCGCACCCCGGCAGGCGCTCGTCTCGCGAGCCTTGAATTCCTCCGTCGGTCCGCGCAGCGAACTGCTGTACGGTGGAGCGAGCCGCCCGGTCATCAATCTGGCTTCGCTCGACTACCTGGGACTTGCCCGTAATCCGCAGATCATCGAGGCCCAGCGTGAAGCGCTGCCCCTGTGGGGCAACGGGGCCGCGGGCGTTCCCCTGCTCACCGGCACGTCACGGCTGCATCGCGAACTCGAGGCGGAGCTCTCCGATCTGCACGATCGATCGGGCGCGATGCTGTACACGAGCGGTTTTGCCGCAGCGCTCGGGATCTGCCTCGCAGTTCTGCGGCGCGGCGATGTCGCGATCTGCGACGAGCGCGCTCACATGTCGTGGTTCGACGGCGTGCGGCTGTCGGGCGCCCGACTGGTCACTTTCCGGCACAGCGATCCCGCGCACCTGTCCGACGTGCTCTCGGATCACGCCGGGTCCCGCCGGCTGGTCATCGTGGACGCGCTGTACTCCATGGACGGCGATTTCGCCCCGCTCGCGGCCATCGCCGCGGTCGCGCAGGCCCACGGCGTGGAGATCATCGTCGACGAGGCCCACTCGGTGTTCGCAGACGGACCCGAAGGCGCCGGCACGACGGCGCGCCTGCGGCCCGGTGCCGGCGTCGGGCTCGTGATGGGCACCTTTTCCAAGGCGCTTTCGATGGTCGGCGGGTTCGCGACCGCCAGCGCGGAATTGACCGACTACATGCGTTACTACAGTCACCCCTATGTCTTCTCCGCCGCCCTGCCGCCGGCGATCGTCGCTGGCGTGCACTGCGCCGTGCGCGTCGCGCGCCGCGGCGAGGATCTGCGGGTCCGGCTTGCGGAGAATTCCGGCTACATGCGCGCGCGCCTCCAGCAGCTCGGTTTCGATACCGGATGCTCGCAGAGCTGGATCATCCCGGTAATCTTCGGGGACCGGCGCGATCTGCTGTTCGAATGTGTCGCGAGGCTGATGGAGGCGGGTCTCTATGTCGTCCCCGTGGATTTTCCGGCGGTTCCGGAGGATGCATTGCGGCTGAGGATCGCCATCAGCGCCGGTCATTGCCGCGAAGACCTCGACGAGAGCCTGAACCGGTTCGAGGACATCGTCGTGCCCATGCTTCGGCCCGCGGGGCTGCTCGGACGGGCGGCGCCACATTCCGCCGGCGAGGGAGTCCCTCCCTAGTTCCCGCCTTCGATGCCCAGGGCGTCGCGCCGCTCGAACAGATAGGAGATGCAGTCGAAGAAGGTGCTCCCGCGATCCACCATGATGGTCTGCCCGCTCACGCCGTCGAGCAGTCCCGAACACAGTGCGAATGCCGCCCGCGCGACTTCATCCGGTTTCATGAACCACTCCTCGGAGACGAATTCGCGGAGAAATCCGTAGAATTCGGGCCCGAAGGTCGCATCGAACGCCTCAGTCCGGATCGCACGCGAACGCAGCGCGTTGATACGTACCCCCTCGTCCCGCAGGCGATACGCGACGTATCGCACCATCGTCTCGATGATGGCCTTGCCCGCAGCTACGAAGTCGTACCCGGGCATGAAGTGATCCGGCCCGTCGGAGGACATCACCACGACGTAGCGCGGATAGGCGCCGAACCGCTCACGGATCATGGTCAGGTATTCAAACGTCGGCCAGCCGCTGCCACGGACGCTCTTGAGAAATCCCCTCTCGGTGTAGTCCTTCAGGCTGCCGACGATCAGCGACACTGACGCGTTGCTAATCAGGACGTCGACCTTGGCGAAGTGCTCCGCAACGGTGCCGAACAGCTGTGCCGTATCCTCCGGGCGGGTCACGTCGGCCTGGACGATGAGCGGTGCAGGGCCGCCGGTGGCGGCGATGGCGTCGATCACCGACTGCTCGTCGGCACTGCCCCAGGCATGGGTCAGGACCGTTTGCGCTCCGTGCGCGGCGAACACCTTCGCCGTCGCGAGCCCGAGGCCTCGAGTGCCGCCCGTTACCACGACGACCTTGCCGTCATAGCGGGCCCCAGGGGGGACCAGGGTCACTTCGGCTCCGTCGCGCCGCTCTTGATGTCATGGAGCAGACCGACGAGGCCGTCGATGTTGGTGAGCTTGTTCAGCTCCGCACGCGGCACTTTGACCTTCAGCTCGCGCATTGCACCCGAGACGACTTCGACGATGTCGAGGCTGTTGGCGCCGTAATCTTTCATGGACCTGGACGGATCGAGTGTCTGCACGTCGAGGCCGTCTACGGCCGAGGCCAGGTGCTTCAGGACGACGGCCTGTACTTCATCGCGGGTCATGGTTTCTCCTTGGCGTGAATGGGATGCGTGTGACGTTCCTGGTAGAGGCGACTGAAATTGTCGAACAGGCCGGCACCGCGGTCGGCCGTCAGCACCTGACCGCCGAGCGCGTCCATCGGCCCGGAGCAGATCGCGAAAATCGCATCGGCGACCTCCTCGGCAGTGGTAATGAGGTCCGGCGCATAACGCCGCAAGAACGGCAGGAACTCATCGCCGATGGTGTCGCCGAGCGACACCGTGTCGACGAAGCGGGTGCACACCACGTTCACCGAAGTCCCCTCCGGACCGAGGCGGTACTGGAGATATCTGCACAGCGTCTCGAGCACTGATTTGGCGGCCGCGATCAGGTCATATCCGACGTGCATCGACCCGGTTCCTTCCGAGGAGACTCCCACCACGTAGCGAGGCGGGCGGCCGAAGACCCTGCGCGCGGCGAGGGTATGCGTGACGAGCGGCCAGGCCGAGTATTCGATGCCCGTATACAGCGCCTTCCTCGAGTAGGCATCGACGCCCGACACGGTCGCGCCGAAGGCGGCATTCGAGATCAGGGCCTCGAGCCTTTCATGACGGGCCCGGATGCGCTGCATGACCGCCTGCACGTCCGCCTCGTGCGCCACATCGGCCTGCACGATATCGGGCAAGGGGGCGCCGGCGGCGGCAAACCGACTCCGGATCGAATCCTGGTCGGCCGAGTCCCACTTGTGAGTGAGCGTGACGGCGGCGCCGCGCCGCCCGAATGCGAGACCGGTAGCAAGTCCGATGCCGCGAGTCCCGCCCGTGATCAGCACGGCCTTCCCGCCATAGTCATTCCACATAGTCATCCTCGATCCGGCGCACCACCTCCGGCGCGGCGAAAGTGATCTGGTGCATCAGCGATTCGACGGTCAGCGCCGCTTCGAATGCCTGGCGGCGTGGCAACGACAAAGTGCGTTTGAGAGCCTCGACGGCGAGTCGCGGCTTGAGTGCGATTCGCGCCGCGATGTCGAGTGCCTTGGCCTCCACCTGCCCGCGCGGCAGCACGTGATTGACTCCGCTGCCTGCGAACGCACTGCCACGACGCAGCTCCCCCGTATACAAGAGCTCGTGGGCCACTCCGGCTGACAGGACGTGTTCGCACAGCGCCGTTGTGCCCATTCCGGGCGTGAAACCGAGGTTCATGAAGGTCAGTCCGTAGCGGCTCTCCTCGGCGAGCAGCACGATGTCGGCGGCGAGACCGAGCGCAAATCCCCCGCCCGTCGCGTGGCCCGCCATCGCGGCGATGACCGGAACGGGGCAGTCGAGCAGCACTCTAGGCAGCAGGATGTCGGCCGGTCGCGCGGCCCCGCGCACCAGCTGCAGCAGCAACTCGCGGGACGCTCCGCAGGAGAAGACTTCGCCCTCACCGGCGAGCACGACGACGCGCACGTCCCGCTCCCGGGCCGCCGACTCGAACGCCGCCTGCAGCTTTGCGGCCATTGTCTCGCCGAGAGCGTTGGCGGTGAGCGGATCTGATAGGGTAATGCGGGCCACGCCGTCATGGATGCTCAACTCGACCACGGCGAATCTCCCGCAAGGTATGCCTGCCACCGCTCCCGCACCGTCGCGTTCTGCAGCCGCGCCGCAGTGAGCTCGGCGCCACGCGCCAGCGCCGCCGGCAGGTCAAGCTGGCTTGATCGGCGCGACCAGCTGCGCAGCTCGACCAGCGCCGCCGGCTCCAGGCGCCGCAGCATGCGCAACCTCCGGCCGAGCGCACGGTCCAGGCCGTCGGGCGGGACCACCTCATCCGCCAATCCCGCCGCCAGCGCTTCCGCCGCCGGGCGCGCGTGCGCCGATAGCACCCATTGGCGCAGTGCGTGCTGAGTCATGCGCTGCGCCAGGACCGGCCAGATAATGGCCGGCGCGATGCCCCAGAGCAGTTCGGGCAAGGCGAACGTCGCCCGATCGGTTGCGATCAGCCAGTCACAGGCGGCAGCAAGACCCATGCCGCCGCCGATCGCGCGGCCATCCACGACGGCGATCAGCGGTTTGTCCGCGCCGTGCAATCCGGTCAACAGCGCGGAGAAGGCTTGGGCCGGCACCGGTCCCGCGTGCGGCGAGCCGAGCGCAAGACCCAGGCAGAAGGTCTCCTCGGTGGCGCCGCGGAGCACTACGACCGGCGCGGCGGACGCAAGCGCGACGTTGACATCCCGCTCGAGCGCGGCGAGTGATGCGACATCGAGCTGCGCCGGCAGCCTCACCATCGCCGAACTCAGGTCCATGAGTAGCTCCGGTAGTGGTCGCGGGTGCCACGGAACACGAGTTTGTTCTGCCCCTCGTAATGGGACTGGTACAGGCCCGGCACGAGATCGATGGGCGTGTCGAAATCCCTGGCGCAGGTCGCCGCGAAGACGCTGCGCTCGCAGGCCTCGTACTCCGCGATCGACAGCGGACGCCTGGCATCCAGCTGCTGTCGCAATCGCACGTCCGCGATCGTCTCGCGGGCGCCGCTTGCGAGCGTGACACTGTAGAACTCCGCGCAGGAACCGGATCCGTAAGCATAGATACCGAGCCGATCACCGGGCATGAGCGTGGCCGAGGTGTCGACGAGGCCGGCCAGCGCGACGAAGGTCGCTGCGCCGTATACGCCTCCCATCCGCCGGTTGTAGGCAAGCGACGCCTCGGACTTGCGCGCCCAGTGTCGCTCGGCCTCCGCCTTCGAGAGCCCGAGCTCCCGCCGCGCGAGGCGCAGATGCGCACGTTGGGCCAGTCCGCCGAACGGCACGTGGTAGATGTTGGCGGCAAAGAACCGGTCGAAATCCACCGCTTGTCCCACGCGGGCTACGTACGCGTCGTAGCTTGCCTCGAGCGCATCCAGGTAGGACATCAGACTTTCGTCGGCGTTGCCCGTTTCGAAACCGGGGGCCGGCCGGAAGATATCAGCGACTTCGTGCGCATGTACGCCGTTCCAGCCCGGCTCGAACGCCACCACCCGCGGCTGCGTGGATACGAGGGCGGCCATGCTGCCGGCGCCGAGTACCGGCTCCTGCGGGCCCTCGAGCCCTATGAGGGCATGATCGGCGTTCACGATCAGCGCTTTCGCGCCGGGATCGAGGCCCGAGAGCAGCCAGCCGGTGGCCACCTGCAGCGCCCCGGTGGCGCCGTAGCAGGCGTGCTTGACCTCGAAATTCCGGCAGTCGGAACGCAGGCCGAGGTAGTGGTGCACCCATGAGCTCACCGGTTTTTCCTGATCGGGAGCCGACTCGGTCGCCACGATGAGCAGCCGGATCGCATCGCGGTCCGCCGCGTCGAGCATCGGCAGCGCGGCATTGACCGCGAGCGTCACCACGTCCTCGAACGGGCTCATGACCGAGCGCTGCTCGCACAGCAGGCGTCCGCGAAAGTTCGCCGCATCCAGCCCGCGGGCCGCGCACAGCTCGGCGATCTCGAGCGAGAGTGCGCAGGGATAGACCCACAGTTTCTCGATGCCCACTTCCATGTCAGTTCAGCCACTCGAGGCCACCGGTCACCCCGATGTCCTGGCCGTTGACGAACGAGGCGCCTTCGCTCGCCAGAAACAGTACCGCCGCCGCGACCTCCGGCAGCGTGCCAACCCGGCCCAGCGGGCTGTAGCGCCGGTAGAACTCGAGGTTCTGGGCAGACACCTGCTGCAGCGTCATGTCGGTCTCGAAGAAGCTCAGCTGCAGAGCGTTGCTGGTGATCCCTTTGCGGCCGTATTCTTTGGCCAGTGCCCCCGACAGGCCGAGCAACCCGGCTTTGCTGGCGCTGTAAGCGGCGCCACCGGTCATGCCGCCTGCGGCGATCGATGATATGAAGATGAAGCGACCGAAGCCGTTGGCGAGGAACGCGGGCAGGAACTGGCGGGCAACGAAGAACGACCCGGTGAGGTTGGTGTCGATCACGTCCCGCCAGACCTCGTCGGTGGTGGAGAAGGCGAGACTCGCGTGGGTGATCGCGGCATTCGCCACGACGACATGCACGGTTCCAAAATCCTCCAGCACCCGGTCGCCGACCCGTTCCACCGCCGTCGAGTCCCGCACGTCGAGCATGTAGGCGTGACAGCGCGCGGCCGGACTTTCCGCGCGCACCGCATCGACCACCGCCGCGGCCGCGTCCTCCCGTTCACGGTAGGTGAACGCGACGTCAAAGCCCGCTGCCGCGGCCGCGCGCACGATTCCGGCGCCGATCCCGCGCGAGCCACCGGTGATGAACAACACGTGACGCGTCATGGTGGCACTCGCTAGCCCTCGTACCTGCGCCACAGGCTCACGCAATTGATTCCCCCGAAGCCGAACGAATTCTTCAGCATGACACGGCCGTGGAAGTCGCGCGGACCGTCGCGACACACCTCCAGATCGACCGCCGGATCGAGCTCGTCGATGTTGATCGAGCGGTGCAGCCGGCCGGACTGCATCTGCAGGAGGCCGGCCACCGTCTCGACCGTCGGCGCGGACCAGCAGCAGTGGCCGAGCATCGACTTCGGGGCGTTGATCAGCAGCCGCTTCGCGTGATCGCCGAAGACCCGCTTGATCGACCGCAGCTCCGTGATGTCACCCAGCGGCGTCGATGTCGCGTGGGCATTGACGTAGTCAACCTCATCGGGACGGATTCCGGCTTCGCGCAGTACCTGCGCAAGAACGCGCGCCTGGCCTTCCTCGGATGGCTGTGGCAGGTGGTTGCCGTCGGAATTCGCGGCGCACCCGAGCACTTCGGCGTAGATCCGCGCGCCCCGCCGCCGGGCGGCTCCGAGCTCCTCGAGGACCAGGGTCGCGCCGCCATGGGCCGGTACGAATCCCTCGCGGCGCACGTCGTATGGCCGGCTGGCCCGTTCGGGCGTGTCGTTGAAGCTCTGGACCGAGATCGCGCCGATGAGCGCCATGGCGTGCACGTCCACCGGGGCGAACTCGAGCACGGCGCCGACCACCAGCGCAACCTGGGCGCCACGGTGGCGGATCTCGTCGACTGCGGAGCGCAGTGCGACGTTGCCGCTCGCGCAGGCCGCTCCCATGGTGTAAATCGGGCCACGAGCCTGCAGCACCTCCGAGACGCTGCCCGCGTGATCGGTGTCGAGCGAATACAGCGAGGTCATGCCTTCGAGGAAGTCCGGCTCGTCCTCGAACTGGATGCGGCTATTGTACTGGTACAGCGCATTGAGATTGTGGCCCGCGACGATGACGGCCTGCCGGTCCGGATCGTAGTCGGCCGCGAACAGACCGGCATCGAGCCAGCCGTCGACGGCCAGCAGCATCGAAAGCTTCGTGGTCCATGGCACGCGCGCGACGAGCTTGCGCAGGCGTCTGTGCACCTCGGTCGGCACGAGCGCCTCGAGTGAGGCGAGCTTCGCGTTCACGTCGTAGCCCGACAGATCGCCTCCGACCTTGCTGTAGATCCGGTCCGTCGGGAAGGCGCTCCACTTCGAGATTGCCGAGCGACCCGCCATCAGCCCCTGGGTGAAGCCGGCGAGCGTGTCGCCGATCGCCGTGTTCACGCTCATGCCGGTCACTACGACGCGGTTACTCATCGACGTAGACCTGCGAGATTGCGAATGCCGACAGCGTGCTGCCGTTCCAGGCCTGGCCCGCGGCGACGAGGGTATGGTCCTGATGGACGAGCTGCGCGTGCAGCGTCATGGTATCGCCAGGCCGGAAGGGTGCGATGAAGGCGGCGTGGTGGACATGCGTCACCAGCACCCGTGGCGGAGTCGTCGAGTCGGGCACGTCCAGGCGCCGCGAACCGAGGAAGTGCAGCAATGTCAGGGCGAGCTGGCCTATGGCCTCGACCACCAGCATTCCGGGATAGATCGGCGCGCCGGGGAAATGGCCCTCGAATCCGAGGTCTCCGGAGCGCAGGCTGCGCCGGCCGCGCACTGCGCTGCCGGACAGGTCGACGGCGTCGATGCTGTCGACGAGCAGCATCGGTGGGCGGTGGGGTAGCAGGCGCTCGAGTTCGGCCCGGCCGAGTGTGGTCGGCGATCCCGCGTTCTCGGGCACGAACGGCCCCCGTCGCGTGCGACGGATGACCTGCCGCAGTTCGTCCTGCTCAAGCACGCAGTGCCTGCACGGTTGCGCTGAAGTGCTCGTGCGGATCGGCCTGGTCGGCTGCGTCGATCCGCAGTCTCCGCGCCTTGCGCCAGTCGCGTCCCATCATGTTGTGGAGCGCCCGGCCGGGACCCACCTCGATGAAGGCCGCATCCGGGTGTTCCGCGACCAGTCCGTCGATCGCATCCTGCCATCGCACGGGTTCGCTGACGTGTCGTGTCAGACACGAGACGATGTCTTCGCGCGTGGCACCAGGCAATGCTGCCCCGGTGACGTTGGGCCGATACGCGCGAACCGGGGGTCTGAAGGCAGCGCTCGCCAGGCTCGGTGCGAAACGCTGCGCCACCGGCGCCATCAGTGGCGAATGCATCGGCACGCGCTGCTCGATCACGGTGGTGTGCGCGCAGTACTCCTGCTCGAGTTGGACCGCCGCCCAGTCGACCGCGTCGGCCGCCCCGGCGATGACGTGCTGGGTACGGGCGTTGTAGTTGCTGATGACCACCGTGCCGCGGGCCTCGGCCCGGCCGACGATCGTGGCCACCGCCTCGCGATCGACGGCGAGTATCGTGGTCATTCGCCCCGCCGGTGCCGTGTCATAGCAGCGGCCCCGTTCATCGACCAGACCAAGCGCCGCGTCGAGGTCGAGTGACCCGATGTGCACGAGATGGCTGTATTCGCCCAGACTCAGTCCTACGGAGTGCTCGGCGGTCACGGCTTCCGCCGCGAGGGCTGCGAGGTACATCTGGGTGGCCAGGAATACCGTGACCTGGACGTCGCGGTTCGATTCGAGCATCGCTCCGGCCGGGTCCAGGTATCTTTTCGCGCGCGCATCGCCCAGCACCCGCCGCGCGCAGTCGGCGACCGCGAGCGTGGCCGGATGCGCCCGCTGAGCACGCACGATGCTCAACGGGTCGACCGAACTCTGGCCCGGGAACAGGAAGATATTCATCATGAGCCCGCGCCGCGAAGCTCAGACCCTGAAACCCGAGAGGCTTGCCAGCCGCGCTCTCGCAGGCGCACGCGCACCTCCGTTACAGTTCATAACAAAGTTCGCGTAAGCTTACCGTAAGCTGAGCCGGTCAGTCACGATGTGCACTGCGGCATGACGGCGCGGTATTTACCCGGGTGCGATCGGCTCGATCGCACGCTCAGGACCGTTGGGGTGCCGCATCCAGCCCGGCGCCATTCAAGCCTTTCCAGCACCGGGGAAGCGGTGTGCCAGGCGCAGTTCACGCAGCATCGAGCGCTTCTTGGACACGTGCTGCTGCATGCGCTGCAGGATGTCATCGAGCACGATGACTGCCTGGGCAATGTGAGGTCCCTTGTTCAGCATGACGCACTCGGCCCGCTCGCTCATCGCGGCATCGGTGATCTCGGCGCGCGACGGCAGTCCTTCCCGGGCGAGGCTCTCGAGCACCTGCGTGGCCCAGATGACCGGGACGTGGGCGGCCTCGCAGATCCAGAGGATCTCCTCCTGGACCTCCGCGAGGCGCTCGAAGCCGCACTCGACCGCGAGGTCGCCCCGGGCGATCATCACTCCGCAACGCGTCGAACGCAGCGCGGTGAAGAGCATCTGCGGCAGGTTCTCGAATCCGCGCCGGGTTTCGATCTTCAGGATCACTCCGAGACTCTCCCCGCCGAGGCGCTTCAGGTGCTGCTGCAGGAGCTCCACATCGGCCGCGCTGTTCGCGAAGGACAGCGAAACGATGTCGGCATGGCGGACGACGAATTCCAGGTCGCTCACGTCCTTCGCGGTGAGTGCCGGCAGGCGAATGGGGCTGTCGGGAAGATTGATGCCCTTGTCGCTGCGCAGCTTCTCGCCGCCCGCGCGTGCGTGGTCGACACGCACCGTGACGCGGTCCGGCTCGACCTTCTGGATCGTTCCACCGATCTTGCCATCGTCGAACCAGATCCGGTCACCCGCGCGTACGTCCTCGAATACCTCCGGCAGGGTGCAGCCGATGCAGGCGCAGCTCAGCGCGCGGCCGCTGCTGTCGGCCGTCGCCGGGCGCCCGGGATTCTGGTCGCGGGTCACGACGAGCGTGTCGCCGACGTGCAGGAGGAGCGGGCGTTCGCGCGGCGCGAGCGCGCCGACGGTGCCGACCGCGGCCGCCCCCCGCGCATCGTTCCGGCGCAGCGCCGTGCCCGGCACGATGTAGCTCGTCCGTTCGAGCTCCGTCCAGGCACCGTCTGCATTGACATCCGCGACCCGCAGGCGGCGCCGCGAACCGCGAGCATCGGAGAAACTCAAGGTATCCCCCGATTCGAGCCGGTGCAGCCAGGCCTCCGGAACCGGGAGCGTTGCATCGGCGCTCGTCGGGGCCGGGTGCCCGGCGCGTGCCGCCGTGAGCCACACGCGCGCCGGCGCGATCACGCGTCCGAAATCGTCGCGCCGCGGCCGGATCTTCACCACGGCCGCACCGGCCTGCACCGGTCCGGTACGCAGCTTCGGCCCGCCCAGGTCCATCGCGACCCTTACCGGCCGGCCGAGCGCTTCGCTCGCTCGTCGCAGATGGTCGATCATCCGCTCCCATGCGGCCGCGTCATCGTGAGCGCAGTTGATGCGCATGCAGTCCATTCCCGTCCGGACGAGTTCGTGGACGAGCGCGTAGTCCTCGGCGGCTTCGCTCGGCATCGTGACCATGATGCGCACCCGCCGCTTCGATGGGGCCACCCCCAGCAGCGCCTCGGTGTGCGCATCGAGGATTTCCTGCGGGTCGCCGGTTCCGGGAAGGGAGGGCCCTTCGGCGGGCTTGTCCTTCTGCAAGGCCACCAGGGCCGAGCGCACGGCCTCGACCGACGCCAGGACCCGCGCTTCGGAGCGGCCGAGGGACGACAATCCGAGCGCCGCGAGGCGGGGTTGCAGCCGGCGCAGGTCGTGACGGCGCAAGGCAAGGTAATGGATCAGGTTGGTGGCGCTGACCCGGCGATCAGGCCTGACGGCATCGAGAATCTCCCGGTTCTCGGCGGCGACCTTGCGGATGTCTGCGGCGAGCGCGGTCAGTTGTCCCAGCAGTGACCCGATTCTGGCGCTGCCGGAGTCGGACGCCGGGTTGTCAGCCGCCGGGTGCGGATTGGTTTTCAAGGCTGGACCCGAGGGTACGCCGCGTGACGGCGGATCAGGCCCGGAACGCTATCAGGCGCCGGCGAGACCCGATATACGCAGATACCGCGCCGCCGGTCATGGCGAGGCGCATGAAGGCCGGCTTTACCGGATTGCCGCAAATACGTATACAGGTGAGAGGAGTGCGGATGGCTGCCGCGGATGCGGTGTGGGACCTTCCGGCCTGTCAAAGAGGAGCGTACGCATGAACGTCGAGAAGATCTGCACGCGCAAGGTCGTCACGGTCGAGGAATCGGATGACCTGCCCGCGGCGGCCGAACTGATGCGCGAGAATCACATCGGCTACCTGGTCGTCGTCCAACCGGGCGCGCCGGGAGCCGCCGTGAAGCCGATCGGGGTCCTGACCGACCGTGACATCGTGGTCAGCGTCGTGTCCAGGCAGACCGATCCGCGGCAGCTGCGGGTGGGCGATCTCATGACGCGCACGCTCATCGTCGTCGAGGCGGGTCTTCCGGTCACCTCGGCACTGGTCAAGATGCGCAAGCACGGCATCCGGCGCCTTCCGGTCGTAGGCTCCGACGGATTGCTCGTGGGAGTGTTGTCGCTGGATGACATCCTCGAGGCCTTCGCGGCCGAACTGCAGGATGTCGTCGGCGCGATCCGGACGGAGCGGCTCGTCGAGAGCGTGGTGCTGCGTCCGTAGCAGAACGCCTCGAGCGCCCGGCCTAGCGCCGGGTGCGCTGTTCGCGGCTGCGTTCCCGGGCGATGATCTGCGTCAACAGGTCGGCGTCGGTGGCCAGCTGCCTGAAGAGGTCGTCGACGGTGACGATGCCGATCAGCCGTTCGTGTGCGTCGACGACCGGAATGCGCCGGATCCCGTGTTCCTTCATCCGTTCGAGCACCACCGAGGAGTCCTCGGTCCCCTGCGCGATCACCACGGGCGTTCGGATCACCGAGCCCACCGGGGTGGTAGCCGGATCCAGTCCCTTCGCGAGCACTTCGACCACGACATCCCGATCGGTGATGATCCCGAGCGGCTTGCGCGCGTCGCCGTCCTCCTCCGTCACGACGAGGTCGCCGGTGTGTTTCTCGCGCATCAGGCGTGCCGCCTGGAGCACCGTGGTCCGCGGGCTGCAACAGGCCACATCGAGCATGCAGATCGAATCGAGCAACATGAGTCTTCTCCGTATACGAATTACTGGGCGAGAATCGGCGCAAGCTCGAGCAGACGCGGATCCAGGGCCTTGGTCGAGCCGATGAGCGCGGACAGCGGGGTCGCGGCGACCTGCCCGCCCACCATGCCGAGCAGCAGGCCGGACTTGCCCGCGTGCATCGCCTCGACGGCCGCCGCACCGAGCTGGCTTCCGAGAATCCGGTCGAACACGCCCGGCGAGCCGCCACGCTGGATATGGCCGAGCTTGGTCACCCGAAGCTCGAAGCCGAGCCGCTCCCGGTGCTCCTTGAAGTGGGACGCCAGCGAGTCGCCATTGTAGCGCGCGCCCTCGGCCACCACGACGATGGCGTGACTCTTGCCGCGTTCATGCGCCGCGCGCAGCTGCGCGGCGATGGTCTCCGGGTCGGTGTCCACTTCCGGCAGCACGACCGCCTCGGCACCACCGGCGATCCCGACGGTGAGCGCGAGGTGGCCGCTGTCACGGCCCATGACCTCCACGAGAAAGGCGCGCTCGTGGGAAGAGGCCGTCACCCGCAGACGGTCGATCGCCTGCAGCGCGGTGTCGAGCGCGGTCGTCGCCCCGATCGTCACGTCGGATCCCGGCAGATCATTGTCGATGGTGGAGGCGACGCCGATGACGCGCAGCCCGCGCTGGCACAGCGCCAGAGCGCCGGCTTGCGAGCCGTTGCCGCCGATGACGATCAGGCCGTCCAGGTCGAGGCTGCGCGCGCGCTGCACGGCTGCGAGCTGACCGGCTTCGGTCTTCATCTGCATGCAGCGGGTCGTGCCGAGAACCGTGCCGCCCCGATCGATGATGCCGCCCACATCCCGCAGGCGCAGCGGCATGAAATCACCGGCGATCAGCCCCGTGTAGCCGTGCCGCACGCCGAACACCTCGTAGCCGCGGGCGATGCCCGCCCTCGCGACGGCGCGAATCGCGGCATTCATGCCGGGGGCATCCCCGCCGCTCGTCAGTACGGCCACACGCGGCTGGGTCCGACGGGGCATCGGCTCGGCCGGCTGCTGCGGATTCATGGGGATTTCACGCCCGGGCCCGCGCCGCCCGCCTGACCTTCGATCTGCGCGACGTGCAGCAGGGTCTGCACCACGCAGTCCGGGTTCACGCTGATCGAATCGATGCCGAGGCCCACCAGGAATTCGGCGAATTCCGGGAAATCGGAGGGTGCCTGGCCGCAGATTCCGGAGTGGCGCCGGTTGCGCCGACAGCCCTCCACGGCCAGCCGGATCATCTGTTTCACGCCCTCGTCGCGTTCGTCGAAGTCGAAAGCCACGATCGAGGAATCGCGGTCCACGCCCAGCGTCAGTTGCGTCAGATCGTTCGAGCCGATGGAGAATCCATCGAAGAGCTTGCTGAATTCATCGATCAGCAGCACGTTGTTCGGGATCTCGCACATGACGTAGATTTCCAGGCCATTGCGTCCGCTGACCAGGCCCAGCTCGCGCATGCGCGCGATGACGCGCGCGCCTTCCTCGACCCGCCGGCAGAACGGGATCATCAGCTTGATGTTCGTCAGCCCCATCTCCTCGCGCGCCCGCTTCATGGCCGCGCATTCCAGGTCGAAGCCTGCCGCGTAGGCCGGGTGCGTGTAGCGGGAAGCGCCGCGGAATCCGAGCATCGGATTCGCCTCCTGCGCTTCGAAGTCACGGCCACCCAGCAGCCCCGCGTATTCGTTGGTCTTGAAGTCCGACATCCTCACGATCACGGGTTTCGGGTAGAACGCGGCGGCGATCGTCCCGATGCCCTCGGCCAGCGCCCGGACGAAGAACTCCGTCGGTGAGCGGTCGTGGCGGGCGAGGTCCAGCAACTCACGCCGTTCGCGCTCGTCCGTCACCCGCTCGGGATGCACGAGCGCCATGGGATGCGCCTTGATGGACTCGGTGATGACGAATTCCATCCGGGCGAGCCCGACGCCGTCGTTGGGCAGGAAACTGCCGCGAAAGGCGAGATCGGGGTTGCCCAGGATGAGCATGATCCTGGTCTTCGGACGCGGCAGCCCCTGCAGGTCGGTGCGGCGCGTCTCGAACGGAATGCTTCCCGCATAGACCTTGCCCAGGCCGCCTTCGGCGCAGGAGACGGTGACGGTCTGTCCCGAGGCGAGCCGTTGCGTGGCGGTCTCGCAACCGATGACGGCGGGAATGCCGAACTCGCGCGCGACGATCGCCGCATGACAGGTGCGTCCGCCGCGATTCGTGACGATGGCCGCAGCCTGTTTCATGATCGGTTCCCAGTCGGGCGTCGTGTTGTCGGTGACCAGCACTTCCCCGGGCTTGAACTGGGCGATGTGGGCGGCGCTTTCGATGACATGCACGGTGCCGGTCCCGATGTGCGTGCCCACCGCACGGCCCGTAACGAGCGTCTGGCCGGTTCCCTTGAGGGTGAACTCCTCCAGGAAGGTGACCTGTTTCTTCGAGGCCACGGTCTCGGGCCGGGCCTGGACGACGTACAGCTGCTGATCGATGCCATCCTTCGCCCATTCCATGTCGACCGGCACCGGGTGACCGGCGCGATTACTGTAATGCCGCTCGACCTTGATGGCGTAGTCGGCCAGCGTCAGCACGTCCTCATCGCTGATGCAGAAGCGCTCGCGATCGGCGGCGGGAGTCGGAACGTTGCGCGTCGCCTCGCGTGTCCCGCCTTCGACGTAGACCATCTTGATGCTCTTGCCACCCAGCGTGCGGCGCAGCACGGCGCGGGATCCGGACGCGAAAGTCGGCTTGAAGACCATGAATTCGTCCGGATCGAGCGCGCCCTGCACGACGTTCTCGCCCAGCCCGTAGGCGCCGCTGATCAAGACCACGTCACGGAATCCGCTCTCGGTGTCGAGCGAGAACATGATGCCGCTCGCCGCGAGATCCGAGCGCACCATCTTCATCACTCCGATCGACAGGTAGACCTTGAAGTGATCGAAGCCCTGGTCGACCCGGTAATGGATGGACCGGTCGGTGAACAGGCTCGCGAAGCAGCGCTTGCAGGCATCGAGCAACTGCTCCTCGCCATGGACATTCAGATAGGTGTCCTGCTGCCCGGCGAAACTGGCCGTCGGCAGGTCCTCCGCGGTCGCCGAGCTGCGCACGGCGAGGCTCATCTGCTCGCCATACTCCTCCCGCAGCTTCCGGTACGCCGCCAGGATCTGTGCCTTGAGGTCCTCGGGCAGCGGGGCACCGTAGACGATGTCGCGCGCGCGGCGGCCCCGCCGGGCCAGGTCATCCATGTCATCGGGCTTCAGATCATCGAGCGCCTCGTGCAGCGCGCCCCATGCATTGGCCTCATCGAGCATGTAACGATAGGCCTGCGCGGTGATCGCGAAGCCGTTCGGGATCCTGACCCCGGCGGATTTCAGGCTGCGCGTCATCTCGCCCAGAGAGGCATTCTTGCCACCGACGAGCGGCACGTCGTCCAGGCCGATCTCCCCGAAGAAGCGGATGTATTGCACGTTGGACATCATCGGCGATCTCCGGATGAGGCTGCCGGATCATTCCCAACGCCACCGGTGCGTTCCATACGCACATGACGCAGGGCCGGCGGCCGCCGCGGTCGGCGGTCGTTCACAGCCGGTTGCTGCCCTGCAGTCGCGTGTCGCGCTGCATACGCACAAATACCTAGCGGTATGCAAGCCCCGGGTCCTTCTGCGGCACGCCCGGTCCGGCATCACGCGATCCGCGCCTGCAGCGCCCGCTCGACGAACGAGCGGGGGACCCGGGTCCGCGGGACCTCCGTTTCGAACCACTCGCGGACATCGTGCTCCAGGCCGACGCCGTGCATGTAGTTGTACAGGGCCTTGCGCAGCGGCGCGCCGAACACGTCATGGTCGATGCCGGTGGCATCCGTGAAGGCGATGTCGTTGTTGGAGAAAGTCGCGTTCACGGGTGCCGCGAGCGTCACGCCGTAGCGTTCCGGATGCCGCCCGACCGGTGAATGCACGGTGCAGGTGAAGCGATGGAAGAATCCCGATTGTATGCAGCCGGCCGCGAACAGCTGCCGGACATACTCGAGTGCATCCACGGTGTCCTGCACGGTCTGCGTGGGGAAGCCGTACATCAGGTAGGCGTGCACGAGCACTCCCGCGTCGGCAAAGGCGCGCGTCACCCGCGCCACCTGCCCGACCGAAACCCCTTTCTCCATCAGTTGCAGCAGCCGGTCGGAGGCCACCTCGAGTCCGCCGGTCACGGCGATGCAGCCACTGTCGGCCAGCAGCCGGCACAGCTCCGTGTTGAAGGACTTTTCGAACCGGATGTTGCCCCACCATGAGATTTCGAGCCGGCGTTTCAGCAGCTCGTTGGCGAGCGACTTGAGCGCCTTCGGCGGCGCGGCCTCGTCGACGAAGTGGAATCCCGTCTGGCCGGTCTCGCGGACGAGGGCCTCGATGCGATCCGTCAGGACTTCGGTGGCGGCCAGGTCGTAGCGGGAGATGTAGTCGAGCCCCACGTCGCAGAAACTGCACTTCTTCCAGTAGCAGCCGTGCGCGACGGTCAGCCTGTTCCAGCGTCCGTCCGACCACAGGCGATGCATGGGATTCAGCATGTCGAGCAGCGACAGGTAATCCGTGAGCGGCAGCCCGTCGTAGGTCGGCGTTCCGGCTTCGGACAACGGGATGTCGGGCTCCCGGTGATCGACGAAGCCGAGCTCGCGGGTATAGGTGCGCACCAGGTGATCCGGCGGCCTTTCGTTACGGAGGTGTTCGATGAGCGCCAGCAGCGGCCGCTCGCCGGCATCGAGCGTCACGAAGTCGAAGAAGTCGAACACGCGCGGTTCGCGCATCGAGCGCAGTTCGGTGTTGCAGTAGCCTCCGCCGAGCACGGTCACGACGGCGGGGTTGGCCTGCTTGACGGCCTGCGCGATGCGAAAGGCACCGTAGACGTTGCCGGGAAAGGGCGCCGTCACGAGCACCATCGTCGGGTCATGCTGCGACAGCGCCCGCAGCGTCAGGTCGCGCAGCATCGCGTCGACCAGGGTGCCTTCGCCGGCGAGCGCGGCGTGCAGATGCTCGAAAGTCGGCTGGCTGGCTGCCAGTGATTCGGCGTAGCGCACGAACTCGAAATGCGGATCGATGCCGTCGCGAATCACATCGCCCAGGTCATTCAGGTACAGGGTTGCGAGGTGCTTGGCGCGATCCTGCAATCCCAGCGCGCCGAATGCCCAGTCGAGCGCGTCGGCGTCATCCGGTCCGGCATCCATGTAGCGTTCGATCGATCCGAAGCGCGGACCTTCGGGCAGGAAGTTCCTGGCGACGATCCGATGGGCGAGGCTCGGATCGCGCCCCTGCAGGAAGCGGATGACCGGACCGATGGTCCCGCGATAGCTCGCGAAGTGCTGCGAAAAGAAGCGCAGCACCTGCGTGTGGCGGCGGCGCGGGCGCTCCTGCAGCCGTTGCTGGATCGCCTGAAGGCCATCGGCCGAGAGCAGCCGCAGGGCGAGGCCGATGGACAGGTCCGCCTGCGCGGCGTGCAAGCCGCGTGAGCGCAGGAAGCCGGTCAGGTACGCCGTGGACGGATACGGCGTGTTCAGCTGGGTCATCGGCGGGATGAACGAGAGGATCCGCGGCCCGGGATTCATGTGCGCGCTCGTGACATGCGCGATGAGTATATCGCGCCGCGGTGGCCGGGTAAGTCCTTGAAAACGCTCGTTGCGAGAAGCCGCCGGAGTGCACGGGCGCGGCAGGCAGTGTAGATTCGGCGGCGCGGGGCGTGGGGGTACGGATGCCGCGACGCCGCCATCGAACAACATCATTTCAGGGGTGACCATGTTCCGTCCATCGAAAGCGGCCGCGCCGGCCCTGGGCCTGCTGCTCGGGCTCGCGGTGTGCGTCAGCGGCTTCGCCGGCAACGATGCCGCGAGGCTCGCGATGCTGAAATCCCGGATCCAGGGCATCGCGGCGGAGACGGCGTACGTCGAGGCCATCACGAAGATCCAGCGGCTCGGCCGCGCGTTCGGTTACTACACCGACAAGGGCTACTTCGGCGAAGCCGCCGATCTGTTCGCCGACGACGGGACGTTCCAGTGGGGCGTCGACGGCGTCTACAAGGGCAAGGCCCGCATCCGGGAACTGTTGACCCGCCACGGTGGCGGCAGCATGAAGGACGGACCGGGACTGCCGTTCGGACGGCTGAACCTGCGGATGCAGCTGCAACCGGTCGTCACGGTGGCGGCCGATGGCCGCAGCGCCCATGCCCGCTGGCGCGAATGGGGGCTGCTCGGCCAATACAAGCAATGGGCCGATTGGGGCGATGCCGTCATCGAAGACGACTACGTGAAGGAAAACGACGTGTGGAAGATCGCCGCGCGCCGCTACTACCTGAACTTCGAGGCGCCGTACCAGGGCGGGTGGGCCGCGCTCAAGCCGGTCTCCGGTGACTGGCGATCGGCGGTTGCGCGGGATTTCCCGGCCGATGCGCCGGCGCCGGTGCAGTACCAGCCGTTTCCGGCCGTATACCTGCCCCCGTATGACTACGCCGGCACACTGCGCGCCATCCAGAGCAGGCCGCCGATCGTGCCGCCCCGGCGTCCCGATGACGCCCTGGGCAGGCTCGAAGCCCTGGCCGACGCGAAGGAGCTGCAACTGGCGCGCGCGCACTCGGTGCGGGCGCTCGAGAACCTGCAGGCGATGTACGGCTACTACATCGACAAGGGGCAGTGGAAACAGGCCGCGAGCCTCTTCAGCCACGACGGCACCTACGAGTTCGGCCAGGGCGGCGTCTACGTCGGCAATGCCCATATCGAGCGGGCGCTGTCCCTGATGGGGCCGCAGGGCCTGGAAGCGGGCCAGCTCAACAACTATGTGATGGTCCAGCCCATCATCAACGTCTCCGACGACAACCGCACCGCGAAGGCCCGCTGGCGCAGTGACGTGCAGCTGGCGCGCGCCGGCCAGGGCCGCTGGGGCGGCGGCGTCTACGAGAACGAGTACGTCAACGACAAGGGCACCTGGAAGTTCAGCAAGCTGCACTACTACGTCACCTTCTGGGGCGACTACGACCAGGGCTGGGTCGCGAAGCCCTTCGCGATGGATCCGCCCAGCACGGCGGTTCCGCCGGACCGGCCGCCGACGCAGGTGTATCAGTCGTTCCCGAAACTGCAGATCGTGCCGTATCACTACAACAATCCCGTCAGCGGCAAGCCCGATCCGGGCGAGTACGAGTAACACCATGCGAACACCATCCATTCATCTTCCGGGCCCGCTGCGCCGTCTTCTCATCGCCGCGCTGGCGGCTTCGTGCGCGGCGGTGGCCCATGCGCAGGGGGCCGCCGAGCTGCAGAACCTCGAGAGGGAGCTGAACGGCCTCGGGGACCGGATCCAGCGCCTGCAGGACCTGACCGACGTCGAGATCGTCCAGGACAGCTACGGGTACTACGTGGACAAGGCGCAGTGGCACAACCTCGCGGATCTGTTCGCGCAGGATGCGACTCTGGAGATCGGCGGCAAGGGCGTGTTCCTGGGGCGCGCGCGCGTGTTCGAATACATGCACATCGGGCTCGGCAAGCTCGGGCCCCATGACGGCTCGCTGATCGACCATCAGCAGTTCCAGTGCCTGCCGACCATCAATCCGGACGGCGTGACCGCCCACGTACGCTGCATCGCGTTCGTGATGAGCTCGGGCGGCTGGGGACACAATTACTACGAAGACGAGTTCGTCAAGGTGAACGGCGTGTGGCAGTTCAAGAAGCTGCATGGGCCGTTCAACATGTATGCGGGATACAAGGTCGGCTGGCTCGACAACACGATTCTCAATACCTACCCGGAGAAATGGCCGCCGTGGCCGGATCTGCCGCCGACGGTCATCTATCTGACCTACCCGAATTACTACATCGAGCCGTTTCACTATCCGAATCCGGTGACCGGAAAACCGATGCCGCCGCCGAGCCCCAGGGCGGGCGGCGAGGCCTTCGGCCGCTAGGACCCGAACATCACGCGAGGAGGGAACATGAGCGCGAAGGACCCGTCCGCACCGACTGCCGAAATCGTCCCGGCGATGAGTGAGCGGCGCAGATTCCTCGGATCACTGGCCGCCGGGGCCGGTGCGGCGACGCTGCTCGCCGGCCTCGGCGCGAGCGCGCCCGCGGCGGCGCAGCAGGCCGGTGACCAGCCGCTGCCGCCCCCGGGCGCGAGGCCGCCGCCGCCCCCGGAGCCGAAGCTCTCGCAGCCCGCGCCGCTCGCCGACGTCAAGGGCAAGACCGTCTACATCACCGCCTCATCCGACGGCATCGGGCTGGGCATTGCCCGGGCATGTTCGAACGCCGGCATGAACGTCGTCATCGGGTATCGCAACGAGAAGCGCCTGGCGCTGGCGTTGCCGCTGTTCGCGAAGGACGCACCCGTGTTCCCGGTCAAGCACGATGTCGTGGGGCGCGACGGCTGGGTGCAGCTGCTGGCCGCCGTCAAGGCCAGGTTCGGCAAGCTGCACGTGGTCGTCAACAATGCCGGCATCAAGACCCTGAAAAAGGCGAGCGAGGCAAGCGCCGAGGAGTGGCAGAACGCGACCGACGTCAATTTCGGCGCGATCTACCACAGCGTTTCGGTGATCCTGCCGCACATGAAGGAGCACAACGAAGGCGGCCACTTCGTCACCACCGCCTCGATGAGCGGCCTGCTGCCGGCGGTCACCGCGGGCATCTACACCTCCACGAAGTTCGCCGCCGTGGGCATCATGGAGGCGCTGCGGATCGAGCTGGAGGGCACGAACATCGGCACGTCGGTGTTCTGTCCCGGGGGTGTCAGCACCGACAACCTGCCGCCGGGCTCGCGTGCGCCGGTGCTCGGGCCCGACGGCAAGCCCCGGCCCACGTTCGGTGCGGGGCTGATGAGTCCCCTGGAGGCCGGGGAGCGGGTGCTCAACGGGATACGCAACAACGACCTGTTCATCATCTCGCACACGGAGTTCAAGGACGGCATGCAGCAGCGCTTCGATGCCATCCTGGCCTCGTGTCCCGATGAGCCGGTGCCCGCCGAGCGTCTGCCGATCGAGCTGCGGACCCGCCACACGGGAATCTATCCGCGTGAGATCGTGCACCGTCTGGAAAGGCGACAGTCCTATCGGACCTAGCACCCGGCACGGCGGCGACTTCCGCAACTCGATCCGGTTGCTCGGAACGCGCCGGTTCGGCACGTTCTGGTTTGCGAGTCTGCTTTCGAGCATCGGCACCTGGGCGCAGCAGGTCGCCCAGCCGTGGCTGCTGCTGAACCTCGGCGCCTCGTCGATCCTGCTCGGCCTGGACAATTTCGCGATGGGCGCGCCGGTCTTCGCCCTGACCCTCCTCGGGGGCCTGCTCGCCGATCGCGCCGACCGGCGCCACGTCATCGCGCTGTTCCAGTCGATCCAGATGCTCTGTCCGCTCACCGTCGTCGGCCTGCTGCTCGCGGGGGCCGCGCGGCCGTGGATGATCGTGTCGCTGTCGCTGGTCGTGGGCATCACGGACGCGCTGTCCATGCCTTCGTTCCAGACCATCGTGCCCTCGATCGTGGAGCCTCGGGAGATACCCGCGGGCACGGCCCTGAATTCCACCCAGTTCAACCTGTCGCGCATCCTGGGTCCGGCGCTCGCGGGGATGCTCATGGTGAGCGTCGGCGCCATGGGTGCGTTTGCGGTGAGCGCGGCATCCTATGTGCCGTTCATCCTCGTGGCGTTGTGGATCCTGCCGCGGGCGAACCGCTCC
>DATJPN010000192.1:0-26950 GCA_035506335.1 Steroidobacteraceae bacterium | reverse complement strand
TTACTTCGTGAGGGGCCGTATTGCGTTAGCAAATGAGGCCACTTCTGGATATGGAATCGCGAAGGTATACCCATTGTCTTCTGACGCGCCGCCACTAAATCCTGAAATTGTTGCGGCTCCAGGAGGTGCGGCCGGGGCCGTTGCGGAAGCCATTCGTCGGCTCAAGGGAATTAACGGTGACCTAAAGCAAAGAGAACAGCCGTTGGAATGCTAGGCTTTCTTCGGTAGAGATCATCTATTCACAACGAGAAGACAAAAGTCTCCGCCTCGGTTTACAACCGGCTGGCGGACCACCAAATGGCTTGAGCCCGATACTGGCGTTGTACGCGACCGCACGATTGACGGAAAGTCGCTCTCTAATTCCGGTGTATCCCGAGGTGTATCCATTCACACCTAAGATACTGATAATGCTAATAAACCTTAGTGTTGCCCAGGCACACGAAGAGGATCTTCACCGCGGCTCAATCCCGTTCGAACTGCCTGAAGCCGCTGTAGTTCCACGGGCGCAAGGCCAGCACGTACGCGGCACCGAAGCGGTCCTGGCTGCTCGCGCGATCACGCTCGACGATTTCCGCACACTCCCGGGCCGCGCCCTGCAGCGCGCGCTTGATCTGGTGCAATGCCGTCGCGGAGACCCGGCCGCCGTGGAAGAAGAACTCCTCGCTCGGCTCCGTGAAGTGGCTGGCGAAGAATTCACGCAGCAGCTTCTGCTTGATGTACTTCTGCACCGGTCCGCCGGCGCGCCAGCTGAAATGGCGGCTGACCAGCAGCCGCACGCGATTGCCGGGCTGCAACTCGATGACCTTGAGGCGGTCCAGCCGGATCAAGTGCTTCAGCGCTTCGCGCTCGGTGAAGTGGTAGCTGCGGACCATCTCCTCGAACGGCGTTCTGATCAGCACCAGCCAGGTCATGAACAGCAGCCGCAGATCCGAGACAATTTCGCTTTCCTGCGCGAGGGTGAGCTGTTTCGCCGGTGACATCCGCTCCCGGGCGCGGTCCAGGATCTCCATCAATTCGAGCCCGATCAGCTCGCAGATCGCATCGATGCGCTCGAGCGACAGATCCTGCCGCGAGAACAGCCGCTTGACGCTCGCGACGCTCAGATCGAGCTTGCGCGCCACGTCGGCGTAGGTGTGCCCACCGGCCCGCAGTGCCCGCTTCAGCTCCGTCACGATCTGGGTACGCCCCGCCATGGCGAAAAGGTATCACCGGATGATACCAACAGGCCAGTATTTCGCGACTTTGCAGGATCTGGTGGCATCCACACGCCTGATCGCGAAGCATGCCCACCGCGGATTCACCGTGGCGTTTCCAAGGGAGTGGCGAATGAACAAATGGTTCTCGATAGTCGTGGCAGCGACCACCATGACATTGGGCGGATGCGCCAGCCTCATGTGTCCGATGGGCTGCGGCCCCGCCCGGTCGCACAATTCCTCGACTCTGGTCGACTTCCTGTATCCCGACGGGCGCATGCCCGAGGCGTCCACGACGATGCCGCAGCTGGCGATTCCCCTGCGGGTCGGGCTGGCTTTCCTGCCGTCGGCCAACGCACAGGCTACAGGTCTCGACGCGGCGCACCGGCAGCAACTGCTGGAACGGATCAGGCAGCGCTTCGCGAGCCGCAGGTTCGTATCCGAAATCGTGCTGGTTCCCGACTACTACCTGAGCGGACATCGTGGTTTTGCCGGTCTGGATGCGGTACAGCACCTGTACAACCTGGATGTCATGGCGCTGGTTTCATTCGACCAGGAGAGCCACCTCGACAGCAATGAGTGGTCCCTGGCCTACCTGACCATCATCGGTTCCTACGTCATCAAAGGCAGCCGGCACGACGTCTCCACGCTCGTGGATCTGGCGGTGATCGACCCGGCGACCCGGCAGTTGCTACTGCGCGCCGGCGGCACCGATTCGCGGCATGGCAATACCACCCTGATCGACGCCAACCGCAGCACCCGCGAAGCGGACAGCGACGGATTCAGCGCGGCGACGGACCGGATGATCGAGCACTTTGACACCGAGCTTGTGAAATTCGAGGCGCAGGTGCGCGCCGGCACGGCACCGGTCCGCGTGGTGTCCAGGAATGAAGCCGGCCACGGCGGCGGCGGCACACTCGATGGCTGGATCCTCGGTCTGCTGATGCTGGTGCTGGCCCGGCGGGCTGCGGGGCATTCCCGAAAGGGCGGTGGTATCGTGATCATCGGAGGTCGCTGATGGCACTGGCATTCATCTGCGGTGTGATGGCGCTGTTCGGGCTGGTCCTGCTCAGCGAGGGTGAGCGACCGACGCTGCGCCCGGCCGGCCTCCTGCGCTGGTTCATTTCCGGCAACTGGACCGCGAAGCTCGGCGGCCTGCTGCTGAGCATCGGCAGCGGCGCGCTGTTGCGCTACCTGATGCTTCACATCGCCTACCCGCCGGCCGTCAAGATCATGGCAGGCGTCGCCATTGCGACCGCGTTCGGCGCCACCGGAGCGGTGATGGCGGCGCAGCCGCGGCGGCGGGCGATCTCACTCGCCCTGAGCGGCGCGTCGCTGGCCGTGGGCTACCTGACCGCCTACAGCGCCTACGCGTTCTTTCACTTCGTCGCGGATCTGCAGGCGCTCGGCCTGCTGTTCATCGTGGCCTGCGTGGCGACGACGGTCGCCGTCACCCGGCGCGCCGTCTCGATCGCCGTGCTGTCCATGGTCGGCGCCTACCTCGCGCCGGCCTTCGCGCTGCACGGCACGGATCCGCTGCCGGTCTATGGCTACTACGGCGTCGCCAGTCTCGTGACATTGCTCATGGTAGGGCTGCGCGGCTGGCGGCCCCTGATTCACTTGAGCTTCCTGTTCACCCTGGGCGGCGCGCTGTTCTTCGGCTGGACGCAGAAGTTCTACTCCCCGGAATACTACGGGCAGATGCAGCTGCTGCTGCTGATCCTGGTTGCGATCCACCTCGCGATGCCGCTACTCGAGCGCGGCGCCGCGGCGGCCGATGCGCACGTGGGTGCGTGGGCGCGCCGGTTCGATGAGGCCTACTTCCTGATGCTGCCATTGACCGCGGCCGTGCTGACGCTGGTGCTCGCGCCGCGGATCCGGCACGAAGGGGCCCTGGGGTTGCTCGGCCTCGCCGTGCTGTGGCTGCTCGCCGCGCTGTGGCAGAAGTTGCGCTCCGGCGCCGGCGCCGCGCGCTACCTGACCGTCGCGGTCGTCTTCCTCCTGGTCGCGGGGCTGATGGCCGTCACGGACGTACCCGTGTTCCTGATTGCGGCCGCGATCGCCTGCCTCGCGGTCGCCGCCAAGGAGCGCCTCGGCCTCAGCCGCGCCGCCGAAATGCTCGCGATCGGTACGGCCCTGGCGAGCTCCGCCTGCTACGTGCTGCAGTCCCTGTTCGCATCCGTGAGCGGCGCGGCACTCCTGAACCTCCCCTTTGCCGAACACCTGCTGCTCGGCATCCTGCTGCTCGTGGCCGGCTCGGCGCTGCGCCGGCGCAACCATTCACTGGCCCCGGTATTCGGCATCTACGCCGGCACCTGGCTGTTCCTCACCGTCGCGCGGGAAGTGCTCCGTCTGCGGTTCGCCTATGTCGCGCAGCTGTCCCACCTCGCGGTGCTCCTCGCCATCGGCATCCTGGCGATCGTTTCTCTGGCGCGCCGCCGGCCGCCGCACCGGCTGGCAGTGGCCGTCTGCGGCGTCACCGCATTCATCACCGCCATCGCCAGCGCCCCGGAGTTCTCGCCGGCCCTGCTGATGGCCCTGATGCTGGCCGGCCAGATCCTGTATTCGCTGCTCGCACTGGCCTGTGACCGTCACGGCGGAGAAGACGAATCCACCGGGGCCATTGCCCGCAGCGCGTTGCCGTTCCTGGTGTTGCCGGGGGCCGTCGCCCTGTCGCGGCACTGGTCCACCCCGAACGACGACCTGATCCTGACCATACTGGTGACGAGCGCGCTCGCGGCCTCGTTGCAGGCGCAGTGGCTCGTCCGCAAGGTGCAGGTGTGGCCAAACTGGCTCTCGCCCGTGGGCTTCGCGCTCTTCAGCATCATCCTGTTCCAGGAGACCCTGTTGCACATCGAGCGCGACGCCTGGGCGGTGGCATTCGAGCTGATCGCACTCACCTACCTCGTCGAGACCGCGCGCTTCCTGTGGGTCGCGAATAACCGGGACGCCACGATTTTCGGCTATGTGGCGACTGCGGCGGTGGCCACGGTGTCGGCGGCGATGCTGCTGCGCGTGATGGGCCCGCCCGGCACCCTCACCATCCTGGCCCTGAATCAGATCGCGATGCCCGCCGTGGTCTCGCTGCTGTGGGCGGCCATCGGCGGCCTGCTCACCTGGCTCGCGACGCGCAGGCGTTCACGCATACTCTGGTCGATCGGCGCCGCCTTCATGGTGGCGGCGGCGCTGAAGCTCATCCTGCTCGACTTCGGCTCCCTGGGGGAGATCGGCAACATCCTCGCCATGATGGCGGCCGGCGGCGTATTCCTGCTCGTGGCCTGGCTTGCGCCCTTCCCTCCGCACGCCGAGCGTGAGCCGCCGCCGGAAGCAACCCCCAATCCGCCCGCAGGCGAGCCTGCGGGGAGTCGCGGCTGGCTCTGGGTGCTCGGCGCTCTCGCCGTCGTCGCGGTGTACGTATATGGGTTCCGGAGCATGACCGAGGCTCCCCCGGCACCGGTCGCACCGCCGGCCACGAGTCCGGGTGGAACGCCCGCGACGCCGGTCGGCGCGGCGCCCGTCGAGGATGTCTGCCGGCGATTCGTACGCGCCCTGCCGACTGATTACCGGGTCTATGCCGCCGGGGACCCCGACCCGTCGCAGGGTGGAACGTTCGCGGCAGATGGCGGTCGGACCGAAACGGTGAACGTGCGCCTCAGCGGTGTCAGCCATGACATCGTCCTCGCGCTCGGTTCGACGGGTCCGACCGCGTGGCGCCTGCGGCCCCCGGGTTCGACCAGCGTCGTCGGCGTGATCCTCTCCGGGCTGCACCGCAGTTCGGTCACCGGACTCGGTGCCGACGTGCCCGTGCTGCACGCGGCCCTCGAGGATCACGCGCCCTGCGGCTACTTCCAGATCGGCTCCGGGACACCGCAGGGTGCCAATCGATTCGTCAGCCGCCTTCTGGTGCACGCGGTCGATGCGAATTTCCAGCCCAGCCACCAGCTGCTGCTCATCGGCGCGGACGCATCCGACGTGAGGTCCACACAGCTGCCAGCGGTCGAAATCAGCAATGCCGCATACCTGAGCCGCCGAAACGGCGCCTCATTCGACGTGACCGGGGCCCTGAGGTCACAGTGCGCCGGCAATCGCGGCAGCTGCGCCATCCACTGCGGCAATGATCTCGCCGGCGACCCCGATTTCGGACAAGGCAAGATTTGCCGCATCATCTATACCTGCGGGTCCGATCCGACCCACACCACGGACGTTCAGGAAGGCATGAACCTGCAGCTGCACTGCGATTGACAGACCATGACTACCATCGCGTTCATCGGTCTGGGAAGAATGGGCAGCGCCATGGCGGGATGCCTGATCGCCTCAGGCCATACCCTGAATCTCTTCAATCGCACGGCATCAAGGGGCGACGCACTGGTACGAGCGGGTGCACGACGCTGTGCCACGCCGCAGGAGGCGTGCGCGGGGGTCGATGCCATCCTGTGCATGCTGACCGACGATGCCGCCTCACGGGCGATCTGGACCGGTGCGAACGGAATCCTGACCGCATCCCCCAACGCGGGCGCTCTGGCGATCGAATGCTCCACCCTGTCGCATGGGTGGGTGTTGGAATTGGCGGCGCTCGCCAGATCACACGGCTTGCGCTATCTCGATGCCCCCGTGACCGGTTTGCCCGACACCGCCGCCGCCGGCGCGCTCACCTTGCTGGTCGGAGCCGATGCCGCCGACCTCGCGGCGGCGCGCGGCCTGCTCGCGGCGCTCTCCCGACGCATCATTCACTTCGGCGCGATCGGCACTGGAACCGCGTACAAGCTGATCATCAACCTGCTCGGGGCCGTGCAGATCGCTTCCGTGGCGGAAAGCATGGCGATCGCCGAACGCGCCGGCCTCGATCTGAAAACCGTGGCGGAGGCCATCGCGACCGGCCAGGCGGCGAGCCCCCAGGTGGTCCGCAACAGTGCCCGCATGGTCGCATCCAATCACGGCCAGGATGTCGTGTTCACCCCGGCCCTGCGACTGAAGGACGTTCGCTACGCGCTCTCGTTCGCCCGCAGCCTCGGCATCGGCAGCCCGTTCGGGACGGCGGCCGAAGCCGCCTTTCGGCGGCGGTGTGAAACCGGCCTGCAGGATGTCAATGAAAGCGCCGTCGTGGAGATCGCGCGCCGCGCGCCCCCTTAATCGCCTCCCGGCTGCACCCACTTTCCGGTTACCGGGTTCGGATAGTGGAACGGCAGTTCCTGGAAGGCCGGGAAGGGCTTGTAGTCCACCGTCGGCGGCCGGTCCGGCGGCAGCGTGCGGCTCGGGCCCGGCGCCGGCAAGGCGCCGTGCGCCCATCCCTTTTCAAGATCCGCCAGGTAGGTCAGGTAGAGGTGATCGGACTGGATGCGCCAGACGCCGTTTTCCTTCACGTACCGGTTCTCGCGCGTGCCGCCGCCGATGTAGGCCTCGACACCGTACTTGCCGAGGATGGACAGCTCGCGGATGCGGGCATTGGCGCTTTTGCCGTCATCAGCCACATGGATGACGGGCTGGTAGAAGGCGTGATCACTGACCTCGCCCTGGTGCAGGCCCTGCGGCCCGAAGGCATCCTCGAGGCTCGCGCGGATGCGGGCCCTGCCGACATAGACGCCACGTTGCGCGAGTTCGATCGTTCCGCGTTCGGCGAACAGCGCGGAGGCCGCATCCCACTGCCATTTGTCCAGGTAGAAGCCGTAGGCGTTCTGCAGGTTTTCGATCTCCTCGGTGTCCTGCAGGCGCGTGAGCTTGCGGGCGAGCGCAGTCAGTTCTGCGGCGACATCGCCCGACACGGGTTCAGTGGCGGTGCGCATTTTCGGATAGACCGGCCTGCCGGTCACGGGATTCTCATAGTGCAGCGGCGCCACGAGTGTGCCCGGGTACATGTCGTAGACCACCGTCGGCGGCAGGTCCGGGGGCAGGTCCTTCTCGGGACGGGTATTCGGCGATGCGAATTCCGCCCAGCCCTGTTCCAGGTTCGAATACATCACGAAGTAGGCGTGCAGCTTCGCGATCTTCCAGACGCCGTTTTCCTTGCGGTACTCGTTCTCGTAGATGCAGTCGCCGATCACGCTGCCACCGGGCACGCCGCTGCTGTTCAGTCCGCCCGTGAATACCATTGCGCGCCAGCGGCCCTTCGCGACCTTGCCGTCGGGCGACACATCCACGATGGGCTGGATCTGGGTGTGATCGTAGAGCCGCCCGTCCTGGGGCTTGCCGAGCCATTGCAGGTACTGCAGCACCCGGGCCCGGCCCACGAACACGCCGCGGCCGCCGATTTCGAGCGTGCCATCCTCGGTGTACAGGTCCGCGATTTGCTTCCACAGGTTCTTGTCGACGTAGTACCCGTAGGTACGCTGCAGGATCTCGATCTGGCGGTGATCATCGAGGCGCTCGACCTGCCACTTCAATTGCGCGACCCGGCGCGCCATGTCGGCCGCAGACGGTTTTTCCTCGGGGACAGGTGCCGGGTTCAGCGGCCGGATCGCATCCGGTCCGGCGTAGTGGTACGGGGGCAGCGACACCGCCGGCCACGGGTCATAGACGACTGAACTCGGCCGGTCCGCGGGCGGGAACTTCCGGTCGGCCACGTTGCTCTGGTTCATCTTCGTCTTCCAGCCGCCCTTCACGGGCACCGTGAAGGTCTCGAACCAGTGCAGCTTGCTGATCTTCCAGACCCCGTGCTCCTTGCGGTATTCACACTCGTAGGGGCCCGTCTGCCAGCGCGCATACTCGTGGAACTGTCCGAGCAGCACGAGCGCCCGCCAGCGCCCCTTGGCCGTGAGGCCGTCGGCCGAGAGCGAGATGACGGGCTGCATCTGTACGTGCTCGCGCAGCTGCTGCGGTCGCAGGCCCGACTTGCCGTAGCCGATCGCGTAGAGCAGCGCCCGGGCATGCGCCTTGCCCACATAGACCCCGGCCGGCCCGTACTCGAGCGTGGCATCGTCGGTCAGCAGATCGACGATGTTGTCCCAGTCCGAGCGGTCCAGGTAGTAGCCGTACGCGCGCTGCAGCCGTTTGATGGCCTCGAGATCGCCGATCTGGGTCGCCTGCTGCTCCAGGCGCGCGAGATTCGGCATTGCCTGGCTTGCCGTAGTCAGCGCATTTGCCGCTGAACAGGTTGCCGCGACGGACCCGAGCAGTCCGACCGCGAATACCGCGCCGGCGCCCAATAATCGATGACCCATGGATTCCCCCTCATTGTCGTTCAGCCGTCAGTTCGTGGCGGGCGCCTCGAGCACTGCCCGGATCCGCACCAGGTCCTCCGGCGTGTTCACGTCCACACCCGGGCGCGCCTGCGCGATGGCGACCCTGATCTGCATGCCATGCGCCAGCGCGCGCAGCTGCTCGAGCTTCTCCCGCAATTCAAGCTGACCAGGCGGCAGTTGCGCGACGCGCAGCAATGAGCGCACCCGGTACGCGTACAGTCCGATGTGCCGCAACGCGCCAAAGTGGCTGTCCGGCCCGGGAACCCCGCCGATGGCACCATCGCGGTCCCAGGGAATCGGGGCACGGGAAAAGAGCATGGCCCTGCCCTCCTCGTCGAGCACCACCTTGACCGCATTCGGATCGAGGAACTCGGACGCGGAAGTGACCGGCGAGGCGAGCGTGGCGATGTCCGCATCCGGGTGGTCCACGAGCAGTTGCGCCACCTGCCGGATCAGCACGGGCGGCATCAGCGGCTCATCCCCCTGCAGGTTGACGACGAGCTCCTCGGGCGCCCAGCCGAGCCGGCGCACGGTCTCGGCGATCCGGTCGGTGCCCGAGAGATGCCGCGGCGAGGTCCGCACGCATTCCACGCCGGCCTGCCGCGCGGCCGCCTCGATGCGTTCATCGTCGGTGGCCACGACCACCTGCGCGGCGCCGCAGGCTCGCGCCTGGTCACACACCCAGTGCAGCATCGGCCGGCCGCCGATCATCAGGAGCACCTTGCCGGGCAGGCGTGAGGACTCGAAGCGCGCGGGTATCACGACGCGGAACATGCCGCTCAGCGGTCCAGCAACGGATCATCGGCCGCGAGCACCCGAGCCTCTTCCTCGAGCATGACCGGTACCCCATCGCGGATCGGATAGCTCAGGCGGTCCATGCGGCACACCAGCACCTGCTCGCTCCTGCGGTACTGCAACGGGCCCTTGCACACCGGGCAGGCCATGAGGTCCAGAAGTCGGGTATCCATGGTTCACACTCTAGCCGGTTCCGGCCGCGGCGGCACGGACGCAGCATGCGTTGACCGCGAGCAGCAGCGTCTCGGCATCCGCCGGGGAGAACTGCGCCGTGACCGGCACCGCTCCCATACGGTCATTGGCCCAGGGGGCGCAGCGCACGGCATCCTTCTCGGTCATCAGGATGGGTGCATCCCCCGGCAGGTCAAGATCCCGCGCGCTGAAGGCGTGATGGTCCGCGAAGGCATGCGCGATCACGTCGAGGCCGCAGGCGCGCAGCAGATCGAAGAAGCGCGCGGGATGGCCGATGCCGGCGACCGCATGCACCTTGAGGCCGCGCAGATCCTCCAGGCGTCGTCCCCACAGCGCAGCGCCCGCTCCCCCGGCGCCCCGCAGGGCCGCGATCTCCTCGGCCATGGTCTGATGGGCCCCCACGCCGCGCACCGGTTCGATCGCCCCGGGAACCATGCGCATGGACAGGGGCGGCGGCGCACCCAGGCCCGCCAGCTCATCGAGCAGGCCCGCCCTGGGCTCGCCATTGATCACGACGGCATCCGCCGTGCGCAGGCGCGCGGCCGGCTCCCGCAAGGGTCCCGCCGGCAGCAGGCGGCCATTGCCGAATCCGCGCGCCCCATCGATCACCACCAGCTCGAAGTCCCGCGCCAGGCGCAGATGCTGCAGGCCATCGTCACAGACGATGACATCGGCACCGAGCTCGATCAGACGCCGCGCGGCCGTCACCCGGTCCGGATCCACCACGACCGGAACGCCGGTCCGGCGTCGCAACAGCACCGGCTCATCCCCGAAGTCGCGCCAGTTCCCCGCCTCCTCGACCACCCGGGCGGCGTGCCCGCTCGAGCCATAGCCGCGTGAGGCGATGCCGACACTGCGGCCCAGGGCGCCGAGCTGCCACGCGAGCCACGCGACCACGGGTGTCTTGCCGGTGCCACCGACGCACAGATTGCCGACGACGATCACCGGGCACGGCAGGCGCACCGCGGCGCGCCGGCCGGACCGCCAGGCGCCGCGCCGACCGGCGAGGATCCGCCCGTACACCCAGGACAGCGGCGCGAGCACCGCCGCGCCCGCCGCGCCGTCGTACCAGATCCGGTTCAGACGGTCCTGTGCCGACATGCCGTCCGCCTCAGCTGTTGAACTGCAGGGCGTGCAGCTGTGCGTAGAGGCCGCCCCGGGCCAGAAGCTGCGCATGCGAGCCGCTCTCGACGATGCGGCCGGCGTCGAGCACGATGATGCGGTCGGCCTGTTCCACCGTCGAGAGGCGGTGTGCGATGACGAAGGTCGTGCGATTGCGCTTGAGCTGCGCGAGCGCAGCCTGGATATGGCGCTCGGCTTCGGTATCGAGGGCGGAGGTGGCCTCGTCCAGGATCAGGATGGGCGCATCCTTCAGCAGCGCGCGGGCGATGGCGATGCGCTGGCGCTGGCCACCGGAGAGCAGCACGCCCCGGTCCCCCACCATCGTGTCGAGGCCCAGCGGCAGGAGATTCGCGAATTCCATGACATGGGCCGCCTCGGCGGCGCGCTCGATCGAGGCCGGATCGGTGGCCCGGCCGAAGGCGATGTTGTTGCGGATGGTGTCATCGAACAGCACGACCTCCTGGCTCACCGCCGCGATCTGCTCGCGGAGGCTCCGCAGGGAATACTCGCGCACGTCACGGCCGTCGATCCGCACGGTCCCCTGGACGGGATCGTGGAAGCGCGGCAGCAGGCTCACCAGCGTCGACTTGCCGCTGCCGGAGCGCCCGACGATGGCCACCTCCTGGCCCGCCGGTACCTCCAGGTCGAGGCCGTTCAGCGCGGCGCCCTGGCCGCGCTCATAGGAGAAGGACACGTTGTCGAACTGCACGTCCCCGCGCACCCGCGCCACGGTGATGCCGCCGGTCTGGGGCTCGTGCGGCTCGTCGAGCAGTTCGAACAGGTTCTGGGCCGCGGCGATGCCCTGCTGCAGGTTGCCGGTGATGCCGATGAACTGCTGCAGCGGCTGGGAGATCCCGACCAGCGCCACGATGAAGCCCACCAGGGCCCCCATCGTCATCTCGCCGTGCACGGCCGAGGAGATCGCCAGCGCCAGTATCACGGCAAGACCGATCGAACTGATGGTCTGGACGATGGGGGTCGAGAGGCCCTTGGTGAGGATCATGCGCATGTTCGAACGGCGGTTGCGTTCATTCACGGCGCCGAACTGGCGTCCGAGGTGCTCCTCGGCGTTGTAGATCTTGATCAGCCGCGGCGCCTCGAAGCTCTCCTTGGCGATGCGCGTGACATCACCCATCGAATCCTGGATGCGGCGCGAGTAGCGCCGGAAATAGCGGTTGATGCGCGACACCAGCCAGCCGATCAGCGGCGCCATCACCAGCGCGAGGATCGTGAGCCGCAGGTTCAGGCGCATCGCGATGCCGATCTGCAACCCGATCTGCAGCACCGTGCGCACGATCATGACCAGCGAATCCGTCGTGGTCGTGCCGATCTGTTCGACGTTGAACGTCAGGCGCGACAGCAGGCTGCCGCTGGCATTGCGGTCGAACCAGGCGATCGGCAGCCGGTTGATGGTGTCGAACACCTGCTGGCGGATGGTCGTGACGATCCGGCGCGAAACGTAGCCGGTGAAGTAGGTCTGGGTCAGATCCCCGATGCTGCGCACGAACAGCACGACCACCAGCGCGATCGGCAGCCAGGTGATGCTGCGCGGATCGGCGTTCCTCAAGGTGCCGTCCGTGAACTGCGTGGCGACCGGCGAGAAGCTCGCCATCGCAGCCGCATAGGCCAGTCCGCCCAGCAGTCCGAGCGCGAAGATGCCGCGATAGGGTCTGACGTAGCGCAGCAGCCGCAGGTAAGTGGTGATCGGGCTGACTGATTCCGGGCCGCTCGTGCGATCCGCAGCCGTGCGCATCACTTCTCCTGCGCGCCGGGCGCCGGGTCCTGGCGCACGGTCGCGATGTTCAGTTCCGCGAATCCGAGTTGCCCGAGGACGTCCATGGCCGTGATCACCGACTGGTGGGTGGTGCGCGCATCGGCGCGCAGCGTGACCCGCATGCTGCGGTCGGATCCGGCCACCTTGATCAGCGCCGCCCGTAGCGTGTCGGGGCTCGAGTTGATCAGTTCGCGGCCGTTGACCAGGTAGCCGCCCTGCTGCGTCACCGAAACCACGAGCGGCTCGGCAGGCGTCTTGGCGTCGGGGAGGTTCCGGGCCTGCGGCAGGTGCACCCGGATGCGCCCCTCATCCACCAGGGAGCTCGAGAGCATGAAGAACACGACCATCATCAGCACGACGTCGATCAGGGAGACCAGGTTGATCTCCGGATCCTCCACGCGCCGCGGACGCAGGTTCACCGCCCACCCCGATCCCGCCAGGCCCCTTCCACCACGTCGGTCAGCTTGATGGCGTCCTTCTCCATTTCCAGCACGAAGCCTTCCACCCTGCCGCGCAGGTAGCGGTAGGCGATGAGGGCCGGTATGGCCACGCACAGTCCGGCCGCGGTCGCGATGAGGGCTTCGGCGATGCCGCCGGAGAGCGCGCGCGGGTCCCCGGCCGCGCCGGCCTGCAGGGCGTTGAAGGACTTGATGATGCCGGTGACGGTGCCGAGCAGCCCGAGGAGCGGCGAGATGCTGGCGATGGTGCCGAGGGTATTGAGGAAGCGCTCCAGGTCGTGCACCACGTGGCGGCCGGCGTCCTCCAGGCGCTCCATCATGATTTCGCGGCTGCGATGGCGGCTGGCGAGGCCGGCGGCCAGGACGCGTCCCAGGGGCGAGTTCTGCTCGAGGGCCGCGATCACCTTCTCATTGACCTGGTCGGCCTCCACCAGCTGGCGCACCCGGCGGATGAGGTCCCGCGGCAGGACTCGCTGTTCCTGCAGCGTCCACAGCCGCTCGAGAATGATGGCCGCCGCCCCGACCGAGCACAGGACGATCGGCCACATGAACGGGCCCCCGGCCCGTACGATCTCCCACATCCGATTGCAACCCTCGCCCGGCGGCCAAATTCCGCGTCACATCATACCGGAGCGCCCCCCGGGCTCAAGGCGGCTCTGCTAGAGTCGCGACCCCATGCCCCGCCAATGGATCAAGAAGTTCGCGCCTCACCCGCACACACTGGCCGGGCGCTGGCCGCTGCGGGTGTTCGGCTCGCGGGTGTCGGATCCGAAGCTGTGGACGCTGCATCGGCGCGGGGTGACGGCGGGGTTCGGGGCGGGGCTGGCCATCTGTTTCATGCCGCTGCCGGTGCATCTGCCGCTCGCCGCCCTGGTGGCGGTCACCTGGCGGATCAATCTGCCGGCCATCGTCGCGACCACTTTCATCGTCAACCCGCTGACGATGGTGCCCATCTACTACGCCGCCTACCGGGTCGGGGCGGCGGTGACCGGCACCCGGGTGCGCCACTTCGGGTTCCGTCTGAGCTGGGACTGGCTTCAGCACGGCTTGGGACCGATGTGGGCGCCCTTCCTCATCGGCTGCCTGCTGTGCGCCGTGATCTGCGGCATCACCGGCTGGCTGGGGCTGGAATTCATCTGGCGCCGGCAGGTCATGCACCGGCGCCGCATCCGCCATTGCCATCGTCCGCCGGCGCTCTAGGACGGCGTCTCGCTCAGCATTCCGCGCTCGAGGGTGAGGATCCGGTCCATGCGGCCCGCCAGTCGCGGATCATGGGTCACGACCACGAGGCTCGTGTGCCGTTCGCGATTCAGTTCCAGCATCAGCGCGAACACCTGCTCGGCATTGGCCCCGTCCAGATTTCCGGTCGGCTCGTCGGCGAGCACCACGGCCGGTTGGGTGACCAGGGCGCGAGCCACCGCGGCGCGCTGGCGCTCGCCACCGGACAACTGGTGCGGCCGGTGCGTGAGACGCTGCCCGAGGCCCACCCTCTCGAGGATCTCCCGGGCACGGCGGCGCGCCTCCGCAACGGGAGTCCGGCGCACCAGCAACGGCATGGCCACGTTCTCGAGGGCCGAGAATTCCGGCAACAGATGATGGAACTGGTAGACGAAGCCGAGCGAGCGGTTACGCAGCAGGCCGCGTTCGCGCTCGCCCATGCGGTGGATGTCGGATCCGGCGACCAGCACCCGGCCGGAGGTCGGCTGATCCAGACCGCCGAGAATCTGCAGCAGCGTGGTCTTGCCGGAGCCCGAGGCGCCGACGATGGCCACCCGCTCCCCGGGGGCGATCTCAAGGTTGACGCCCGCCAGCACCGCAAGCAACTCGGGTCCCTGCCGGAAACTCTTGCAGATGGCGATGGCCTGAAGGACCGCATCAGTCATGGCGCAGAGCCTCCGCGGGTGCCGTTCGGGAAGCCCGCCACGCCGGATAGAGCGTGGCGAGGACGCACAGCGCGAAGGCCACGGCGCAGACCTTGAGGACGTCCGGGTATTCGACGAAGGCGGGCAGGTCACTCATGTTGTACACACTGGCATCCAGGAAGTGCATTCGCAGCAGATGCTCCAGGTCGTGGACCCAGTTCTCGAGGTTGTGGGCCACCAGCACCCCGAGCCCGGCTCCCAGCAGTGTTCCCATCAGTCCGATCAGGACACCCTGGATGGCGAAGGTCGCCAGCATGTTCGCAGGTCCGGCGCCCAGCGTGCGCAGGATGGCGATATCGGACTGCTTCTCCTTGACGATCATGACCAGCGTGGCAATGATGTTGAAGGCCGCCACGCCCACGATCATCGACAGGATCACGAACAGAATCGACTTCATCACCGTGATGGAGCGAAAGAAATTCTCGTGGCTGCGGGTCCAGTCGCTGACGTAGAAGCCGCCCCCCAGGGCCAGTGCGACATTGCGCACCACGGACGGCGCCCGCCACGGATCGCGGATGGCGAGGCGCAGGCCCGTCACGTCGCTCCCCATGCGATAGATGCGTGCGGCATCATGGATCTCCACGAGCGCCAGGGCCCGGTCGTATTCGTACATCCCGGAGCTGAAAATACCGCTGATGAGGCAGCGGCGCATGCGCGGCTGCAGGCCGCTCGGCGTGGCCGTGGCCTGCGGGGCGATCAGCACCACCGAATCGCCGACCTTCGCATCAAGCGCCGTGGCCAGCGCCGATCCGAGCACGATGTGGTAGTCACCCGGGGTGAGCTGGTCGATCGTGCCCGAGGTGAACCGCTGCGCCAGTCCCGTGGCCTCGCGCTCCAGGCCCGGCACCACGCCACGGATCTGCGCCCCCACCACGTGCTGCCCGTGGGCCAGGATGGCCTGCGCGTCGATGAAGGGCACGGCCGCCAGCACTTGCCGATCCTGCAGGGCTTTCGCGCGGGCCGCGGACCAGTCCGCGAAACTGCCCTGCAGGCCGGTGACGGTGGCATGCGCGGTGACGCTCAGGATCCGGCTGCGCAGTTCGCGCTCGAAACCATTCATGACGGACAGCACGACGATGAGGACGGCGACGCCGAGCATCAGGCCCAGCACCGACATGGCCGCGACGAAGGAAATGAATCCCCGCCGCGCCCCGCCCAGATAGCGGGTTCCGATCAGCCACTCGTACCAGGTCACGGCCGGTCACTCATAGCGCAGCGCCTCCGCCGGGGGCACGCCCGCGGCGCGCAGCGCGGGATACAGCGTCGCGAGCAGCGTGAGCACCAGAGCGGTGATCGCGATCCAGGCGACATTGCCAGGGTGCAGGTCCGTCGGGATGGTCGTGATGGCGTAGACATCCGGATCGAACAGGTGAAATCCCAGCGTGCGCTCGAGGAAGGGCTCGACGCGCCCGAGGTTCAGTGTCAGGACCACCCCCAGGGCCACGCCGAGCGCCACTCCCACCCAGCCGATGACGAGCCCCTGGGTGATGAACACTCCCATGACCGTGCGCGGCGAGGCGCCCAGGGTCCGCAGGATCGCGATGTCGTTGCGCTTGTCGGTGACCGTCATGACGAGCATCGCCACGATGTTGAAGGCGGCCACGGCCACGATCAGCAGCAGGATCAGCGACATCATGGTCGTCTCGATGCGGATGGCGCGAAAGTAGCTCGCGTTGTCGACGGTCCAGTCGATGATCTGCAGGTCCGCCGGGAGCAGCCGGCGCAATCGCGAACTCATGGCCGGCGCGTCGAGGGCATTCACGTACTTCAGGCGCAGGCCCAGGTCCCCGGCGGCGGCGCCCATCGCGCGCAGCGAGGCGATGTTCGCCAGCAGCAGCGCGCCATCCTGGTCCTGGACGCTGGCGTCGAAGTCGCCCGCCGAGCGCACCTCGCGCATCCTGGGTGCGGGCGTGCCGTCCGGCGCGATGGTGGGTATCAGCAGGGTCAACGGGTCCCCGGTGGCGATGCCGAGCTGCGCTGCGATCCGGTCCGAGACCAGCACCCGGTCATCCGCAGCGGCGAGATCCTGGAGGCGCCCCTCGCGCAGCACCTTGCCGATGTCGCTGACCGAGCCTTCCTCGGCCGGATCCACGCCGCGCAGCACCACCGGCAGCATGTCCGGCTGGTGCACGGCGAGGGCCTGGATCTCGACATACGGCGCGACTCCGCTGACGCCGGCCTCGGTGCGCAGCCGCGCGGCCAGCCGGTCCCACTGCGCCTGGCCCGGCGCGGGAGCCCCGGCGACGGGCACGATCCGGGCATGGGCGCTCAGGGCCAGCAGCTGGTCTCGCAGTTCAGCCTCGAACCCGTTCATGACCGAGACGATGACGATCAGCGCGGCCACCCCCAACCCCACACCGAGCAGCGACACCCAGGTGATGAAGGACACGAAGAATTTGTGGGTGCGAGCGCGCACGTAGCGCAGCCCCACGAAAGGCGCAAAGGGATGAAACACGCGCCGCATTTAACCACGGAGCCTGACCTGCGTCACAGTTCCGGGCTCATCCGGTGCTATAGTGACCGGGGTCCGATATGGAGCCGCCATGAAAGTTCATGCCCTGATCAGTCTCGTGTGCCTGGCGGGCGCCGGTGTCGCCGCGACCGGACCGGTCCGCGCGGAGCTCATCACGACCGACGGCAAGGTGACCGTCGCCCCGTCGAATACCCCGCAGCCGGCCCGTGGCGCGCTGATGAAGACGGTCGAGAAGCAGTTCGGCGCCCCGGTCAACCGCCATCCCACGGTCGGCAAGCCGCCGATCACCCGCTGGGACTATCCGAATTTCTCCGTGTTCTTCGAGGGTGATCGCGTCATCGACTCGGTGACCACCGGCAGCTGAAGGCCGCCGCGCCCTGACACTGTTGCTCAAGCCGCTTCGTCCCAACAGCGCCCGGCGCCATGTGCGCTGGCACCAGCTGCACGGCAGCGCTACCGCCCTCGCCCTGGCGGAGTGCATGGACAATGACTCGCGGCTGTACGTCGTGGTGACCACGGGCGCACGCGAAATGGAGCGCCTGGCCGCGGAAATCTCCTTCTTTCAGGGTGGCACGCACGCCAGCCGGGCGCTCCTGCCGCTGCCGGACTGGGAAATCCTCCCCTACGACCTGTTCTCGCCCCACCCGGACATCACCTCACGGCGCCTGCAGACGCTGTTCGAACTCCCCGACGCCCGTGGCGGCTGCCTGATACTGGCCGCCGATACGCTGCTGCAGCGCCTGCCGCCGGTCGCCTACGTGCAGGGCCGCGCATTCGACCTCACCGTGGGTCAGAGCCTGAGTGTCGAGCCCTTTCGCCAGCGTCTGGCGGATGCCGGTTATGCCAACGTCGGCCAGGTCGCCGCTCCCGGGGAATTCGCGGTGCGCGGCTCCCTGCTCGATGTCTTTCCGATGGGTGCGGAGGCGCCGCTGCGCATCGATCTGTTCGGAACCGAGATCGAGGCCATCCGCCGTTTCGACCCCGAAACGCAGCGTTCGCTGGATCCCGTGCGCAGCGTGCGCATGCTTCCGGCCCGGGAGGTGCCCCTGGATCCGGAGAGCGTCAAGGCCTTCCGCAGGCGCTACCGGATGCGCTTCGAGGGGGATCCGATGCTCTCGGGGGTGTACCGCGGGGTCACCGAGGGTCTCGCCCCGCCCGGCGTCGAGTTCTACCTGCCGCTGTTCTTCGAGGCCACCGCGTCGCTGTTCGACTACCTGCCGCGCGATGCCGTGATCGTGCACGACAGCGGCGCCGGCGCGGCCGTGCAGCGGCTATGGGCCGACATCGAGCAGCGCTACGAGGAGCGCCGGCATGACATCGAGCGCCCGATCCTCGCCCCGCATGAGCTGTTCCTGACGCCGCCGGAACTGGCGAAGGCCGCCGAGCCGCTCACCAGCATCACCCTGGATGGCTTCAAGGCCGACCTGGAACTGCATCCGGACGCCGACGCCGTCAACTATCCGACCACGAACCCTCCCGAACTGCGCATCGATGCGCGCGCCGCCGAGCCGCTTGCGCCGCTTGCGGCCTTTCTCGCCGGCTTCGACGGCCGAGTGCTGATCGCGGCCGACTCCCCCGGCCGCCGCGAGGTGCTCCAGGAGATGCTGCGCGCACACGGTACCGCCGTCACCGCGGTGCCGGACTGGGCGACCTTCGCCGCCGGCGCGGCACGGCTCGCGCTCACCGTGGCGCCCGATATCGGCGGCCTGCAGATACAGAACCCGCGCATCGCGGTGCTGTCCGAGTCGCAGCTGTTCGGCGCGCGCGCGAACCAGGAGCGGCGCCGGCGCCGCTCGGCCGCGGATCCGCAGGCCATCCTGCGCGATCTCACCGACCTCAATCCCGGTTCCCCGGTCGTCCACGAGGAATACGGCGTGGGGCGCTATGTCGGTCTTGCGGCGATGGAGGTCGCGGGCAACCCGGGCGAGTTCCTGGTGCTCGAATACCAGGGCGGGGACCGGATCTATGTGCCGGTGCAGGCCCTGCACCTGATCAGCCGCTATACCGGGAGCGCGCCCGAGAATGCGCCGCTGCACAAGCTCGGCACCGACCAGTGGGCGAAGGCGAAGCGGCGCGCCGCCGAGCAGGTCCGTGACATTGCCGCGGAGCTGCTCGATCTGTACGCGCGGCGCAAGGCGCACCACGCCGCGAGCCTGCCCGTGCGCGAGCTCGAGTACCAGGCCTTCGCCAACGCGTTTCCGTTCGAGGAAACCGCCGATCAGGCGGACGCGATCCGCAAGGTGCTCGAGGACCTCGGCAAGTCGCAGGCCATGGACCGCATCGTCTGCGGCGACGTGGGCTTCGGCAAGACCGAGGTCGCGATGCGGGCCGCGTTCGCCGCCGTCCAGGCCGGCCGCCAGGTCGTCGTGCTGGTGCCGACGACCCTGCTCGCGCAGCAGCACCTGGGCAATTTCCGGGACCGCTTCGCCGACTGGCCGGTGCGGATCGAGGCGCTGTCGCGCTTCCGCACCGCCCGGGAGAGCGACGCGGTCATCGAGGGCATCGAAGAGGGCAAGGTCGACATCGTCATCGCGACGCACCGGCTGCTGCATGCCAATGTGCGCTTCCGCGAACTGGGACTGGTCATCGTCGACGAGGAGCATCGCTTCGGCGTGCGCGACAAGGAAAAGCTCAAAGCCCTGCGCGCCGAAGTGCATGTGCTCACCCTCACCGCGACACCCATTCCGCGCACGCTGAACATGGCGCTGGGCGGACTGCGCGACCTGTCGCTGATCACGACGCCGCCGGCGGCGCGACTGGCGATCAAGACCTTCGTCAGCGAATGGCACGATGCGACGATCCGCGAAGCGGTGATGCGCGAGTTGCGCCGCGGCGGGCAGGTCTATTTCGTCCACAACGAAATCCGCGACATCGAGAAGATCGCCGACACCCTGCGCCAGCTGGTGCCCCAGGCCGATGTCCGCATCGGCCACGGCCAGATGCGCGAGCGCGAGCTCGAGCAGCTGATGGTGGATTTCTACCACCGGCGCTTCAACGTCCTCTTGTGCACGACCATCATCGAAAGCGGCATCGACGTGCCGACGGCCAATACCATCATGATCAACCGCGCGGACCGCTTCGGCCTCGCGCAGCTGCACCAGCTGCGCGGACGGGTCGGCCGCTCGCATCACCGCGCCTACGCCTACCTGATCGTGCCGCCGCGCAAGCAGCTCACTCCCGACGCCATCAAGCGTCTCGATGCCATCGAGTCGCTGGAGAATCTCGGCGCGGGCTTCGTTCTGGCGACCCATGACCTGGAGATCCGCGGCGCCGGCGAGCTGCTCGGGGAATCGCAGAGCGGCGAATTGACCGAGGTCGGGCTCGCCATGTTCCTCGACATGCTCGAACGGGCGGTCGAGGCGCTCAAGGACGGCCGCGAGCCGGCGCTGGACAGACCCCTGGCGGGAGCCACCGAGGTCGAGCTGCACGTGCCGGCCTTCCTGCCGGATGACTACGTGGACGACGTGCATGTCCGGCTCGGACTGTACAAGCGCGTTGCCGCGGCCGGGCCCGCGGAGCTCGAGGACCTTAACGCGGAACTCGTGGACCGCTTCGGCGAGCTGCCGACGGCCGCCGCCAACCTGCTCAAGGTGGCGCGCCTGAAGTTGCGCGCCCGGGAGCTGGGCGTGCGCCGCCTGGATCTCGGCGCCGGCGGCGGCCAGGTGCTGTTCGAGGAAAAGAACCGGCTCGATCCGGCGGTCATCATCCGCCTCATCCAGAAATCGGGGCGTGAACTGCGGCTGGAGGGCTCGCTGAAACTGCGGGTCACCGCGCAACTGGCCGCCGTGGAGAAACGGTTCGCTTACGCCCAGGATCTGCTGCAGCGCTTCGGCGGCAGCGGTGCGTGATACGATCCGCGCATGAAACTGCGCCACTTCGCCCTGGCGGCGTGCCTGTTCTCGTGCCAGATGTGGGGAACGGGCCTCGCGCAGCAGGCGGCATCGGCCCCGGCGTTGACCCCTCCCGAACCGCATCCGCTGCCCGCCGCGGCGCCCGGCGGCGCCGCCGCCTACAACGTCGAGGTCATCGTCTTTCGCACCACCGCGACGCTCGGCAGCCCCGAGAACTGGAGCGTGCAGGTCGCTCAGGCCCCCGCAATTCCCAGTGCCGCCGACGGGGAGGCCGGCACCCCCGGGAGCGATCCGCCGCCGCCCGCGGCCGCCACGGCGCCGACCCCCGGCGCCCGCTTCGTGCGCGCGCTGACGCCGGCTGAGTTCCAGCTGGGGGATCTCGAGGCGCGGCTGAAGTCCAGCAGCAGCTACGTGCCGGTCGCGCACGTCGGCTGGGTGCAGACGGCAAGTCCCTGGGGAGCGCACGAGAGCATGAGCCTGCAGCAGCTGGGATTCGACGCCCCGCTGCTCTCCGGTACCGTGCAGCTGGAGCGCGGCCAGTTCCTGCACCTGGGCTTTTCATTGAACCTGACCATCGCGAATCCGCCGCCGGGCCTGGGCGCGCCCCCGCAGACGACCTTCGTCCTGAACGACAACCACCGGGTGAAGCTCTACGAGCGCAACTATTTCGATGCGCCCGCCTTCGGCGTGATCGCCCTGGTCGCGCCGGCGCAGGGAACCCGCCGGGCCGGTCGCTGAGCCGTTTCAGCCCTGGGAACCACCCGCCGCCATCGGGGTGGCATCGGTCCCGCCGGAGCGGTTGAAGTCGCCGGCCTCGGTGGCACAGGAGGCGTTCTTGCCCTGGGCCTTCGCCCGCCGCAGCGCGTTGCTGCAGGCGTCGATGAACCCCGTCAGCGTCAGTTCGCGCGAGGGCACGAGCGTGCAGGCGCCGGCGCTCAAGGTCACGTACCGGCCGCTGGCCGTGGCCCGGGGGTGATGGATCAGCAGCTCGCGCACCCGCTGCAGCACGGTGCGCGCGTAGTCGTGCGCCGTCACCGAAGCGTTGGCCTGGGTGAGCACCGCGAAGGTGCCCCCACCCCAGCGACCGACGAGGTCCCCGCTGCGGCGATACGAGGCGGTGATGACGCGCGCGACGCGGCGGATGCAGGCATCGCCGCTCGCCTTGTCGAAGATGTCGTTGTAGGTGCCGAGGTCATCGATGTCGAGCAGCGTCAGGCCGATCTCGTGACCGTCGCGCTGCGCGATGCACCAGTCCCGCTGCAGCAGCTCCTCGAAGTAGGCCCGGGAATGAACGCCCGTCAACCGGTCCTCGCGCATCCAGGCCGGCAGACCCGCCAGCGCCGGCTTCTCCGCAGGCCGCAGCCGCTCGCGCGTATCGCGGTGATAGCCGATCCATTGCACGAGCTGCCCCTGCGCGTCGCGCACCGGCTGGACCAGCACCTCGTGCCAGTATTGCGCGCCATCGGGCCGGTAGTTGCGCATCAGGACCCGGCACGGCTCACCGCGCGACAGCGCTTCGCGCAATCGGTGCCGTCCCTCCTGGTCCTGGTCGGTGCCCTGCAGCATCCGCAGATTGCGGCCCATCAGGGCGCTCAAGGGATACCCCGACAGCTGCAGGAAGGCCGCGTTGGCATACACCACCGGGCAATCCGGCGCCGTGGCGTCACAGACCACGATGCCCTCGGGAGACTGAGCGACGATATCGCGCCAGCCGCTGTCGGAGACCGTATTCATGCGCCTTGCGCCGTGAGCGACAGTGACGGTGCGGCGGCCAGTCGCGCGAGCACCTGCTGGGCCTGATTCCAGTGCGGTGAGGCGCGCAGCTGCGCGTTCGAGAGCCGCTCGCGGCCCCGCATGCGCACCAGGCGCAGCTGCGACGCGGGGTCCGCGCCCGAGGCGAGGCCCGACAGCGCCTTCGAGCGCGACGCCGGATCGTTGCACACCAGCAGCATGTCGCAACCGGCGGCGAGCGCGCGCCGGCAGCGCTCGATGATGTCGCAGTCCGCGGCCACCGCGCCCATGCTCAGGTCATCGCTGAATATCGCGCCCTGGAAGCCGAGCTGCGTCCGCAGGACGCCGCGGATCCAGCGCGCCGAGAGGCTCGCCGGGGCCGCATCCTCCGCGGGCAGCAGTATGTGCGCGACCATGACGCCCGGCAGTCCGTTGGCGATGAGGCGCCGGTACGGGGCGAGGTCCGCGTCGAGGTCGGCGAGCTCTCGCCGGTCCACGGGAAGCGATACATGCGAGTCGGCGACCACCGCGCCGTGGCCCGGGAAATGCTTCGCCGTCGCCGCCATGCCGGCCTCGCGCATGCCCAGCATGTACGCCACGGCCAGCTGCGCGGTCGCATCGGCCGTCGGGTGCAGGGCCCGGTCGCCGATGGCCTCGTTCAGCCCGTAGTCCAGGTCCACGGTGGGCGCGAAGGACAGATCGACGCCCTGCGCGCGCAGCTCCGCGGCCATCAGCCAGCCCATGCTGCGGGCGGCGGCGAGGCCGGCGGCACGATCGGTATCGAACAGCTGGCCGATGCGGCGGGCCGGCGGCAGCCGGGAGAAGCCGCTGCGGAAGCGCTGCACGCGGCCGCCCTCGTGGTCGACGGCGATGAGCAGCGGCGGATTGCGCACGGCGTGCAGCTCACGGGTCAGCTGCTGCAGCTGCTCGGGGCTCACGTAGTTGCGGGTGAACAGGACCACGCCGCCGACGAGCGGATGCGCGAGCATCTCGCGCTCCTCCGGCTGGACCGAGGGTCCCACCAGGTCGATCATCAGCGGGCCGAGCGTCATGTCATCGTCACTCTCTTGACTTCATCTTCGGTGGCGTCAACACCGCCAGCGATTCCACGTGGGCCGTGTGCGGAAACATGTCCAGCACCCCCGCGACCCGCAGCGCAAAGCCAAATTCGTGAACCAGCACAGCGATATCCCGTGCGAGGCTCCCCGGGTGGCAGGAAATGTAAGCGACACGGCGGGGCGCAAGCTGTGCGATGGTTGGCATTACGTTCAACGCCCCGACGCGCGGCGGATCCAGCACCACGTGGGTCACGCCCGCCGCCAGCCAGGGCGCATTCAGCGGCAGCGGCTGGGTCAGATCCGCGGCCACGAATCGGGCGTTGGTCAGGCCATTCATGATCGCATTATGTCGTGCCCGATCCACCAGCGCAGCCTCGCCCTCGACACCGACCACCTGCGCCACCCGGCGGGCCAGCGGCAGGCTGAAATTGCCCAGTCCGCAGTACAGGTCAAGGACCCGGGAGTCCGCGTCCAGGTCGAGCTGCGAGATCACCTGCGACACCATCGCGGCGTTGAGCTCGGCGTTGACCTGCACGAAATCGGTCGGCGCGAAGTCGTAGGTCACGCCGAACTGCGGCAGCGAGTACCGAAGCGGTTCGGCGTCGGACCCGGGATCCAGGGGCGCCACGGTCGCGAGGCCCCCGGTCTGCAGGTAGATGCGCAGTTGATGCCGGTGGGCGAAATCCCGCAGCGCAGCACGATCCGCTTCGGACAGCTCACACAGCACCCTGAAGACCAGCGCCGTGACGTTCTCGGCGATGGCGACCTCGATCTGCGGTATCTGCTCGCGGCTGGCCAGGCCCGTCAGCATCACCGACAGCGGACCGATGAGCGCGCCCACCGGCGCGCTCATGACCTCGCAGCGCTCCACGGCCGCGATGTAGGGTGCGAGCCGCTCCCGGAAGCCGACGACCACGCGGCCCTTCTTCGGCACATAGCGGACCCCCAGCCGTGCGCGCCGCCGGTAGCCCCATTGCGGGCCCTGCAGCGGCGCGAGCCAGGCATCCGGCGTCACCTTCGCGACCCGTTCGAGCGCGTCGCGCAGTTCCCGGTCCTTCAGTTCGATCTGCCGATCGGCCTGCAGGTGTTGCAGGGCGCAGCCGCCGCAGACGCCGAAATGCGCGCAACGCGGCGTGACACGGTCCGCTGACGGGGCGATGACCTCCAGCAGCTGTGCCTCGTCATGGCTGCGGTGCCGGCGCAGACGCCGGAAGCGGATGACCTCGCCCGGCAATGCGCCGCCGACGAAGGCGGCCTTGCCGTCGCGGACGATGCCCTCGCCGTCATGGGTGAGCGCCGCGACCGTGCCCTCCTCGGGTGGCGCCGCAACCTTCGCGCGCCTCATGCACCGTTACCGGGCGGCGCAGCCGACGCCTGCCAGGCCCGCAGGAATTCGCCGAAGTGCGGTTCCGTACCGGCCGCCAGCAAGGCCCTCACGCGGGCTACTTCCTCTTCATACCGCTGCGGTGTGAGCCGGCCGCGCATCAGGTCGAAGCGCAGGTAGATCAGATAGGTATTGAGCACGTCGGTTTCGCAGTACCGGCGGATGCGCAGGATGTCGCCGGCGCTCCAGGCATCCCAGACCTGGTCGCCGGAAAAGCCGAGCTTGCCCGGCAGCCCGAGCAGCGCGGCCACCTCCGCCAGCGGTGCGCGCGAGCGACCCTGGAAGCCCGACAGGATGTCCATCAGGTCCATGTGACGCCAGTGAAAGCGCGACAGGTAATTGTTGTAGCGGAAGGCCGTGTCCGAATCTCCGGTCTCCCAGTAGCGCTCCGCACGGATGCCGGCGCGCAGCGCGCGATAGTGCAGTACCGGCAGGTCGAAGCCGCCGCCGTTCCAGGACACCAGGTCCGGGGTGAAGCGTTCCAGGCCATCGAAGAACCGGCCGATCAGCTCCTCCTCGGGCGAGTCCGGCTCGCCGAGACTCCACACCCGCAGGCCCTCGCGGCTACGCAGCACGCAAGAGATGGCGACGATGCGGTGCTGTGGATGCGCCAGGAAGTCGGAGCCGTGCTCCTGGCGGCGCAGCGTGAACATCGCGCGCGCGACCTCCTCATCGCTCAAGCCCTGCAGGCCAAGCAGGCGGCGTCCGAGGTCGGTGTCCGGAATGGTTTCGATGTCGAAGACGAGGACGTTCACCTGCGCGCCGCCGTCATCAGCGCCTTCATCTCGCGCACGGCATCGCCGAGGCCGGTGAACAGCGCGCGTGCCACGATCGCATGGCCGATGTTCAGCTCGACGATCTCGTGGATGGCCGCCACCGGCTGCACGTTGTGGTAGTGCAGCCCGTGACCGGCATGCACCGACAGGCCCAGGCGCGCGCCGAGCTGCGCGCTCGCCTGCAACCGCGACAGTTCGGCGGCCTGGGCCGCGCCGGAACTGTCGGCGTAGGCGCCGGTGTGCAGCTCGATGGCCGGCGCGCCGATCCGGGCGGCGGCCTCGACCTGGCGCGGATCCGGATCGATGAACAGCGAGAGGCGCACGCCGGCTTGCGCCAGGCGCTGGGCCGCCTGCTGCAGGCGCGGCACCTGCCCGGCCGCGTCGAGCCCGCCCTCGGTGGTCACTTCCTCGCGCTTCTCCGGGACCAGGCAGCAATCCGCGGGGCCCAGGTCGCAGGCGATGGCCAGCATCTCCTCCGTGACCGCCATCTCGAGGTTCATCCGCGTCTGCAGCCGCGACCGCAGGCTGCGCACATCATGATCCTGGATATGCCGCCGATCCTCGCGCAGGTGCACCGTGATGCTGTCGGCGCCGGCCTGTTCCGCCAGCAGCGCCGCGAGCAGCGGATCCGGGTAGGGGGCACGCCGCGCCTGCCGCACGGTGGCGACGTGATCGATGTTGACCCCGAGGCGAATCGTCGAATGTTTCATCCATGTTCCTCACGCGGGTTCGGCGCGAGCGCCGTTCCGACGCAGGCGCGCGCGACCGCCCGGGTGGCGATGGGCCGCCCCTCCAGGCAATGCCCGAGTGCGGCCGACAGCACCCTGCGCGCGTCGGCCAGCTCCCGCGCTTCGCGCACCGTGCCGGCGACCAGGTTCAGCAGCGAACGGCCCTCCAGGGCCGCAGCATGCCCGGCGGTGGTCGCGAACAGGCCCTCGGCGGGGCGAAAATGATAATACCCCTGCGCGCTGACCGGGCTGCCCGCGACCGTCCGGGTCAAGTCGAGCCCGTACCCGACCTCCTGCAGCAACTTCAGTTCGAAGCCG
>DATJPN010000191.1:0-12682 GCA_035506335.1 Steroidobacteraceae bacterium | reverse complement strand
AGGCAGCACACACTGGCCAGGAGCGAGCTCTCCTCCTGCAGTCTCGGCGAGCGTGTGAAGAAGGCCGCCAGCTGCGGCGATTTGCCGCGCGGCCGGGACACGGCGCCGCCGGGTTCCTGGACATATTCGTGGAACATCTTGCGGATCCGGTCGTCGGACAGCCCGGTCCAGGTACGGATGGTCTGTGTGCGCGCTTCATGGCGAATGAAGCGCAGCGCGAGGTCGAGGCGGCAACGGTCGCGGCTGTAGCGGTGGTCGGAGATGCGCATGAGGTGGCACCTGTCGTGAGTCGATTTTCCGGGGCGGGATGCCACCCGCCGTCTTTGATATAAAAATAGCAAAAACGGGACGGCTGGGTGAAAATGACCGCGGCGGGAAATTGATCAGAAGCCGGAGGAATGCGATGGACAGGCAAATCGAGTCGGCAAAGGCGCCATCAGGTCAGCCGTGGGAGCGGAACTCCTGGCTCCCCGTGGCCACGGTGGAGTCGGTCGTGGAGATCAACGAACAGGTGCTGGCGTTGCTGCGCGCGCAATGCCTGGTGGATTCCGGGCAGCCGGCCTTGATCCGTGACATCAGCGACTTGCTGTTGAAACTGGATGAAACCTCTTTGCAGCGCGCCGCCACCAGCACCGTGCTGCTGGCGGATGCCGGCTTTGCCGACGCCGGCCTGTGGTCCGACGCCGTGATCGGCGCCGTCAACGACCGGCCGGCATCGCATCCTGCCCCGTTCTTCACGGTGGACGGGACCGCCGCCGTGATGCGGCTGGTCATGACCCATGCCTGGCAACTCGCCCGCAGCGAACCGGCGGCGGCCCGACTGCTGCTGGGACTGTCGGCGGCCAATCTGGGTGTGATCGGTGGTTGCACACTGAGCCGCCTGACCCGCCTGGCGGAGACGCGCTGCCAATGGCTGCGACCGCGCTGGGAGAGCCGTCCGAGGTTCTGGTGTGATCTCCTGCGCGCGGCCGGCGAGGGCGAAAGTGGCGCCCTGCAGCGTCTGCGGGCACGCGCGCTGCAGCTGCTGGCCGCGGACGCGCGGCAGGGGTAAGGTGCGAGGTGAGGCGCATGCCCCGGGCGATTGTCGCCCGTGGGCGACGTCTGTATGGCACCGCACCGGACCCGGTATAAGTGCGGGTTACGTATCAGCGTTGCTGCAATGAGGAGGACCTGACCCATGGCGCTCTGGAAAGAACCCAATTCACCGACCCCTTCGACACCGCCCCCGCCGCTGCCGTCCGGCACACCGCTGACCCGGGAGACATCCATGTCCTCGATCCCACCCACGAATTCCGAAGGCTTGCGCCGGACCCCGGGCGCGCGGGCCGAAATCAAGGAATCCCTGATCGCCGCGGATCTCACCATCGAGGGCAAGATCGAGGGTTCGGGCCACGTACGGATCGCGGGCTCCTTCAAGGGCGACGTGAACGTCCAGGGCAACCTGACCATCGAGAACGGGGCCCGGGTCACCGGCCAGGTGCGCGCCAGCACGGTCATCGTCGGCGGCGAACTGCACGGCAATATCGAAGCCGCCTCGCGGGTCGAGCTGCAGGAATCCGGGATGGTCGTCGGCGACGTGAAGGCCGGTTCCCTGACCGTTGCCGCGGGCTCCCGCATGCGTGGCCAGGTCGAGTTCGGCTGGGGCGAGAAGAGTGTCAGCTCGTTCGCCAGCGCCAAGGTCGACGCGGCGGTCTCCTGATAGCCGCGGGATCCCGATTTCGATGACTTCCGGCAAGACGCGCACCTGTCCGCACTGCAAGGCCACGATCCTTGAAAGTGCGGCGGTCTGCCCCGGCTGCCAGCATCACCTGCGATTCGACCCGGCGGCGCAGCGCATGGAGCCCGCGGCCACGCCGCTGCGGGTGGAAGGCACCATCCGGCATCCGCCGGATGGCGATACCTGGGAATACTCGATCGTCCTGGCCGTCCGCAACGAGCGGGGCGAGGAGATCACCCGCCAGGTGGTGGGCGTCGGAGCGCTCGGCGCCGATGACGTGCGTACCTTCACGCTCGCCGTGGAGCTGTTCGCGCCGCAGGTCCTCGGCCGCGACGCGCGCCCCGAGTCGCGGGTGGGTCCGGCGGCAGCGGCGGCCGCGCCGCCTGTCCCCGCGCGGCCCGCGCAGCCGGCGGTCGGCAAGTCACCCTTCCGGGACCCCCGGGATCCGCGTGCGCGGCCGCCGGCACTGCCGCGTGATCCCCGGCCGCCGGCGCCTGAATCCCATGTGCGTACCTTTCCCGCCGCCTCGCGCCCGCCGTCCAAGGACCAGCCGAAGGACTGAAATGGGCGTGAACCTTCGGGGGCGGGGCTTGTGGTAACCTGCCACCGCTCATGCACGCACTCTCAGTTCACGCACTCACGAAGACCTACCGCAACGGTGTCCAGGCCCTGAAGGGCATCGACCTGGAAGTCGAGCAGGGTGATTTCTTCGCGCTGCTGGGCCCGAACGGCGCCGGCAAGACCACGCTCATCGGCATCACCACGTCCCTCGTCACCAAATCGGGCGGCACCGTCGAGGTGTTCGGCCACGACATCGACCGGGAGCTCGAGGCCGCGAAGTCCTGCATCGGCGTGGTGCCGCAGGAACTGAACTTCAACATGTTCGAGACGCCGCTGACCATCGTCGTCAACCAGGCCGGCTTCTACGGCATCGAACGGCGGGTCGCGCGCGTGCGCGCCGAGAAGTACCTGAAGCAGCTGCAGCTGTGGGACAAGCGCAACGCCATGGCGCGCGGCCTCTCCGGCGGCATGAAGCGTCGCCTGATGATCGCCCGTGCGCTGATGCACGAACCGAAGCTGCTCGTCCTCGATGAACCGACCGCGGGGGTGGACATCGAAATCCGCCGTTCGATGTGGGACTTCCTGCGCGAGATCAACGCCAGCGGCACGACCATCATCCTGACGACCCACTACCTCGAGGAGGCGGAGACCCTGTGCCGCAACATCGCCATCATCGACGGGGGCCGCATCGCCGAGCGTGACCGCATGAGCCGCCTGCTCAGCCGCCTGAACACGGAGGTGATCGTGCTGAACCTGCGCGAGCCGCTCGGAACGGCGCCGGAACTGACCGGGTACCCGGTCAGCCTGACCGATCCGCACACCCTCGAGGTCGAGGTGTCGCGTGGCCAGCTGCTGAACGACATCTTCGCGCGCCTCACGCAGCAGGGCGTGCATGTGGTGAGCATGCGCAACAAGGTCAACCGCCTGGAGGAGATCTTCATGCGCCTGGTCGAGGGCAAGGCGCCGGTTGCGGGAGCCGGTTCGTAATGGACGCGCGCGTCCACACCGACGTGCCGCCGCCCGTGAACCTCGCCCAGGTGAACTGGTGCGGCTTCAGGACCATCATCATCCGCGAGTATGGGCGCATCATCCGCATCTGGGGCCAGACCCTGGTGCCGCCGGCGGTGCAGGCGACCCTCTACTTCACGATCTTCGGCAGCCTCATCGGCCGGCGGGTCGGGCAGATGGGGGGCTTCGACTACCTGCAGTTCATCGCGCCGGGGCTCATCATGATGAGCGTCATCCAGAACTCCTACGGCAATGTGGTGTCCTCGTTCTTCGGCGCGAAGTTCGGCAAGCACATCGAGGAGCTGCTGGTCTCGCCGCTCCCGAACTGGCTGATCGTCGCCGGCTACACGGCCGGCGGCCTGCTGCGCGGCCTGCTGGTCGGCAGCGTCGTGACGGTGGTGTCGTTGCTGTTCGCGCGGTTGCCGGTGCTGCACCCGCTGATCGTCATCAGCGCGGTGGTCTTCACGTCGATGGTCTTTTCGCTGGGCGGCTTCATCAACGCGCTGCTGGCGAAGAACTTCGACCAGGTGAACTGGATTCCGACCTTCGTGCTGACGCCGCTCACGTACTTCGGCGGGGTGTTCTATTCGATTCACGTGCTGCCGCCGTGGGCGCAGTCCGTGTCCTATGTCAACCCGATCATGCATATGGTGAATGCTTTCCGGTACGGCTTCTTCGGCGTCTCCGACGTGAACATCGGCGCGGCCTTCGCCATCACGGTCGGCCTCGCGACGGTCCTGTTCACGAGCGCGGTGCTGATGATGAATCGCGGGCGCGGCATCCGGGACTGAGAACCGGTTCGCGGTAGACTGCCGCGGCAACAAAATCTTCACGATCCGGTCATTGAACCGCCTTGCTGCGTTGCGAGGCTGTCGGCCTCATGAAGGCCGGCACCCTGAGCACATTCGTCGCACGCGTGGATGCGGCCGAGTTCGGCATCTGCAGGACGCTGAACGGATTGAGCCGGCGTCCTCCCGTCCGTCGCGTGTTCCAGGTCGTCAGCCGTCTCGGCGACGGCGTGATCTGGTATTCCCTGCTGCTGGCCCTGCTGCTGCTGCGGGGTCGGGCGGGGATGCGGCCCGCCCTCGCCATGGCGCTCACGGGCATCATCGGCGTCGCGCTCTACAAGGTGCTCAAGCAGACCCTGGTCCGGGAGCGGCCCTTCATCACCCATAGCGGCATCTCGCTGCACGGCGCGCCGCTCGACCGCTACAGCTTCCCCTCGGGGCACACGCTGCATGCGGTCGCCTTCACCTGGCAGGCCGTTGCGCACTTTCCGGGACTCGCCTGGGTGCTCGTGCCCTTCACCTCCCTCGTCGCCGCTTCGCGCGTGGTGCTCGGCCTGCACTATCCGACCGACGTGCTCGTGGGCGCGGCAATCGGCGGCCTGCTGGCCCAACTCGGGCTGTCGCTGGGCTGAAGGTCGGCCGGGAGCGCGCGACGGCAGGACCCGTCGGTAATCCGCGACGTTCCACCGGCGGGAACGGCGCGCCAACTAGGCTACACTGAAGCTCTTCCATAGGCGGCTGGCGGGGACGTGATCCGCGGCGGAGCTGAAGGTGGCCAAGCGCGCATTGATCGTAGACGACTCGAAGTCGGCACGACTGACTCTGGCCCGGATTCTCGAGAAGTACGCCATCGAGGTCGATGCCGCCGAATCCGCGGAGGAGGCCATCGAGTATCTCGGGACCCATCGGCCCGATGCGATCTTCATGGACCACATGATGCCCGGGATGGATGGACTGCAGGCGGTGCAGGCCATCAAGAACAACCCGCGCACGGCGACCATCCCCATCATGATGTACACCTCCCAGGAAGGGGAGGTGTATGTCGGCCAGGCGCGGGCGCTCGGCGCCATCGGCGTGCTGCCCAAGCAGATCAAGCCGGCGGACGTGACCAAGGTGCTCTATCAGCTGAACCTGGCCGAGGATCGCCGCAGCGGCGTGGCTGAGGACGCTCACGTGCAGGTCCTGGAGCCCGCGCCGCACACCGGCCCGTTGCGCGAGCAGTTGAACGAATTGCGGCGCATGGTCCTCGCCGGTTTCGACAGCCAGGGAGACCGGCTGCTGGCCGATATGCGCACCGTCCTGCAGGAACTGCGGCCGATCGCGGCGAAGCCGGCGGCGGCGCGCAGCGCCTGGCTGCCCTGGGCTTTGGCGGCCGTTCTGGCCGGCGCGTGCGCGGCGCTTGCGGGCCTTTACTGGCAACAAGGCCCGCGTCTGACCGCCGTTGAGCAGGATGTCGCGCAGCTGAAGGCGGCGGCCACGGCCGGCGCGGGCGTCGCGCGGCCGCCGATCACGCCCGAGGCGGCTGCCGCGCCCGCGGCCGCGGCGCCCGCCACCGATTCGGCCGCGGACGCGGCACCCGCACGCGTCAGCGCAAGGCCGATCATCCAGGCGGTGCCCTACGGCGTCGAACCCTTCAGCGGCAGCCGTCTGGATGCCATACGGCAGCTGTTCGACCGCCTCACGGCGCAGGGCTTCCAGGGCAGTGTCGAAATCAGGAACTACAGCGGCCGGTTCTGCCTGGTCGGAAATGCCACGGACGGGTATTCACTCGCGCCCGATGATCTGCCGTATTCCCGGTGCGACCTGGTGACTGGCGCGCGCGATGATTCGGCGGCGGGCGTCATGCGCATACCGGTGGTGCTCGCGGACCTGATGGGAACCGTGCGCGCCGGCAGCCACGACCAGATCCACGTGCAGGTCACCGGCGGCGAGGGCAGCACCCTCGCCGCCTATCCTCCGGTCTCCGACACGCTGACGGCGGGGGAGTGGAACCGCGCCGCCGGCGCCAACAACCGGATCGAGATCCGCGTCCGCTAGGCCCAGCCGTGGAAGCGACAGTGGAATATGCCCTGGAGCAGGGCTTCCGGCCGCCCTGGTGGCTGCGCAACGCGCACGTGCAGTCGATCGTGCCGAGCCTGCCGCTGCGCCGCGCCCTGGTGCGGCGGCGCTGGGCGCGGTTTCGCGCCGACACGCGGCCGGTGATCCTCGAGTGCGGCGAGCAGGTGCGGCTGCTCGCGCAGCACACCCCGGCGCTGCAACCCGACCCCGTCGGCGCCGTGGTCATGCTGCATGGCTGGGAGGGTGACGCCGACGCGAACTACATGCTGGCGCTGACGCGGCGCCTGCTGCTCAAGGGTTTCGAGATCCTGCGCCTCAACCTGCGCGATCATGGCGGTACCCAGGACCTGAACCCCGGATTGTTCCATTCCTGCCGGCTGCCCGAGATCGCCGGCGCCGTGGGTCGCGCCCGGCAGATGTTCGACGGCCTGCCGCTGCATCTCGCGGGCTTCTCGCTCGGCGGAAACTTCCTGCTGCGGGTCGCCGCGGATGCGCCCCGGTCAGGCCTGAAGCTCGCCAGCGTCGTGGCCATCTCGCCGGTGCTCGAGCCGCGCGCGACCCTCGAGGCCATCGAATCCGGTCCGGGGGTCTACCGCCGGTACTTCGTGCGCAAGTGGAGTGCGTCGCTGCGGGCCAAGCAGCGCGCCTGGCCGGACCTCTACCAGTTCGGCGACCTCCGGCGCTTCGTCAGCCTGCGCCAGATGACGGCCGAACTCGTGGCCCGCTACACCGGATTCGGCTCGCTCGAGGAATACCTGGATGGCTATTCGATCACCGGCCGGCGGCTCGCCGCACTCGAGGTGCCCGCGACCATCATCACGGCGGCCGATGATCCGATCGTCCCGGTGGCCGATCTGAAGCGTGTGGCCGCCTCGGCCGGCCTGCAGGCGCGGGTGACTCCCCGCGGCGGACACTGCGGTTTCCTGACCGGCCTGCGCGGCGACACCTGGGCCGAGGATGCGGTGGTCGGACATCTGACGCGCCTGAGGGACGGCGCGGCGCTCACGACCCGCGCTTTTCCTCGAAGTTGACGATGGGTTCACCGCTGGTGACGGTGACCTCGCCTTCGATGACCGCGCCCCTCGCGATCGCGATGCTGCGGGCGCTGACCCGGCCGCGAACCACGGCCGTCGCGCGGATCTCGAGCTTCTCGTCCACCCGCAGGACGCCATTGAGGGTTCCGGCGATCACACCACTGCGCGCGTGAATCTCACCGTCCCAGCCTGCGCCAGCGGCCAGGCTCAGCGCTCCTTGAACATCACCGTCGCCGCGCACGCGGCCGCACATCACGAGCGCCCCGGGCGCCTCGATGTCACCGGTGATGCGGACACCGGCCGCGATGTAGGTGGGCGAGGCCCCGATCTGGTCCAGCAGCCGCCGTTTCGGAAATTCCGCCATGGCCCATGGTGCCGGACCCGCGCCGATCATGGTCGGCGCGCAGCGCGCAACTGTGACGCGCGCACGGATTGATTGCCGCGGTTTTGCCAGCAGGGGGCGGCCGACGTCCGAAATTGACGCGTTAGGTCACATGCGCCGGCATCGGCTCGCGCGCAAGTGCCCGAAAAACCAGTACTTTGCGCTTTGGCACAGCCTTTGCTCCGGTACTGTTCAAGAAGCGAACAACTCCCCCGGTGTTCGCATTCGAACTGGCCGCGATGCGCATTCAAGCCCTCGCGGCCTTTTTTTCGCCCGCCATCCCCGGTGCCCGCCCCAAGCCCCTAATTCGCAAGGAAATGCGGGAAAACAAGCCATTTGCATCGATTTTTCGAGTGAACAAACCTTAACCAGACGGGTCCACTGCCATGCGCACGGTGGACGGCCGGGGGTTAGAATTCCGACCCGCGGGTACACCTGCACACGTCCCGGCCGAGCCGGCCGGTCCGACCCGAAAACCCAAGGCGATACATGAACAGGCCAGGCGCGCCGCCTCTGTCCCGTCTGCGGGCTTCCGCCGCACGCCCGCCCGCGAAGATGCCGGGCGAGGAGGCGGTGCGTTCGCTCGTTCTGGACAATGGCCTGAAGATCATCGTCTGGCCGGACCGTTCCATCCCGAGCGTGGCGCTCCACAACTGGGTGCGCGTCGGCAGCCGCAACGAAAGTCCGGGCCTGACCGGACTCGCGCATTTCTTCGAACACATGATGTTCAACGGCACCGTTCGCCATGCCGCCGGCGAGTTCGATCGCCTCATGGAAGAGCAGGGCGGTTCCAACAACGCCTTCACCAGCGATGACGTGACCGTCTACCAGGACTGGTTTCCGCGCGGTGCGCTCGATCAGGTGTTCGCGCTCGAGGCCGACCGCATCCAGGGGCTCAGCCTCGATCCGGCGCTCATCGAGAGCGAGCGGGGCGTGGTCCATTCGGAGCGGCTGCTGCGCGTCGAGGACAACAATCCGGGCTTCCTGAGCGAACAGGTGCAGCGCGCGGCGTTCCTCGTCCACCCGTACCGGTTTCCGACCATCGGCCTGCCCGAGGACATCCGTGGCTGGACGGCCGCCGACCTGCGGCGGTTCTATCGCAGCTACTACGCGCCCAACAACCAGACCATCGTGGTGGTCGGCGACGTGACCCACGCGGAGGCATTCGCGCTGGCACGCCGGCATTTCGGGCCGCTGCCGAGGCAACCCGATCCGCCGGCGGTGCAGGTGCGCGAACCCGAACAGCTCGGCGAGCGGCGCGTCATGGTGCGGCGGCCCGCGCAGATGGCGCTGCTGCAGTATGCGTACAAGGCGCCGGCCGCCGCCGATGCACTGGGCCCGGCCCTGAATCTGCTGCTCACGGCGCTGGTGGAGGGTAATGCCTCGCGGCTGCACCGCCTGCTGGTGGAGCAGCGCGGGGTCGCCCAGGACGTGGCGGCGGAGTGGCACCAGGGCATCGATCCTTCGCTGTGCTGGTTCTGGTTCACGCTGGCCGCAGGCGTCGATCCGCATGCGGCCCGCGACATCATCGACGCGGAACTGGCCGGAGTCGCCGCCGTGGGCCTCGCCGACGAGGATCTGGACCGGGCGCGCAACCTCGATGCCGCCGGATTCTGGAAGCAGTTGTCGACGATCGACGGCAAGGCGCACCTGCTCGGCGAGTACGAGGCGCTGCGCGGTGGCTGGCGCCAGCTCTTCCGGGCGCCCGCCCGCCACGCCGCGGTGACCCGCGGGGAAATCCGCGCCGCTGCGCGCCTGCTCCTGAATTCCCGGCGACGCACGGTCGGCATGCTGTTGCCGGAATCACCCGGCGACCCGGCGCCGCAGGGGCCACGATGTTGAGCGCGCAGGGCACAGCCCAATCCGCGGTTGCGCGCATCGTCGCGCTGAACACCCGAAGCTTCGGCGTGCCCGCCCACGAGCGCATCGTGCTCGCCAACGGCATGACCCTGGTCATCGTGCCGCGCCGGAACGTGCCGCTGGTGGCCTTCCAGATGCTGATCCGGGGCGGCGCGCTCGGGGATCCACCCGGTCTTGCCGGCGTGGCCAGTCTCACCGCCGGGCTCCTCGACAAGGGCGCGGGCGAGCGCGATGCCGCGGCGTTCGCGAACGCCGTCGAAGGCGCCGGCGGCAGCTTCGCGGCCAGCGCCGCGGCCGAGTGCCTGACCTTGAGCGGGCAGTTCCTGTCCCGGGACCAGGGACGGATGCTCGAGCTGCTGGCCGACGCGCTGGTCGAGCCGCGCTTCTCCGCCACGGAATTCGCGCGCCAGCGCACCCGCCAGATCGGACACCTGCGCGCGCTGAAGGATTCGGACCCATCGGAGCTGCTGCCGCAGTATGGTCGGGCGCTGCTCTTCGGCGAGCACCCCTATGGGCAGCCGGCCGGCGGCAGCGAGGATTCGCTGCAGGCGGTCACGCTCAAGGATGTCGTCGGCTATCACCGCGAGCACATCGGCGCGGATCGCGCGGTGCTCGTGGTGGCGGGCGACATCGACGCAGCGGCGCTGAAATCGGCCGTGGAGCGGCGCTTCGCGCCCTGGCGCCCGGCCGCCGCGGCGCTGCCCGAGGTGCACCCCACCGTGAGGCTGCGCCGGCGGCGCGTCCTGCTCGTGGATGCGCCCGGGTCCGCGCAATCCTACTTCTGGCTCGGCGCCACGGGGGTGAGTCGCGCCGGGCCGCCGCGCGCGGCACTCGACCTGGTCAATTCGCTCTTCGGCGGGCGCTTCACCTCGCTGCTGAACACGCAGCTGCGCATCCGCAGCGGGCTCACGTACGGGGCGGCTTCCGGATTCACCCGCGGCCGGGTGGCCGGCGAGTTCGCGATCCGCAGCTTCGCGCAGACCCGGCACACCGTCCGGGCGATCGATCTGGCGCTGCAGACCCTGGCGCGCCTGAAGCGTCACGGCATCACTGCGGCCATGCTGGAGTCGGCGCGATGCTACCTGATGGGCCAGTACCCCATGAACCTGGAGACCGCGGCCGACTGGGCGGCGCAGCTCGCGGAACTGGAACTGTATGGACTCGATGCCGGATACATCGAGGGCTACGGGCCCGCGCTGCGCGCCGCCGGCCTCGGGGATGCGCGCGATGCCATCGACCGGGCCTTTCCGGTCGGGCGGCAGCTGGCGGTGGTGGTGATCGGCGACGCGGCGCAGTTGCGCGGGCGTCTGGAGCGCTACGGGCGGGTGCAGCAGACGTCACTGGCGGCGGGAGGCTTCACGGCATAGGGCCAGTCGGCGCGCCCGCACGGGCGCGCCGACTGGCGAACTGCCCTTGAAGGCCTCATTCGCCCGACAACCGGGTCAGAACCGCGCGATTGGCGTAGGCGATGGACAGCGCTTCCTGGTGAGCCATGTGCTGCGCGAGGGTGACACCGGAATCCTCCAGGCGCGCCATGGTGATGGCCTCCTCGCAGGCATCGTGCGCTTCATCGAGTTGCCCGGTGGCGACGTAGGCCACGCACAGGTTCGTGCTGGCGGCGACTTCGTCCTCATCGAAATCCACGCCGTGGGGCGCGAGCCTGTCGATGACGGCGGCATAGTCGCCGGCGGCCAGTTGTGCGCCGGCCGCGTCGACGGCGTCGGTGAATCCCGATAGTGTCAGCTTGACGGATTCGACATCGGCTCGCGCAACCGATGTGGCGAGCAGCGTTGCCGCGATGGCGGTCAGCAGCGGTCTGCCGGGGATGCTCTGGAGCAGAGGGCGTTTCATGATCGGACTCCATGTGAAGTGCGGCGCACCCGTAGTGGGTGCCCGGACAGGCTAGAAGTCCTGCTGCAGTGGAACAAACGAATAGATTTGCTGCCATGCGTGACGGCGGTTCATCGCTGATCAGGCGAGCGAGCGCACCTCGCCGACCAGCCACTGGCTCATGGCCTGGACCTCGGGCCTGCCCGCGTCCCTGGGGCGGCTCGCGAGATAGTAGGTATCACTGGTGTGCAGGTTCAGCGGAAAGATGCGCACCAGCGATCCGGAATCGAACCACGTGCTGCACAGGGCCTCGGGCACCAGTGCCACGCCGACCCCGCGCTCGGCGGCTCGCACCACGGCCGACATCGTGTCCAGTTCGATGACGTTCTTCGGCTCGGGCGCTTCGAGCCCCAGTTCCTCGGCCCAGCTGTTCCAGGCGAACGGCCGTGACTTGTGGACGATGAGCGCCAGGTCGCGAAAGACGTTCGAACCGAGGCGCTTGACCGTCTGGGCATGCTCGCGGGTGCAGGCCGCGACCAGCGACAGGGTGAACAGCGGTGTGACGCTCACGCCCTGGGGCACGGTATCGGACAGCAGCACGGAGATATCGGCCGTGAGCGGATGGGTGGCCGGCCGCGGATCGCGGGTATCCACCTGGATGTCGATGTCCGGCCACGCGGAACAGAAGTGCGCCATGCGCGGTACGAAGATCTCGGTGGCGAAGAAGGGCGGCAGCAGCATGCGCAGCGTCGCGCGGTTGTTGCGGCGTGCGATGCGGGTGAGGCTGCGGTCGATCGCATCGAGCAGCGGGCCGACCTCATCGAGCAGCGTGTGTCCGGCGGAGGTCAGTTCGACGGCGCGGGTCTTGCGCTCGAACAGCCGCACGCCCAGGGAGTCCTCCAGCTCCTTCATCTGGTGGCTGACGGCCGACGGGGTCAGGAACAGTTCGTCGGCCGCGATCTTGAAGCTGCGGTGCTGGGCCGCGACACAGAAGGCGCGCAGGTTGCGCAGATGGGGGGGCCGGAACAGTCGCATCAGCATCTTCGAACGAAGTCTGGGCGGGCACGCATGGGGGGACGGGTGCAATTTCGGTGCCACGGTTTCGCCGCCGGGGCTGCCGTGGTCGGCCGGGGTGCGGGGGCGCTTTGACCTGAAATGGTGACCCGGCCTGCCGGAGCGCACCGCCGGGGCGCAGGTGACGCTCGTATGGCAAATAAGGGGGGCGCCGGGGCCTGAGGCGACGGGAGGATTGAAAGCCATGGGGCCTAGTCCCCATTATGGCTGGATCCTGTCAAACCGGACCGCACAGGGACCCATGGAATTTCGCGACTACTACCAGACCCTCGGCCTCGCGCGCTCGGCCTCCGCGGATGAGATTCGCAAGGCCTACCGGCGCCTGGCCCGGAAATACCACCCGGATGTCAGCAAGGAGCCGGACGCGCTC
>DATJPN010000190.1:0-19324 GCA_035506335.1 Steroidobacteraceae bacterium | reverse complement strand
GGCCTTCAGCATCGAGGCGGCCTGCAGCGGTTTCGTCTACGCGCTCTCGGTGGCCGACAAGTTCATCAAGGCCGGCGAAGCGCGCCATGCCCTCATCGTCGGCGCCGAGACCCTCTCGCGGATCGTCGATTGGAGCGATCGCGCGACGGCGGTGCTGTTCGCCGACGGCGCGGGCGCCGTGGTGCTCGCGGGCGCCGCGCAGCCGGGCATTCTCTCCACCCACCTGCACGCGGATGGCTCCTACAAGGATCTGCTGTACTGTCCGGGAGGTCCGGGACGTGCCGGCGGCAATGATGGCCGGCCCGATGCCATCCGCATGGCCGGCAGCGAAGTGTTCAAGATCGCCGTCACGAATCTCGGCAAGGCCGTGGAGGAAGCGCTCGCGGCCAACGGCCTCGATCGTTCCGCGGTGGACTGGCTGGTGCCGCACCAGGCCAATATCCGGATCATCCAGGCTGCGGCACGGCGGCTGGACCTGCCCATGGAGAAGGTGATCGTCACCGTACAGGACCACGGCAACACCTCGGCGGCCTCGATCCCCCTGGCCTTGGATGCTGGCGTGCGCGACGGGCGCATCAAGCGCGGTGACCTGCTGCTGCTGGAGGCCTTCGGGGGCGGATTCACCTGGGGTTCGGCCCTGATCCGCTACTGAAAAAGAAACGCCGCGCGGGGCGCGGCGTTGCTCTAAGCAAGTTCCGTCCCCGAACGGACGGATCGTAAGGATGCTTACTTGGAGATCGAACGCTTGAACATGCGGTCGATCTTCTCGTTGGTCGCGTCGACCGCAGCCTGGGCAGCCTGCGCGGCGGCCAGAGCCTGGTTCGCCGTGCTCTGCGCACCGGCGGCGGCAGTGCTGGCAGCCTGAGCCTGCGAGGAGGCCTGGGCGGCGGCCGCATTGGCACCCTGCACTCCGGACTGCAGCTTCGCCACCTGCGACTTCAGGTCGTCGATCTGGGCCTGAATCGGCTTCAGGTCCGTGCAGCCGGCGAGGGCAACTACGGCGGCAAAGGCGGCCGCCTTGACAATCATCGCGCTCTTCATATTGAGATCCCCTTCTGGGTGGTTAACGGGAGTCCTACCTAAATGCGTCATAGGACAATGCGAACACCAGCGGGGGTTCCGCCACAGTCTTCGCAAGCGGCCGCAATGGCACCAAATCTGGCCAAGGATTGCAACTACTTAACGGCGAATTAAGCGGACGGCTGCCCGGTGTCGGTGCGCGCCGACAATCAGGGGAACCCCGAGCGCCGGTCCCTGATGATCTCGCGCGCCGCATTGTGCCCCGGGAGGGCGGTCACGCCGCCGCCGGGATGAGCGCCGGATCCGCACAGATACAGGCCGCGCAGGGGGGTCCGGTAATCGCCAGAACCCAGCAGCGGGCGTGCGGCCCAGATCTGATCCAGACCGAGGGCGCCATGGAAAATGTCGCCGCCTACGAGGCCAAAGCGCTCCTCCAGGTCAAGCGGCGACAGCGCCGCCATGCCCAGGATGCTGGCGCGGAAGTTCGGTGCGTAGGCGCTCACGGCGTCGATGATGTGCTGCGCGGCCGTATCGCGTTCGTCCTGCCAGCGTCGCCCGTCCGGCAGCTGATAGCGGAAATGCTGGCAGAACAGGCTCGCCACGTGCGCCCCGGGCGGCGCCAGGGAGTCATCGATGGTGCTCGGGATCAGCATCTCGATGATGGGCGAGCGCGACATGCCGGTGGCGCGCGCGCTGAGGTAAGCCTGATCCATGTAAGGAAGCGACGGCGCCATGATGATGCCGGCGCCCAGGTGCGGGCCGGAGGCGGGCATGCCGTTGAAATGCGGCAGTCCGCTCAGCGCCACGTTCATGCGGAAGGTCGCCGATTCGCAGCGGTAGCGCTCGATGCGCGCCAGGAACTCATCCGGCAGCAGCGCCGCCTCGACCAGCCGGGTGAACAGCAGTTTCGGGTTGATGTTGGCGGCAACGCGGCCCGCGCTGATCTGCCGTCCATCCTGCAGCAGTAACCCGCTGACGCGCGGCGCGCCACCGCTGCGGCCCGCGAGGACCTGCGCGACGCCGGCATCCAGGTGGATCTCCACGCCCAGCCGCAGCGCCTCGCGTACCATGGCCTGGGTGATCGCGCCCATGCCGCCGATGGCATGCCCCCAGGCACCGCTCTTGCCGTTGACCTCGCCGAAGGCATGGTGCAGCAGCACATAGCCGCTGCCGGCGGCATAGGGGCTCTGAAAGGCGCCGACGATGGCATCGAAACCGAGCAGGGCCTTGATGGCATCGCTTTCGAACCAGCCGTCCAGGAGATCACCGGCGCTGCGCGTGAACAGTTCGTGCACCGCGTGCTGCGCGCTGACGGGCAGCTTGCGGTAGGCGTTCCCGATGCCGATCAGCCCCAGCAGATCGCGCGCGCGGCGCAGGTTCGCCGGCGGTGTGCGCAGCAGCAGACCGCGCAGGAAGGCGACGACTCCGTCGAGCATCCGCTGGTAGTCCGCCAGGCGGCTCGCGTCCCGGGGCGAGAACGCGCCCAGGGCCGCACGCGTGTCGGCGCCGGTGGGACCCACGCAGAAGTTGCGCGCAGTGGTCCCCGTGCCCAGGGGGAGGAAGTTCTGCATGGGCCGCTCGATGATCCGCAGGCCATGCTCCTTCAGGCGCAGGTCGCGGATGATCTTGGGGTGCAGCAGGCTTACGGTGTAGCTGGCGGTGGAGTTGCGAAAGCCGGGGTGGAATTCCTCGGTGACGGCGGCGCCACCGGGGATGCTGCGGCGCTCGAAGACCCCGACCCTGAGCCCGCTGCGTGCCAGGTAGCAGGCGCACGTCAGGCCATTGTGGCCGGCACCGATGATCGCCACGTCGTAGTGACCGGCGGCCTGCGATCTGGATGAATTCACAGTATTCGGCGGCGATTCTAGAGGCGATAGGCCTGCTTGGCCAGGTTGTAGGCCAGATCGACCGCGAGGTCAGCCGCCTCCCAGTCCTCCAGGCGATGATCCGTCACCCAGCGGGCGAGCATGCCGCAGTCGATGCGCCGCGCCACGTCATGGCGCGCGGGAATGGACAGGAAGGCACGGGTGTCATCGTTGAAGCCGACCGTGTTGTAGAAGCCGGCGGTTTCGGTGACCTGCTCGCGATAGCGGCGCATGCCCTCGGGACTGTCGTGGAACCACCAGGCCGGACCGAGCTTCATCGCCGGGTAGTGGCCCGCGAGCGGCGCGAGCTCGCGCGCGTAGGTGGACTCATCGAGCGTGAACACGATCAAGGTCAGGCGCGGGTCGTTGCCGTACCGGTTCAGCAGCGGGCGCAGGGCGTGCACGTAGTCCGTGGCACAGGGGATGTCCGCGCCCCGGTCACGACCGTGGCGCTCGAACAGGCGCGTGTTGTGATTGCGAAAGGACCCCGGATGCAGTTGCATCACCAGACCGTCCTCGATCGACATGCCGGCCATCACCGTGAGCATGTGCGCCCGGAACAGCTCGGCGTCCGCGGCCGTGCAGGTGGCCGCGGTCACGCGCCGGAACAGGGCCGTCGCCTCGCCTGCGGTCAGGTCGGCGGTCTGCGCCGTGGCGTGACCATGATCGGTGGAGGTCGCGCCCATCGTGGCGAAATAGGCGCGGCGATTGCGCAGCGCCGCGAGGTATCCGTGGTAGGTGCCGGTGTCCTCGCCGGTGAGCGCCGCGAGCTGCCGCAGCTGCTCGTGAAATCCCTCGTACTGCGGGTCGACGACCGGATCGGGCCGGAAGGCCGTGATGACCCGACCCTGCCAGCCGCTCGCGCGGATGGCCTGGTGCTGCAGCAGCGGATCGGTCGGGGATTCGGTGGTGGCCAGAACTTCGATGTTGAAGCGCTCGAACAGGGCCCGCGGGCGGAAGGCAGGTGTTGCCAGCTGCGCATTGATGGTGTCGAAGTACAGATCCGCGGTGGCGGCCTCCAGGCGCACCGGAAGGCCGAAGACCGCGCTGAACACCCAGTCGAGCCACAGCCGTGACGGCGTGGCCCGGAACAGCCGGTAATGCTCCGCGAAGATCCGCCAGGCCGTGCGCGGATCCCCGGCCGCGCCGGGCGCGAGCCCGAGGCGTTCGAGGGAGATGCCCTGGCTGAAGAGCATCCTCAGCACATAGTGGTCCGGCTGCAGCAGCAGCTGCGTCGCCCCTTCGAAGGGGGCGTTGCCGGCGAACCAGCCCGGATCGGTGTGGCCGTGCGGGCTGATGATGGGCAATCCCGCCACGTGCCGGTAGAGCTCACGGGCCAGGTTCCGCACCGACGGCTCGGTCGGGAGGAGCCGGTCGGCGTGCAGGTGCAAGGGTCGGGTCATGATCGGATCACCAGTCGTGCATCGTGCCATCCTCGAGCCGGTTCACCGGCAGGAAGGCCGGCCTGTAGGGCTGGGTGGCGGCGAGGGCCTCGTCGATGTCAACGCCCAGGCCGGGCGCATCGCCGGGATGCATGTAGCCACCCTCGAAGCGGTAGTGGTGCGGGAAGGCGCGCAGCGTCTCGGGCGTGTGGCCCATGTGTTCCTGCACACCGAAGTTGGGCACCGCCAGGTCGAAATGCAGCGCCGCGGCCATGCACACCGGCGAGAGGTCCGTGGCGCCATGAAATCCCGTGCGCACGTTGTGCAGATCGGCGAAGCTGGCGATCCGGCGCAGATGCGTGATGCCGCCGGCGTGGACGATGGTGGCGCGGATGTAGTCGATCAGCTGCTCCTCGATGAGCTGCTTGCAGTCCCAGATGGAATTGAACACTTCGCCCACGGCCAGGGGGGTCGTACTGTGCTGGCGGATGAGACGGAAGTTCGCCTGGTTATCGGCCGGTACGGCGTCTTCGATCCAGAAGGGACGAAAGGGTTCGAGGTCCTTGCACAGCCGTGCGGCCTCGATCGGCGTGAGACGATGGTGAACATCGTGCAGCAGGTGCATGTCGGGCCCGAGAGCCTCGCGCGCTGCCGCGAACAGGGGTGCGACCGAGGGCAGGTATTTCACCGTGGACCAGCGGGCCTCCTGCGGCAGCGTCGCGTTGGCCGGCTCGTACGGACCCTTGCCCTTCGCGATGCCGTAGGTCCCGGACAGGCCCGGAACTGCGGATTGCAGCCGTATGGCCTTGTATCCGGCGGCACGATACTCGAGCGCCCGCGCGATGGTATCGGCGATGGTTTCGCCATTGGCGTGGCCGTAGACCATGACCGCATCGCGGCTCGCGCCGCCGAGCAGCTGGTACAGCGGCAGTCCGGCAAGCTTGCCCTTGATGTCCCACAGCGCCATGTCGACCGCGGCGATCGCCGACATGGTCACCGGGCCGCGCCGCCAGTAGGCGCCGCGGTACAGGTACTGCCAGGTGTCCTCGATGCGGTGCGCGTCGCGGCCGATCAGGCAGGGCACGACATGATCCTCGAGGTAGCTGCGCACCGCGAGCTCACGACCGTTCAGCGTGGCATCCCCCAGCCCATGGATGCCCTCGTCGGTCATGATCTTCAGCGTGACGAAATTGCGGCCCGGGCAGCTGACGATGACGCGTGCGTCGGTGATTATCGGCATGGCCGATCCCCCTTTGGCGCTAATCTAAGCCCATGCGGGCATTGTGCATGATTTTTCCGCCGATTCCGGCACTACGGGGGCCACTGCTGCTGCTCCTGGCCGCCATCGGCGCCGGGCTCCCGGCGGTCGCCGCTGCGGAGGATGGTTACCGGTTGTGGTTGCGCTACACGCGCATCGCTTCTCCTGCGCGCGAGGCATATGCCGCGCGGGCCACCGGAGTGGTGGCGTACGCAGACTCGGCGACGCTGCGGGCGGCGGTCGCCGAACTGGATGCGGGCCTTGCGGGCATGCTGGGCAAGGCGCCGGCGGCGGCTACGGCGGTGGCCGACGGCAACATCGTGCTCGCCACGGCGAGCGGTTCGCCGCAGCTCGCGGCCCGGGCCGCTTCACTGGGCCTGGCGGCGGCCGGGTCCGAAGGATTCGTGTTGCGCTCGACCCGGTGGGACGGCCATCCGGTGACGCTGATCGCCGCCAACACGGACACCGGAGTGCTCTACGGGGTGTTCCGCTACCTCGCGCTCATGCAGCGGCGCGAATCCATGACGAAGCTCGATGTGCACGATGCGCCCCGGTTGAAGCTGCGGGTCCTCGATCACTGGGACAATCCGGATCGCAGCGTCGAGCGTGGCTACGCCGGGCAGTCGATCTTCGACTTCTGGCGCCTTCCCGGATACGTGGATCCGCGCTACACGGACTACGCGCGCGCGGATGCATCCGTCGGCATCAACGGCGTCGTACTGAACAATGTCGCGGCGAGTTCCGTGTACCTGACGAGCCGCTGGATCGCCAAGGTGGCGGCCATCGCGCAGGCGATGCGGCCCTATGGCATCCGGGTCTACCTGTCGGTGCAGTTCAACAGTCCGCTCGAACTCGGAGAGACCCGCACCGGTGATCCACGCGACCCGTCGGTCATCGCCTGGTGGCACGCGAAGGCCGACGAGATCTATCGGGCCATTCCGGATTTCGGCGGTTTCCTCGTCAAGGCGGACAGCGAGGGGCAGCCCGGGCCGCGCGACTACCATCTCACGCAGGCGCAGGGCGCCAACATGATCGCCGGCGCGCTCGCCGCCCACGGCGGCGTGGTGATGTGGCGCGCCTTCGTCTACGCCACGGAAAACGCCCAGGACCGGGTCCGGCAGGCCTATGCCGAATTCAAGCCGCTCGATGGACAGTTCGCCGACAACGTCCTGGTGCAGATCAAGAACGGCCCGCTGGATTTCCAGCCGCGTGAGCCGGTGCATCCCCTGTTCGGGGCCATGCCCGCGACCCAGGAGATGCCCGAATTTCAACTGACCAAGGAATACCTGGGGTTCTCGACCCATCTGGTGTACCTGGGTGCGCTGTTCGCCGAAGTGCTGCGGTGGGACACGTTCGCGCACGGGGCCGGATCGACCGTGGCCCGGGTGATCGAGGGTCCGCGGGACGGTCATGCGCTGACCGGCATGGCCGGCGTCGCCAATATCGGCACCGACCGCGACTGGACCGGTTCGATATTCGGTCAGGCCGACTGGTATGCCTTCGGGCGCCTGGCCTGGGACCCTCAAGCCGATCCGCAGGCGATTGCCGGGGACTGGGTGCGCATGACCTTCTCCGGCGACCCGCGGGTGGTGAGGCCGATCGTCGGGATGATGATGGGTTCGCGCGAAGCGGTGGTGGACTACATGACGCCGCTCGGGCTCGCGCATCTGATGGCGACCGGTCACCACTACGGTCCGGGCCCGTGGATCGACAACCTGCCGCGCGCCGAATGGAACCCCGTCTACTACCATCACGCGGGCACCGACGGGATCGGGTTCGACCGCACCGCGAGCGGCAGCGACGCGCTCGCCGACTACGCACCCGAGGTGGCCCGCCGCCTGGCGGATCCGGATGTCGATGACGACCGCTACCTGCTGTGGTTTCACCACGTGCCCTGGAGCTTCCGCGTCGCCTCCGGCCGCACCGTCTGGGAGGAGCTGACCTACCGCTATTCGCGCGGCGTCGCCACGGTGCAGGCGATGGGCCGCACCTGGGACTCACTGCGACCCTTCATCGATGCCGAGCGTTTCGGCAAGACCGCGGCGTTCCTGCGCGAGCAGCACGAGGAAGCCCGCTGGTGGCGCGATGCGTGCATCGCCTACTTCCAGAGCAAGGCCGGACTGCCGTTGCCGCCCGGAATCACGCCGCCGCAGCATCCGCTCGCCTGGTACGAGGAGCAGGTCTACCGCTACGCGCCAGGCCGGTCCCGCTCCGACGCGGACCGTGGTATCGCGCATTGATGAGCAGGGGTGTGCCCCGACTGTGCGCCGCAACGCTCGGCAAGCTGCCGGCCGGGGTGCGCACGCCCGGTTACCCGTTGCCGCAGACCCGCGGCATCGTGCACCTGGGCCTCGGCGCCTTCCATCGCGCCCACGAGGCCGTCTATACCGATGATGCGATGGCCGCGGGTGAGCGCGGCTGGGGCATCACCGGGGTATCGCTGCGCAGCGGCCAGGTGCGTGATCAGCTCGAGCCCCAGGACGGGCTCTACACCGTCACGCAGTCCGGCAACAGGGTTGAGGAAATCCGGCTCATCGGGGCCATCCGGGAAGTGCTCGTGGCCCCGGAGGATCCGCTCGCCGTGATCGAGGCACTGGCCGCGGCCGATACCCACGTTGTCAGCGTGACGATCACCGAGAAGGGCTACTACCGCCGGCCCGATCAGTCCCTGGACATGGCGGCGGTGCCCGTCGCGGGGGATCTCGCGGGCGGCACGCAGACGCTCTACGGCCTGCTGGCGCGGGCGTTCGCGCTGCGCCGCCGCCGCGGGCTGCCCGGCGTCACCGTGCTGTGTTGCGACAACCTCGCGGACAATGGACGACAGCTCGAACGGCTGCTCTCGCAGTTCCTCGAGCGGGTCGATCCGGACTCGGCCGCGTGGCTGCACCGCGAGTGCGCCTGTCCGGCCAGCATGGTGGATCGCATCGTGCCGGCGACGCGCAGCGCCGATCTGGACCGGCTGGATCGGCAGCTCGGGCTGCACGATCAGGCTGCGGTGATGACCGAACCGTTCCGGCAATGGGTCATCGAGGACCGGTTCGCCGGTCCGCGTCCCGACTGGGGAGCCGGCGGCGCGCAGTTCGTGACCGATGTCGCCCCGTACGAGACCGCCAAGCTGCGCATGCTCAACGGCGCGCATTCGGCGCTCGCGTACCTGGGCCTCGCGCGCGGCTGCGAATTCGTCCACGAGGCCATCGCGGATCCGCCGCTTGCGGCGCTGGTGAACACCCTGATGCGCGAGGAGGCCGCCGGCAGCTTCGAGAGTGCCCCGGGCCAGGACCTCATGGCCTATGCGGACCTGCTCGTCGGACGCTTCGCGAATCACGCCCGTCCGCACCGGCTGCGGCAGATCGCGATGGACGGCTCGCAGAAGATCCCGCAGCGATGGCTCGACACGCTGCGCAGCGCGCAGTCCCGGGGGCGACGCTGTCCGGCGCTGCTGCAGGCCCTGGCCGCGTGGATCGCCTTCGTGCGCGGCGACCGGTTCACGGTCGAGGATCCGTGGGCGTCGGATCTGGCGCGACTGTGGCGCGACCGCGGCGTGGAGGGTATCGCGGCGGCGCTGTTCGGCCCCGCGGGCCGCTTTCCACAATGGACCGCGACGCCTGCGGATCTCGCGGCGTTGACCGCCGCCTTGAGAGCCTAGCCGCGCATGTGCTCCAGCTCCACGCCCCGGGTTTCGTGCACCATGGCGCGCACGAAGAAGAACGACACCAGCGCGGAGAGCGCGTAGAAGCCGTACGTGACCACGAGGCCCGCGCTTGCGGCCAGCACCGGGAAGCTGACGCTGATGGCGTAGTTCGCCATCCACTGCGCGAAGCCCGCAACCGCGAGGCCCGAGCCCCGGATCTGGTTGGGGAACATCTCCCCGAGCATCACCCACATGACCGGTCCCCAGCTGGCGTTGAAGAAGATCACGTAGACGTTGGCGCTGACGAGTGCGAGCAGTCCGGCCGGATGCGACAGGTGCAAGGTGCCGTTCACCAGCGAACCGGTCGCAAAGGAAGCGGCGACGAGACCCAGGGTGACGGCCATCCCCAGCGAGCCGATCACCAGCAGCGGCCGGCGGCCGATGTGATCGACGGTGAAGATCGTGAAGATGCAGGCCGCGATCGACAGCACGCCCGAGACGACATTGATGAGCAGCGAGTCGGCCTCGCTGAAGCCCACCGATTCCCACAGCACCGTGCCGTAATAGAAGACGATGTTGATGCCGACGAACTGCTGGAACACGGCAAGTCCGATTCCGACCCACACGATGCGCCGGATCCGGCCGCCTTCCAGCAGATCGGAGAGCTTGGGCCGATGCTGGTGGACCGCGAGGGAGGCGGTGATCTGCGCGACCTTGCGCTGCGCCTCGGCCGCGCCGAATATCCGGGTCAGCACCTGTTGCGCGTGTTGCGGCCGGCCGCGGGAGACCAGGAAGCGCGGGCTCTCCGGAATGATCAGCAGCATGAGCAGGAACACCGCGGCCGGAATGATCTGCATCCAGAACATCCAGCGCCACGCCGGATACCCGAGCCACAGGGCTCCGGTGGAACCCCCGGCCACCTTCGCGAGCACGTAGTTGGCGAGGAAGGCACCGGTCAATCCGGTGATGATCATGACCTGCTGCAGGCTCGCGAGCCGGCCGCGCGAATGCGCCGGGGTGACCTCGCTGATGTAGGCCGGACACAGGACGCTCGCGGCGCCCACGCCCAGTCCGCCGATGAACCGCGCGAGGATGAACACGATGGAGGAGGGCGCATCACCGGCGGCCAGGGCGCTCACCACGAACAGCACGGCGGCGATGATCATGACGCTGCGCCGGCCGATCAGATCGGCGAGGCGCCCGGCGATGAACGCCCCCACCGCGCAGCCGACCAGGATCGCGGCGACATTGAAGCCGGTCTCGAAGCGCGTCAGCGAGAAGGCCTGCTGCAGGCCGTCCTGGGTGCCGTTGATGACGCCGCTGTCGTAGCCGAACATGAAGCCGCCGATCGTGGCCACGGCCACGATGGCGAATACGAACAGCATGTTGGTGGACACCGTGGCATAGCCCGGCGTCGAGTCATCGGAACCCGCGTGCATGCTCCCCCCTCTCATTATTGTCGGCGCGCCGTGGAGTCTAGCCGCTATGATGCGCCGGTGGCAGGGAGGGGGGCTGGTTTCATGGTGCTCCGGAATGCCGACGGCCGCCTCACCCTGGATGCGGCCCACGGCGGCGCGATTCGCGACTTCAGCTGGCGGGGCCTCGCCGTGCTGCGGCCGGCTGCCGCCGGCACCGGATCGGATCCGTTCGCGACGGCATGCTTTCCGCTGGTGCCTTATGCCAACCGCATCGCACACGGCCGGTTCGCCTTTGCCGGTCGCAGTGTGCAGCTGCGGCGCAATTGGGACCGCGACCCGCATCCCCTGCACGGCCAGGGCTGGCGGTGCGCCTGGAGTATCGGTAACGCCACCGCTACGCGGGCCGTACTCACCTATGATGGTGGCGGGGACGACTGGCCCTGGCGTTATCGGGCCGAGCAGGGGTTCGCCCTGCTCGAGGATGGCCTCGAGGTCCGGTTGAGCATCGAAAACCGCTCGGGAAGCGCCATGCCGGGCATGCTCGGCCTGCATCCTTATTTTCCCGCCGCGGGCGTGGCGAGCGTCGCCGCCCGTACCCGCACCCTGTGGTTGACGGATGCCGAGGCGCTGCCGGTCGAGGCCGTCCCGACCCCGCCGGAATACTCCTTCGATGCGCCGCGGCCGCCCACCGCGGTCGCCCTGGACCACTGCTTCGATGACTGGGATGGTGTCGCGAGCGTGCGGTGGCCGGACCGGGCCCTGACGGTGACGGCGACCGGGTGCCGGTCGCTGCATGTCTATGCACCCGCCGGCGGGGATTTCTTCTGTCTGGAGCCGCAGACGGCGGCCGCCGGCGCACTGAACCGCGGGTCGGGCGAAGTCGCGCGGCTCGCTCCCGGTGAACGACTGGAAATGCGCGTCCGGTTTTCGCTCGAGGCTGCCTGACATGTACTTAGGTCTTGATCTGGGGACCTCCGGCGTCAAGTCCGTGATCATGGACGACGCGCAGGTCATCGTGGCGCAGGCGAGCGCGCCGCTTTCCGTGTCCCGGCCGCAGCCGTTGTTCTCGGAGCAGGACCCGGGGGAGTGGTGGCGGGCGGCGGTCGACTCGATACTGCAGCTGCCCGCCGCGGCGCGCGCGGGCGTGCGCGCCATCGGGCTCTCGGGCCAGATGCACGGCGCGACCCTGCTCGATGCGACCGATGTGCCGCTGCGGCCGGCCATCCTCTGGAATGACGGCCGCTCCGGCGCCGAGTGCCTGGAGCTCGAACGCCGCGAGCCGCGCTCGCGGCTGATCACCGGCAATATCATGATGCCGGGCTTCACCGCGCCGAAGCTGCTGTGGGTGGCGCGGTATGAGCCGCAGCAGTTCGCGCGCACGGCCATGGTGCTGCTGCCCAAGGACTATCTGCGGTTGAAGCTCACGGGTGAACGGGTGAGCGACATGTCGGACGCATCGGGCACCGGCTGGCTGGACGTGGCCCGCAGGCAGTGGTCCGAGGCGATGCTGGCGGCAACCGGCCTCGCGCTCTCGCAGATGCCGCGGCTGGTCGAAGGCAGCGAGATATCCGGGGAACTCACCGCGCAGGTCGCGGGGCTCCTGGGGCTGGGCAAGGTGCCGGTGGCCGGCGGCGCCGGTGACAACGCGGCCAGCGCCGTGGGCATGGGCGTCATCTCTCCCGGACAGGCCTTCCTGTCGCTGGGAACCTCCGGCGTGCTGTTCGCGGTGACGGACCGGTTCCGTCCCAATCCCGAGCGCGCCGCGCATGCCTTCTGCCATGCCCTTCCCGGGCGCTGGCACCAGATGGCGGTGCTGCTGTCGGCCGCGAGCGCCCTGGACTGGGTGGCGCAGCTGCTCGGCGTGACCGACCTGCCGGCCCTGGTCGAGGCGGCACGCACGCGCGGCCTGCGCGAGGATTCGCCCTTTTTCCTGCCGTATCTGTCCGGCGAGCGCACCCCGCACAATGACCCGCATGCGCGCGGCGTGTTCTTCGGCCTGACCCATGCGACCACGCCGCCGGATCTGGTCAACGCGGTGCTCGAAGGGGTGGCGCTGGCGTTCGCCGACGGCCTGGACGTGCTGCTCGAGAGCGGCGGGCGGATCGAGGAAATCAGCATGACCGGCGGTGGCGCCCGACTCCCCTACTGGGGCGAGCTGCTCGCGGCGGCGCTGCACCGGCCCCTGGTCTATCGTGCCGGCAGCGAGGTCGGGGCGGCGCTCGGTGCGGCGCGTCTCGCGCGCATGGCCCTCGGCGAAGCCCCGTGGGCCGTATGCGGACAGCCGCCGGTGGTCCGGGTGGCCGATCCGGAGCCGAGGCTTGCCGCATTGCTCGCGTCGCGCCGTGGGCGGTTCGTGCGGCTGTATCGTGACTTGCGCGGCAATTTTGTCTGAGGAGTTCCCGGCATGAGCATCTTTTCCGGCGTCGAACCGATCCGCTTTGCGGGCCCGGACACCGACAGCGAGTTCGCCTACCGCGTCTACGACAAGGATCGCGTGGTGCTCGGCAAACCGATGACGCAGTGGCTGCGGGTCGCGGTGTGCTACTGGCACTCGTTCAACTGGCCCGGCGCGGACATCTTCGGAGCCGGCACGCTGACGCGGCCGTGGCTCGGCGCCCCGGTGACACAGGCCATGGCCGAGGAGAAGCTCGACGCCGCGTTCGATTTCATCGCGCGCCTGGGCGCGCCGTACTTCACCTTTCACGACGTCGATGTCATGGCCTCCGCAGCCACCATCAAGGAGCACGACCGCAACCTGCGGCGTATCGAGGAGCCCATGGCCGCGAAGATGGCGGCCACCGGCATCAGGCTGCTGTGGGGCACGGCCAATCTGTTCAGTCATCCACGCTATGCCGCCGGCGCCGCCACCAGTCCCAACCCGGAAGCCTTCGCCTGGGCTGCGGCGCAGGTGCGCGCGGCGCTGGAGATGACCCATCGCCTGGGCGGGGAAAACTACGTCCTGTGGGGCGGCCGCGAAGGCTACGACTCGCTGCTGAACACGGATCTGCGCCGCGAGCTCGACCAGTACGGCAGGTTCCTGTCCATGGTGGTCGAGCACAAGTACCGTATCGGCTTCAAGGGCACCATCCTCATCGAGCCGAAACCCTTCGAGCCGACGAAGCACCAGTACGACCACGACTGCGCGGGCGTGTACGCCTTCCTGGAGAAATACGGCCTGACGCGCGAGGTCAAGGTCAATATCGAGGTCAACCACGCGACTCTCGCCGGTCTTGATTTCGAACACGAAATCGCGGTGGCGCGCGCCTACGGCATCTTCGGCTCCGTGGACATGAATCGCGGCGATCCGCGCAACGGCTGGGACACCGATCAGTTCCCGAACAATGCCCAGGAGCTGGTCCCCGCGATGCTGCAGGTGCTCGAGGACGGCGGCCTCGGCACCGGCGGGTTCAACTTCGATGCCAAGCTGCGGCGCCAGTCCGTGGACCCGCATGACCTGTACCTGGCGCATATCGGCGGCATCGACACCATCGCCCGCGCGCTGCTGGCGGCGGCGGACATCGCCGGCAGCGGTGCACTGCGGAAGCTGCGGGATGCACGCTACCAGGACTGGAATGGGGAATTCGGCCGGCGGGTGATGGGGGGCGAATTCACACTCGGGTCACTGGCGGATCACGCCGCCGAAGCGAATTTCCAGCCGCGCATCGCATCGGGCCGGCAGGAACTCGCCGAGAGCATCATCGCCCGGTACTGCCGGTACTGAATCCGGCGGTCGCTTCATTTTCGAGGGGGCAGGAAATCATGAGGAACGGCAATCCATTGCGAACGGCGATCCGCGGGACACGGATGCTGCCGGTGCTGCTCGCCGCCAGCGGACTGTGCGCGGCGGCCGATGCGCCATACCGGGACGCCACGCGGCCGGTCGCGCAGCGCGTCGACGACCTGATCGGCCGCATGACCCTCGCGGAGAAACTCTCGCAGCTGAACAATGACGCGCGCCCCATTGCGCGCCTGCAGGTGCCGGCCTACAACTACTGGAACGAGGCCCTGCACGGGGTGGCTCGCGATGGCATCGCGACGGTGTTCCCCCAGGCCATCGGCATCGCCGCCACTTTCGACACGCCATTGGTGCGGAACATGGGCGCGGATATCGCCGCGGAGGCGCGCGCGAAGTACGAGCAGGCGCGGACCGCGGGCAATGGCGACGTGCGCCTGTACCAGGGCCTGAGTTTCTTCTCGCCCAACATCAATATCTTCCGCGACCCGCGCTGGGGCCGCGGGCAGGAGACCTATGGCGAGGATCCCTTTCTCACGGGGCAGTTCGCCGTGGCCTTCATCACCGGCATGCAGGGGCCCGACCGGCACCATCCGGTGGTCACGACGACCGCGAAGCACTTCGCGGTGCACAGCGGCCCGGAGCCGCTGCGTCACGGCTTCGACGCGCGCCCTTCCGCGCATGACCTGGCCGACACCTATTTCCCGGCGTTCCGCGCCGCGGTGATCGACGGCCAGGTGGCCTCGGTGATGTGCGTGTACAACGCGGTCGACGGCATCCCGGGGTGCGCGAGCCCGTTCCTGCTGCAGAAGACCCTGCGTGACGCCTGGGGATTCAAGGGTTTCGTGGTCTCCGACTGCAACGCCGTCAATGACATCCACGGCGGTCATCACTACGTGGACAGCGAGGCCGCGGCCGCCGCGGCGGCCCTGAAGGCCGGTGTGGACAATGAATGCACGGTCAAGTTCGGCAGCCACGAGGAGGACTACGCCAAGTACGGCGAGGCGCTCAAGGCGGGCCTGATCTCCGAGGCCGACATCGATCGGGCGTTGCGGCGCGCCCTGACCGTGCGCTTCGAGCTCGGCCTGTTCGATGCGCCCGATCCGGCGCGCACGGTGGCGGCGAGTGTCGTCGACAGCGCCCCGCACCGGGCGCGCGCGCTGCGCGTGGCGCGCGAGAGCATCGTGCTGCTGAAGAACAACGGCATCCTGCCCTTGACTCAGGCGCCGGGAAGGATTGCGGTGATCGGGCCACTCGCCGACAGCGTGCGGATGCTCCTCGGAAACTACAACGGCACGCCCTCGCGCGTGACGACCCTGCTCGATGGCATCCGCCGTCAGTTCCCCGGATCGCAGATCATCTTCGAGCCCGGCACGGTGCAGTTCCTCCGCGATCCGCTGCCGGTCCCCGCGCAGCTGCTGACGACGGACGACGGCAAACCCGGGCTCACCCTCGAGTACTTCGATACGGCCGATTACACCGGCAAGCCCTCGATGACGAGCATCGAGCGTACGGCGAGCCTCGACGGCACCGCGGATGCGGGCCGCAGGTACGCGCGCTGGCATGGGTGGCTCACGCCCGCGCTGACCGGCGACTACATCATGGGCGTGCCGGGCGGGCGCAACCGACTCGCGCTCGACGGCAAGACCGTCGGGGACGCCCCGCTGCACCTGGAGCAGGGACATCGTTACGCCATCACGGTGGAAAACGCGCCGGCCTTTTCGCATTCCCTGAGCCTGGTGTGGACCCGCAAGGACCCCGCTGCGGCGGCACGGGCGCTCGACGCCGCGCGTCACGCGGACCTGGTCATCGCGACCGTCGGGATCACGGCGGACCTCGAGGGCGAGGAGTCCGGGCTCGCGATTCCCGGCTTCAAGGGCGGGGACCGGACGAGTCTTGACCTGCCGGCCGAGGAGGAGGCGCTGGTCGAGTCGCTCAAGACCACCGGCAAGCCCCTGGTGGCGGTGCTGCTCAGCGGCAGCGGCCTGGCCGTGAACTGGCTGCAGGACCATGCCGATGCCATCGTGCAGGCCTGGTACCCGGGTGAAGAGGGCGGCACGGCCGTGGCCGAGACGCTGGCGGGCCGCAACAATCCGGCCGGCCGCCTGCCGGTGACCTTCTACAAAGGGGTCGAGGGGCTGCCGGACTTCACGGACTATTCGATGCGGAACCGGACCTATCGGTATTTCGCGGGCCCCGTGCTCTATCCATTCGGTTATGGATTGAGCTACTCGACTTTCAAGTACGACGGCTTGCGGCTGTCGGCGCCGACCCTCGCCGCAGGTGAGGCGCTTGGCGTCCGCGTGCGGGTCACCAATACCGGCGCCCGGGACGGCGATGAGGTCGCGCAGCTGTATCTGCAGTTCGGTGGCGCGCCGGGTGCGCCCGGGCGGGCGCTGCGGGGATTCCAGCGGGTTCACCTGAAGGCCGGCGAGTCCCGGACGCTCGACTTCCACCTGCGCTCGCGCGAGCTCAGCCACGTCAATGACGCGGGGGAGACCGTGGTGTCGGCCGGGCGCTATGAGGTCAGTGTCGGCGGGGGTCAGCCACAGATCACGTCCAACGTGATCAGCGCGCCCCTCACGATCCGGGGCGAGCAGCGCCTGCCGGACTAGCCTGCATGGTGGTCATCGGCGAGTGCATGCTGGAGCTGACCCGCGAGGGCGATCGTTGGCGCCTCGGCAGCGCCGGTGACACGTTCAATACCGCCGTGTACCTGAGCCGGCTCGGGGTGTCCGTCGCCTACCTCACGGCACTCGGAGCGGACAGCTTCAGCCGGGAAATGCGCGCCGAATGGCAGGCGGACGGGGTCGACACTTCGCTGGTGCTGACGGCTGCCTCGCGGCTGCCGGGCCTGTATGCGATACGCAATGATGCCGGGGGCGAGCGTCACTTCTATTACTGGCGCGAGCGCTCGGCGGCGCGCGAGCTGTTCAGGCTGCCGGGCATCGAGGCGGCGATCTTGCGTGCGAGCGAGGCCCGGCAGCTGTACCTCTCGGGGATCACGCTGAGCCTGTTCGGCACGGCCGACCGCGAAAAGCTGAACGGCATTGCCACGGCGGTGCGGGCCGCGCACGGACAGGTGGTCTTCGACCCGAATTACCGTCCCGGCGGCTGGAGCAGCGCGGCGCGGGCGCGCGCGGCGATCCGGGCGCTGGCGCCCGCCGTGTCCATCGCCCTGCCGACCTTCGCCGACGAGGCCGCCTTGTTCGGTGATGCGACACCGGCGCATACGGTGCGGCGCTGGCGTGACTGGGGGGCGGAGCTGGTGGTCGTGAAGCTCGGCGCCGCAGGTTGCCTGGTCGGGATGTCCGGCGCCACGCAGGCCGTGCCGGCGGTCCCGGTCTCCCGGGTGCTCGACACGACCGGCGCCGGTGATGCCTTTAATGCGGGATTCCTGGCGGCGCGCCACGCCGGCCGGGATCCGGTCCAGGCGGCGGGGGTGGCCAATCACCTGGCTTCTCTGGTGATACAGACCCAGGGGGCGATCCTGCCGCGCGAGCGCAACGCGGCGGTGAGGGCGGTGCTGCAGGTGTGACTTGCACGGCGTGTCGATCTGGATATAATCACAGTATCTGTATAAATAAACAGGTTACGACATGTCCGACCTGACGCCCCGCCAGACCGAGATCCTGCGCCTGATCCAGCACTGCATCGCCGAGACCGGCATGCCGCCCACCCGCGCTGAAATCGCCCGAGAGCTGGGATTCAGATCCGCCAACGCGGCGGAGGAACATCTGCGGGCCCTGGCGCGCAAGGGGGTGATCGCCTTGGTGCCGGGCACTTCGCGCGGCATCCAGTTGAAGGACACCATCCGCGAGCAGTTCGGTCTGCCGCTCATCGGTCGGGTTGCCGCCGGTCGCCCGATCCTCGCGGAAGAGAACATCGAGGCGCACTACAGGATCGATCCGTCCATTTTCCAGCCGCGTCCGCACTACCTGCTGAAAGTGGTGGGCATGAGCATGAAGGATGTCGGCATTCTCGATGGCGACCTGGTGGCCGTGCACCGCACGCCGGATGTGCGCAGCCGGCAGATCGTGGTGGCGCGTCTGGAAAACGAAGTCACGGTCAAGCGCTACCGGCAGGAAGGCTCGGTGGTATGGCTGATGCCCGAGAACGAGGCCTTCGATCCGATCCGCGTGGATCTGAAGGAAGAGCCGTTGCTCATCGAGGGCATCGTGGTGGGCGTGCTGCGTCAGGGCCGGGCGGCCGGCCTCATGTAGCCCGAGGCTTCGCCAAGGCGGTTCGCGCCGCGCTGAGTGCAGGGCAGCCATGTCCACAAATATCCTGGCCCGGCTGCTCGAACACCCGGGTATCTGGCGCGGTCGCAGTCTCACCCGCATCGAGACGCTGCCATCGGGTTTCCCTGAGCTCGATGCGCGGCTGGCCGGTGGTGGCTGGCCCAGGGCCGGCCTGGTGGAGATTCTGGCCGCTCATCTGGGCAGCGGCGAGTTGCGGTTGCTGTTGCCGCTGCTGGCGGATGTGACGCACCGGCCCCAGGCCCGCTGGTGCACCTGGATCGCGCCGCCCCTGATGCCCTATGCACCGGCGCTGGCGGCGCGTGGTGTGAACCTGGCGCGGATGCTGGTGGTGCGGGCGCCGAAGAGTCCGGCATGGGCCCCGGAATGGGCAACCGAACAGGCGCTGGTTTGCGGTGCCTGCGACGTGGTGCTCACCTGGATCACCCAGCCGCTGAAGCCCCGGATCGTGCGGCGCCTGCAGCTGGCCACGCAACGGGGGCGCACCCTGGCCTTCCTGCTGCGGCCCTGGAGTGCGCGCGTGGCACAGGAGCCTTCACACGCGCTGCTGCGCTTGGGTGTCGAGCCTCAAAGCCAGGGCAACAGCGCCGGTGTGCGCCTGAGCATCCTCAAGAGCCGCGGTGGCATGACGGGGCAGTGGTGGATGGACCTGGATGCCGGGCAGGCTGCCGCGGGTGTCTGATCATGTCCTCACGGGTGCTTCGTCAATCGCCTTCAGTGCAGCTGTCACTGACGGTGCCGCCGGCGGGATCGCCGCC
>DATJPN010000189.1:0-4119 GCA_035506335.1 Steroidobacteraceae bacterium | reverse complement strand
GCGGATTGTACTAAGAATCCGCGCTCTTTCAGGGAATTTTTCGCACCCGGATCACGAGGTCGATACCCGCCATTTCCATGCCCGCCGGCAACCTCGGCAGACGGGCGAATTCGACCTCGGGGACCGGCACGTCCACGAGCGCGCCGGTGTCCATGTCGTGGAAATGATAGTGCGGCGCGACATTCGAGTCGAACCAGGTGCGGGCGCCGTCCACCGACAGCTGGCGGATCACGCCACGCTCGGCGAACAGGTTCAGGGTGTTATAGACCGTGGCCTTGGATACCCGGGCGCCGGCGGCCTGCAGGCTCGCGAGGATCTGCTCCGCGGACAGGTGCTGCGGGGAGGCCAGCAGCAGGGCGGCGATCCGCATCCGCTGCGCCGTGGGCCGGATCCCGAGCCCGGCCAGCCGTCGGGCACACTGCCCGCGTGCATCGGCTTCGCCATTGTCCTGCATGCCCCTGATTATAACCACGGTGCGGCCGGCACCAAGGTTGCCTTTCAGGAGGCGGGACCCACTTCCGGGCGACGCAGCTCCCGGGGCAGGCCGAAGATCACGTGCTCCTCCCGGCCGGCGATTTCCTCGGGCACCTTCGCGCCCCACTCGCGCAGCTGGCTGATGACCTGCTGCACGAGCACCTCCGGAGCCGAGGCCCCGGCGGTGACGCCGACGACGTTCTTGCCGTCGAACCAGTCCCGGTGCATGTCGGCAGCGCCATCGACCAGATAGCCGGGAATGCCCGCCCGCTCGGCGAGCTCCCGCAGCCGGTTCGAATTCGAGCTGGCCCGCGATCCGACCACGACCAGGACATCGGCGGCCTCGAGCAGCTTCTTCACCGCATCCTGGCGATTCTGCGTGGCGTAGCAGATGTCTTCCTTGCGCGGCGTCTCCAGCACCGGGAAGCGCTCGCGCAGGGCCGCGACGATTTCGGCCGTATCATCTACCGAGAGCGTTGTCTGGGTCACGAAGGCGAGCTTGCCCGGGTCGCGCACCTCGAGGGCCCGGGCGTCCTTCACGTTCTGCACCAGCCAGATGCGGCCGCCGGAGCTCGCATCGAAGCGCCCCAGCGTGCCCTCCACTTCCGGATGTCCGTGGTGCCCGATGAGGATCACGTCGAAGCCGTCGCGCGCATAACGCTGCACCTCCATGTGCACCTTGGTCACGAGCGGACAGGTGGCATCGAACACGGTGAGATTGCGGTCCTTCGCGCCGCGCTCGATGGCGGTGGAAACCCCGTGCGCCGAGAAGATCAGGGTCGCGCCCGCGGGCACTTCCTCGAGTTCCTCGATGAACACGGCGCCGAGGTTGCGCAGGCGATCCACCACGTGCTTGTTGTGGACCACTTCGTGGCGCACGTACACGGGAGCTCCGAACATGGACAGCGCCCGCTCGACGATCTCGATGGCGCGATCCACGCCGGCACAGAAGCCGCGGGGATTGGCGAGCAGTACCTGCATCAGTTCGAACTCCTGCGGTCCGTGAAAGCATCCAGCAACATCAGCGCCGCGCCGACCGTGATGGCCGAATCCGCCACGTTGAAGGCGGGAAACTGCGCATCGTTCCAATGCGCCAGGATGAAATCGACGACCTGGCCGCCGAACAGCCGGTCGATGAGATTACCGAGCGCCCCGGCCAGGATCAGCGCCAGGCTCAACGACAGAACCTGCTGCGTGCGGCCGTCGATCCGTCGCAGCCAGTACAGCAGTCCGATGCCGACCACCACCGCCAGGCCTGAAAACAGCCAGCGCTGCCAGCCCGAGGCGCTGTCGAGCATGCTCCAGGCCGCGCCCCGATTGTACCTGAGCGTCAGATCCAGCACCGGCAGGAGCGTGCGGATGCCGCCGTAGGCCATGTGGCTGACGATCCAGGCCTTCGAGGCCTGGTCGGCGCCGATCACGAGCGCCGTGACCGGCAGCCAGCGCCAGCCGCTGCCGAGCGCCGCAGTGGGGCTCTTCATGCGAACCTCCGCGCTTCACCCGGACCGGCGATGTTGCCGGCGCAGCGGCCGCAGGCTTCGGGGTAAGCCGGATCGACGCCCACGTCGGCTCGATGATGCCAGCAGCGCACGCACTTCGGCTCGGCGCTCGCCCGCACGCGCAGCCACACGCCCTCGCGAACGGTCTCGGTGGCGGCGACGGCACCAGAGGGCGGCGCCGACACCTCGTGGACCGTAGCTTCCGAAGTGATCAGCAGGAAACGCAGCTCCGCGCCCAGGGCGTTGAATCGGTCGAACTCGGCCGGGACGCAGTAGACGTCCACCTCGGCATCCAGCGGCGCGCCGATTTCCCGAGCCTCGCGCAGCTTCTCGAGCTCGCGCGACACGTCGCGCTTGAGCTGGATGAACGCCGTCCAGTCGATGTCGTGGGCCGCCCCGGCCGGCAATGCGTGCCACTCGGCGAGGAACACCGAGTCGCCCTGCGCACCGGGCAGGTGCCGCCAGATCTCCTCCGCCGTGAACGACAGCACCGGCGCGAGCCAGCGCACCATGGCATGGGCGATGTGGTACAGCGCCGTCTGCGCCGAGCGGCGCGCGTGACTGCCGGCGGGCGTCGTGTAGAGCCGGTCGCGGACGATGTCCAGGTAGAGGGCGCTCAAGTCCACGATGCAGAAATTGTGGACCTTGTGATAGACCAGATGGAAGGCATATTCGCGGTAGGCTTCGATGATCTCGGCCTGCAGCTGCCCCGTGCGCGCCACGGCCCAGCGATCGAGCGCGACCATGTCGGCCGGGTGCACGGCATCCTGCGCCGGATCGAATCCGTGCAGGTTGCCGAGCAGGAAGCGCGCCGTATTGCGCATGCGCCGGTAGGCATCCGCGGTGCGCTGGATCAGCGCATCCGACACGCTCATCTCGTTGGCATAGTCCGTGGCGGCGACCCACAGCCGCAGCACGTCCGCGCCGAGGGTGCCGACCACTTTCTGCGGCAGGATCACGTTGCCGAGCGACTTGGACATCTTGCGGCCCTTCTCATCCACGGTGAACCCGTGGGTGAGGACGCCGCGATACGGCGCCCGCCCGTAGAGGGCCTCGGACATCAGGAGCGAGCTCTGGAACCAGCCCCGGTGCTGGTCGGAGCCTTCCAGGTACAGGTCCACGGGCATCGGGAAATCCGCATGCGCCGCCGCCATGACGTCGAAGGAAACGCCCGAATCGGCCCACACGTCCATCACGTCCGAGAGCTTCTCGTACTCCTGCGCCTCCTCGCCGAGCAGTTCGGCGGGATCGAGCGAGAACCACGCCTCGATGCCATCGCGGGCCACGCGATCGGCCACCGCCGCGATCAGTTCCTGGGTGCGCGGATGCAGCTCCCCGCCGGACTTCCGGACGAACAGGGCGAGCGGCACACCCCAGGTGCGCTGGCGCGAGATGCACCAGTCGGGGCGCTCGGCGATCATGCCCGTGATGCGCTGCTCGCCCCAGGCCGGCGTCCACTTCACGCCGCGGATATCGCGCAGCGCCTGCGCGCGCAGTCCCTTCTGGTCCATGCTGATGAACCACTGGGGCGTGGTGCGGAAGACCACCGGGGAGTGATGGCGCCAGCAGTGCGGATAGCTGTGGGTGTAGGCCTCATCGTGCAGCAGCCGGCCCTTCGCGCGCAGCGTTTCGACGATGAGCCTGCCGCCTTCCTCGAGTTTCATGCCGCCCACCAGCGGCGTCTCGGGCAGGAAGCGGCCGTCGTTCCCCGTGGGATTGGGCACGGGCAGCCGGTAGCGGCGGCCGACCGCGAAGTCTTCCTGGCCGTGGGCCGGCGCGATGTGCACGGCGCCCGTACCGGCATCGGCCGTGACGTGCTCCGAGAGGATCACCGGCACGTCGTAGGCCTGGAAGGGATGGGCGACGCGCAGCTGTTCGAGCACCCAGCCCTTGAACGACGCCTTCGCGAGCCCCGCCTGCACCGCATCGCCATCGTGCAGTCCATAGCGCTCGAGGCAGGCTTGCGCGAGCGGCAGGGCGAGAATGAGGTTCCGTCCGGCCGTGCGCGCGAGTACGTAGTCGAACTCCGCGTTCAGGGCCACGGCCTGGTTGGCCGGCAAGGACCACGGAGTCGTCGTCCAGATCACGATGTCGGTGGGCGTCGCACCCAGCGAGCCGGCTGCCGCGCCGATGCGCGGTTCCAGGT
>DATJPN010000188.1:0-12280 GCA_035506335.1 Steroidobacteraceae bacterium | reverse complement strand
TGGAACATCAATTTCCGCAAGCTCCCCACGCTGGCCGTGCTGCCCTACGACGAGCGGCTCAAGCGCCTGTCCGCCTACCTGCAGCAGCTGGAGATGGAGAGCAACGGCAAGTCCGTCACCCAGGACGGGCAGCGCACGGCGTGGGAGACGGCCGCGGTGATCTGGGGCGAGCCGGGCAGCAATGCCCAGCATTCCTTCTTCCAGCTGCTGCACCAGGGCACCATGCGGGCGGCCCTCGACTTCATCGCCCCGGTGAACTCCTCCTGCGGCGACCCGCATCACCAGAACCTCGCGCTCGCGAACTGCCTCGCGCAGGCCGAAGCATTCATGAACGGGCAGTCCGAGGATGCGGTGCGCGCGGATCTCGCGCGGGCCGGGGTGCCGGCGGCGCGCATCGACCAGGTGGCCCCGCACAAGGTGCACGTCGGTGACCGCCCGAGCACGCTGATCCTGTTCAGCCGCCTGGATCCGGGGACCCTCGGGCAGCTGGTGGCGCTGTACGAGCACAAGGTGTTCACGCAGGGCGTGATCTGGGGCATCAACAGCTTCGATCAGTGGGGCGTGGAGCTCGGCAAGAAGCTGGCCGAGTCGCTGGTGCCGCTGGTGGAGAATCCGTCCGCCTCGGGCGATGCCAGTGCCACCGTGAGGGGCGCCCTCGCACGCATCGCCGAGTGGCGCGGACGCTGAAATCATGGGACGAGAACTTTGAGCAAGACAGCACTGATCACCGGGGTCACCGGCCAGGACGGGGCCTATCTGGCGGAGCTCCTGCTGGCCAAGGGATACGAGGTGCATGGCATCAAGCGCCGCGCGTCCTCCTTCAACACCGATCGCATCGATCACCTGTACCAGGATCCCCACCAGCGCGGGGTGCGCCTGCACCTGCACTACGGGGACCTGACCGACGCCACGAACCTCATCCGCATCGTCCAGCAGGTGCAGCCGGACGAGATCTACAACCTCGCGGCCCAGAGTCACGTGGCGGTCTCGTTCGAGACGCCGGAGTACACGGCCAATGCCGACGCTCTGGGCACGCTGCGCCTGCTCGAGGCCATCCGCATCCTCGGGCTGGACCGGAAGACCCGTTTCTACCAGGCCTCCACCTCGGAGATGTTCGGCAAGGTCCAGGAGACGCCGCAGCGCGAGACCACGCCGTTCTATCCGCGCTCTCCCTACGGGGCGGCCAAGGTGTATGGCCACTGGATCACGGTCAACTACCGCGAGGCCTATGGCCTGTACGCCTGCAGCGGCATTCTCTTCAATCACGAGTCGCCGATCCGGGGCGAGACCTTCGTCACCCGCAAGATCACCCGCGCGCTGGCGCGCATCCAGGAGAAGCTCGAGGAGTGCCTGTATCTCGGGAACCTGGACTCGCTGCGCGACTGGGGCCACGCGAAGGACTACGTGCGGGCGCAGTGGCTGATGCTGCAGCAGCCGCAAGCGGAGGATTACGTGATCGCCACCGGCGAGCAGCATTCGGTGCGCGAATTCGTCACGGCCGCCGCCGCACACCTCGGCATCGACATGCAGTGGCGCGGCACGGGGATCGAGGAGCAGGGCCTCGACCGCAGGACCGGTCAGGTCATCGTGAAGGTGGATCCGCGCTATTTCCGCCCGACCGAGGTGGAGACGCTGCTGGGTGATGCCACCAAGGCCCGCACCCGGCTCGGCTGGACGCCTGAACTCTCCTTCGCGGACCTGGTGCGGGAGATGGTCGCCGAGGACCTGCAGCTGGCGCGCCGTGATGCGACGATCGCCCGCGAGGGATTCAAGACCTACAGGCGCCGGGAATGAATCCCGCATCCCGGATCTTCGTCGCCGGGCACCGCGGTCTGGTCGGTTCGGCCATCGTGCGCCGCCTGCGGCGCGCCGGACTGCACAACCTGGTGCTGCGCGACCGTGGCGAACTGGATCTCACCGACCAGCAGGCCGTGCGCGAGTTCTTCGCGAAGCTCGAGCCGGAGTACGTGTTCCTGGCGGCCGCGCGGGTCGGCGGCATCCTCGCCAATGACACGCGACCGGCCGAATTCCTGCACGACAATCTCGCCATCCAGTGCAATGTCATCGACGCGGCGTATCGCCAGGGCGTGAAGAAGCTGCTGTTCCTGGGGTCGAGCTGCATCTACCCGCGGCACGCGCCGCAGCCGATGACGGAGGATTGCCTGCTGACGGGGCCGCTCGAGCCCACCAACGAGTGGTATGCCATCGCCAAGATCGCCGGGTTGAAGATGTGCCAGGCTTACCGGCGCCAGTACGGCTTCAACGCCATCTCGGTCATGCCGACCAACCTGTACGGCCCAGGCGACAATTTCGACCTGCGCGGCTCGCATGTGTTGCCGGCGCTGATGCGCAAGTTCCATGAAGCCCGGGCGAATGGCGCGACCAGCGTCGAGGTCTGGGGAACCGGCAAGCCGCGCCGCGAGTTCCTGCACGTGGATGACCTCGCGGATGCCTGCCTGTACTTCATGCAGCAGTACTCGGATGAGAAGCTCGTCAACATCGGCTGGGGCACGGACATTTCGATCGCGGAGCTCGCCGCGCTGGTGGCCAGAACGGTGGGGTTCACCGGGACGCTCGAGTTCAATCCGGCAATGCCGGACGGCACGCCGCGCAAGCTCCTCGATGTGTCGCGGGCGACCTCCCTGGGCTGGACGGCCAAGATTGCGCTCGAGGCGGGAATCGCCTCCACCTACGAGTGGTTTGTCCATAACGCGGCGGACGTCCGGGCCTGAAACTCGTCGGGCGTGATTTCCGTCATCCGGATCCCGTAATATCCGATCGTTGTCCGCCCGCTCGGCGGGCATAATAAATCTTATTAAGTCAAGGACTTATCAATGCGCGTCACGATCTTCGGTTCCGGTTACGTGGGCCTCGTCACCGGGGCGTGCTTTGCCGATGCGGGCAATCACGTGGTCTGCGTGGACGTGGACGCGGGCAAGGTCGAGCGCCTGAATCGCGGGGAAGTGCCCATCCATGAGCCGGGCCTGGATGTCCTGATCAAGAAGAACATGGAGGCGGGGCGCCTGGAGTTCACGACCGATGCGGCGCGGGGTGTCGAGCACGGGCTGTTCCAGATCATCGCGGTGGGCACCCCCCCGGATGAGGATGGTTCGGCGGACCTGCGCTACGTGCTGGCGGTCGCCCGCACCATCGGCACGCACATGAGCCGCTACAGCATCGTGATCGACAAGTCCACGGTGCCGGTGGGCACCGCCGACAAGGTGCGCAGGGAGATCGAGACCACCCTCGCGAAGCGCCATGCGGCCATCGAGTTCGACGTGGTCTCGAACCCCGAATTCCTCAAGGAAGGTGCCGCCATCCAGGATTGCATGCGCCCGGACCGCGTCGTCATCGGCACCGACAATCCGCGCACCGTGGAACTCATGCGCATGCTCTACGATCCCTTCACGCGCAATCACGAGCGCCTCATCGTCATGGACGTGCGCTCCTCGGAGCTGACCAAGTACGCCGCCAACGCGATGCTCGCGACCAAGATCAGCTTCATGAACGAGCTGGCCAACGTCGCCGAGAGGGTCGGTGCCGATATCGAGAAGGTCCGCCTGGGGATCGGGTCGGATCTGCGCATCGGCTACGGCGGCTCGTGCTTCCCGAAGGACGTGCAGGCGCTGATCCGCTCCGCCCACGAGGTCGGGCACGAGCCGCAGCTGCTGGCCGCGGTCGAGGCCGTCAACGAGCGGCAGAAGAACGTCCTGGTGGGCAAGATCCGCCGTCACTTCAAGGACCAGCTGCAGGGCCGGACCTTCGCCCTGTGGGGCCTGGCGTTCAAGCCCAATACCGACGACATGCGCGAAGCACCCTCGCGCGTGATCATCGAGGCGCTGCTGCAGGCCGGCGCGAGGGTTCGCGCCTATGACCCGGTCGCGCTGGAGGAGGCGGGACGCATCTTCGCCGGGCGCTCCGGACTCACCCTGTGCAAGAGCGCCTATGAGGCGGCCGAGGGCGCCGATGGCCTGGTGATCGCGACGGAGTGGAAGGAATTCCGCAGCCCGGACTTCGACCGGCTCAAGAGCAGCCTGTCGGCCGGCGTGATCTTCGATGGCCGCAACCTCTATGATCCATCGATACTCCAGCACTTCGGCTTCACCTACTACGCCATCGGGCGGGGCCAGTCGCTGGTTGCCGGCGCGCACGCGCCGTAAGATCGGATATGCCACGCAAGGGCATCGTCCTGGCCGGAGGTTCCGGCACGCGATTGCACCCGGTCACGCTGGGCCTGAGCAAGCAGCTGCTGCCGGTGTACGACAAGCCCATGGTGTATTACCCACTGTGCACCCTGATGCTGGCCGGGATCCGCGACATCCTGCTCATCTCCACCCCGGCCGACCTGCCCCAGTACCGGCGGCTGCTGGGCGATGGCAGCCAGTGGGGACTCAACCTGTCCTATGCGGAGCAGCCGCGGCCCGAGGGACTGGCGCAGGCCTTCCTCATCGGCCGCGATTTCGTCGGCGGCGACCCGGCGGCACTGGTGCTGGGGGACAACATCTTCTACGGCCACGGCCTGCCCGAGCAGCTGCGGGCCGCGGCCCGACGCGAGGCCGGCGCGACGGTGTTCGCCTACCGGGTACGCGACCCGGAACGCTACGGAGTGGTCAGTTTCGACGCTGGCGGGCGCGCCATCGACATCGAGGAGAAGCCCGAGGATCCGAAGTCCAGTTTCGCGGTCACCGGACTGTACTTCTACGACAACGAGGTTCTCGACATCGCCGCGGGCGTCAAGCCTTCGGCGCGGGGCGAACTGGAGATCACGGACGTGAACCGCGCCTACATGGCGCGCGGCGCGCTTACCGTGGAGATCATTGGCCGCGGCATCGCGTGGCTCGATACCGGCACGCACGAGTCCCTGCTCGAGGCCGCGCTGTTCATCCAGGCCATCGAGAAGCGGCAGGGGCTGAAGGTGTGCTGTCCGGAGGAAATCGCCTTCCGTTGCGGATTCATAGACGCCGGCCAGCTCGAGCGCCGGGCGGCCGCGCTGGTCAAGTCCGGCTACGGCGCCTATCTGTACGACATTCTGCACGGCAGGGCGTAAGTGGACTTCCAACCGACGGCGATACCCGAGGTCGTGCTCATCAGACCCAAGGTTTTTGCCGATGCGCGCGGACACTTCTTCGAGTCCTGGACCGAGCGCGGCTTCGCGGCCGCGGGCCTTGACCTCGCCTTCGTCCAGGACAACGAGAACCGCTCCGGGCGGCACGTGCTGCGCGGGCTGCATTACCAGCTGACGCGGCCCCAGGGCAAACTCGTGCGCGTCGTCACCGGCGCGGTGTTCGACGTGGCCGTGGACCTGCGGCGCAGCGCTCCGACCTTCGGCCGCTGGGTGGGCGCGCAACTCACGGCCGACAACCATCACATGCTGTGGATACCGCCGGGCTTTGCCCATGGCTTCCTGGTCCTGAGCGAAGCGGCGCATTTCCTGTACAAGTGCACGCAGCCCTACCTTCCCGAGGACGAGCGCGCGATCCGCTGGGACGATGCGGACCTTGCGATCCGCTGGCCGCTGCCGGCCGCCGTCATGCCCGTGGTCTCCGCCCGCGATGCTGCCGCGGGCGCCTTTCGCGATGCGGACTGCTATCCATGAAAGTGCTCCTCACCGGTGCGCAGGGCCAGGTCGGATGCTGCCTGCTCGCGAGTGCGCCACCGGGCGTCACGACCGTGGCGCTCGGGCGGGCGGCACTGGATATCGGTGACGGGGAGGCCGTGCATCGGGCACTCGCGGCACACCGCCCGGATGTCATCATCAACGCCGCCGCCTACACCGCCGTGGACCGGGCCGAGACCGAGGTCGATGCGGCCCGGCGCGTCAACGGCCAGGGTCCGCGGAACCTGGCGCTGGCGGCCCGGGACTGCGGCGCCCGCCTGGTGCACATTTCCACCGATTTCGTGTTCGATGGCCGCTCCGGCACGCCTTATGCCCCGGATGCCCCGACCGCCCCCCTCGGGGTGTATGGGCTCACCAAGCTCGAAGGCGAGCGGGCGGTGCGCGCGCTGCTGCCGGAGGCCTCGGTCGTGCTGCGCACCGCCTGGGTGTACGCCGCCCATGGAACGAACTTCCTCCATACGATGCTGCGCGTCATGCGCCAGACGGGCCAGGCCCGGGTCGTCGCCGACCAGGTCGGCACCCCGACCGCCGCGGATTCCCTGGCGGCGGTCCTGTGGGCCCTGGCCGAGCGGCCGGACATCCGGGGCGTGCAGCACTTCACCGATGCGGGGGTCGCCAGCTGGTACGATTTTGCCGTGGCCATCGCCGAGGAGGCGGCCGCCCGGGGCCAGTTGCCGCCGGGGGTGCGGGTGACCGCCATCGCCACGGAGGATTACCCGACAGCGGCGCGCCGGCCCGGCTACAGCGTGCTCGACAAGCGGGCGCTCCTTGCCGCGCTGCCGATGGAGCCTCGGCACTGGCGGGTGAGCCTGCGCCGGGTGCTGGACCTGATCAGCGCGGCTCCCAGCCCCTACAATGACGGCCAGATGCCATCGAACACACCCGTGTGCCCATCATGCTGATACCCGTCATCCTGTCCGGCGGCGCCGGGACCCGGTTGTGGCCCCTGTCGCGGGAGCTGTATCCGAAACAGCTGCTGGCGCTGCTGGGCCCCCGGACCATGCTGCAGCAGACGGCGCTGCGGGTGGCGGGCCTCGACTGCGCCGCCCCGATCGTGGTGTGCAACGAGGCCCATCGCTTCCTCGTGGCCGAGCAGCTGCGGGCCCTGAAGCTCACGCCCCGGGCGATCGTCCTGGAGCCCTTCGGCCGCAACACCGCGCCCGCCATCGCGCTCGCGGCGCTCGCGGCGCTGCGCGACTGCGGTGATGTCGACCCGCTGCTGCTCGTCCTGCCCGCCGACCACGTGATTCGCGACATCGCGCTGTTCCAGCAGGCGGTGCGAACCGCGCTGCCGGCGGCGCAGCAGGGGCAGCTGGTGACCTTCGGCATCGTGCCGAACGCTCCTGAAACCGGCTATGGCTACATCCAGCGCGGCGCGCCCCAGGGCGCGGTGTATGGCATCGCGCGCTTCGTCGAGAAGCCGGACCTCGAGCGGGCCCGGCAGTTCCTCGCCGCCGGTGACTACTACTGGAACAGCGGCATGTTCCTGTTCCGCGCCGGACGCTACCTGGCGGAGCTCACGCGCCTCGCGCCGCAGATGGCCGCCGCCTGTCGCGCCGCCTTCGATGCGGGCCGCGCGGACCTGGAATTCACCCGCGTGGACCGGGATGCCTTCGAACGCTGCCCGAGCGATTCGATCGACTACGCGGTCATGGAAAAGACCACCGGGGCGGTCGTCGTGCCGCTGGATGCCGGGTGGAGCGACGTCGGTTCCTGGTCGGCGCTCCAGGACGCGAGCGAAGCGGACGCCCAGGGCAATGTCACGCACGGGGATGTGCTGCTCGAGGACACCTCGGGGTGCTATCTGTACGCGGAGAGCCGGCTCGTCGCGGCCGTCGGCCTGAAGGACCACGTGGTGGTGGAGACCAAGGACGCCGTGCTCGTCGCCGCGAAGAACCGGGTCCAGGACGTGAAGAAACTCGTGAACCGGCTCAAGGAACAGGGGCGCTACGAGCACTCGCTGCATCGGGAGGTATTCCGGCCCTGGGGCAGCTACGACCGCATCGAAAGCGGCGCCCGCTTCGTGGTGAACCGCCTGCGCATCAACCCGGGGGCGAGCCAGTCCCTGCAGGTGCATCACCATCGCGCCGAGCACTGGGTCGTGGTCTCCGGCACCGCGCGTGTGACGCGCGCCGGAGAGGTGTTCCTGCTGGAGGAGAACCAGTCGGCCTTCATCCCCATCGGCGTGGCCCACCGCATCGAGAACCCGGGCAAGATCGCGCTGCACCTGATCGAGGTCCAGTCCGGATCCTATCTGGGCGAGGATGACATCGTGCGCCTCGAGGATCAGTACGGCCGCCAGGATGGCGACGAGCAGCGATGACCACGCTCAGCGCCTTCAAGGCCTACGACGTCCGCGGCCGCATTCCCGATGAGATCAACGAGTCCCTGGCCTACGACATCGGGCGGGCCTACGCGGGCTTCGTCCGGCCGCGCACCGTGGCGGTGGGCTACGACATCCGCCTGACGAGCCCGGCGCTGGCGCGCGCGCTCAAGCGCGGCCTCACCGAGTGCGGAGTCGATGTGCTCGACATCGGATTGTGCGGCACCGAGGGCAGCTATTTCGCCACCGCGCAGTGGCGGCTCGACGGCGGCATCATGGTCACGGCCAGCCACAATCCGCCGGACTACAACGGCATGAAGTTCGTGCGCGAGGACGCCCGTCCGATCAGCGCCGACACGGGCCTGAAGGACATCCAGGCGGCCATCGCCGAGGGCTCATTTCCGGCCCGGGCGGCGCAGGCGGGCACGGAGCGCGCCCTGGACATCCGCGAGCGCTACCTGCAGCACCTGCTGGGGTACGTGGATCGCGCGCGCCTGCGCAGGCTCAAGGTCGTCGTCAACGCGGGCAACGGCGGCGCCGGCCTGGTCGTGGACCAGCTCGAGCCGCACCTGCCCTTCGAGTTCATCAGGCTGCACCACGAGCCCGATGGCACCTTTCCGCATGGTGTCCCGAACCCCATGCTCGAGGAGAATCGCGAGGCGACCCGCCGGGCCGTCCTCGAGGCCGGCGCCGATGTGGGTCTCGCCTGGGACGGGGACTACGACCGCTGCTTCTTCTTCGACGAGCAGGGCACCTTCATCGAGGGCTACTACCTCGTCGGGCTGCTCGCCGCGGTGTTCCTCAAGCGCGAGCCCGGCGCCCGCATCGTGCATGACCCGCGCCTGACCTGGAACACCATCGATATCGTCGCGGCCGCGGGGGGTGTGCCGGTGCTGTCGAAGTCCGGCCACGCCTTCATCAAGCAGAAGATGCGCGAAGTCGATGCCGTCTACGGCGGGGAGATGAGCGCGCACCATTACTTCCGCTCCTTCGCCTACTGCGACAGCGGCATGATTCCCTGGCTGCTGGTGCTGCAGGTGATCTGCGAATCCGGCAAATCCCTGTCACAGCTGGTGGGCGAGCGGATGCGGCGCTTCCCGGCGAGCGGGGAGATCAACACGCATCTGTCCGGCGAGGCACGCGCGGTCATCGAGCGGGCGCGGCAGGCCTATGCCGGCGGCGCGCTCAGCGTGGACTTCACCGACGGCCTGTCGGTGGAATATCGGGATTGGCGGTTCAACCTGCGCGGCTCCAACACCGAGCCGCTGGTGCGCCTGAACGTCGAGTCCCGCGGGAGCGTCACGCTGATGCAGGAAAAGACCGAGGAGCTGTTGCGGCTCATCCGCGGCTGATGAATTTCTGGGCCCGCAAACCCGTCGAGGAGCTGTGCTCGGAGGCCGGCGTCGAGGGGGAGGTGACCGCCCTGCCGCGCAGCATCGGGGTGTTCGCGCTCACCTGCATCGGCGTCGGGGCCACGGTCGGCGCCGGCATCTTCGTGCTCACCGGGAGCGTCGCGGCCGAGCATTCCGGCCCGGCGGTGGGCATCTCCTTCCTGCTCGCGAGCATCGTGTGCCTGCTGGCCGGCCTGTGCTACGCGGAACTCGCGGCCATGATCCCGGTGGCCGGCAGTGCCTACTCCTACGCCTACGCGACCCTGGGCGAGGGCATCGCCTGGACCGTGGGCTGGTGCCTCGTGCTCGAGTACCTGTTCTCGGCATCCCTGGTCGCGATCAGCTGGGCGGGCTATGCGCAATCGACCCTGCATCAGCTCGGGATCGACCTGCCGGCCGCCTGGATGGCGGCGCCCATCGACGTGAAGGACACCTGGCACCTCTACCGCACCGCCACGCTGGTCAACCTGCCGGCCGTGCTGATCACGGTGGTGTGCACGCTGGTGCTGCTCGGGGGGCTGAAGACCTCGGCCCGGCTGAACAACGTCATGGTGGTCTCGAAGGTCATCGCCATCCTGGTGGTCGTATTCGTGGGCGCCGGGCACGTGCACACGGCGCTGTGGCACCCCTACATCCCGCCGAATGCCGGTGAATTCGGTGTCTACGGCTGGTCCGGCGTCTTCCAGGGCACGGCCATCCTGTTTTTCGCCTATATCGGGTTCGACGCGGTCTCGACCATGGGACAGGAGGCTCGCGATCCGCAACGCACGATCCCCTTGAGCCTGCTGCTGGGCCTCGGGATCTGCGCGGCGCTGTACCTGGCGGTGAGCTTCGTCGTGACGGGTCTGGTGGGCTACAAGGACCTGGGGGTGCCGGATCCGATGTACCTGGCGCTGGACCGGGCAGGTCCATCGGCGCTATGGGCCAAGTACCTCGTGGGCTTCGTCGCGGTGGCCGGCCTGGTCTCGGTGCTGCTGGTGACGCTCATGGGCCAGGTGCGGATCTTCTACGCCATGGGGCGCGACGGCCTGCTGCCGGTGGCCTTTGCCCGCGTGCATCCGAACACGCGCACGCCGGCGGTCGGCACGCTCGTCACTGGAGTCGTGTCCTCGATCGCGGCGGGATTCCTGCCGCTCGGCCTGCTCGGAGACATCATCTCGATGGGCACCCTGCTGGCCTTCGGCATCGTCTGCGGTGGCGTGCTGGTGCTGCGCCGGACCCGACCGGATCTGCGGCGACCCTTCCGGGCCCCGGGCGGGGCATGGGTGCCGCTGGCCGGAGCCCTGTGCTGTCTGGGCCTGATGGCCACACTGCCGAAGCCCGCGTGGGTGGGATTCCTGGTGTGGCTGGTGATCGGCGCGACGCTCTATGGCCTGTATGGCGCGACCCGCTCCACGCTCGCGCGGGCCGCGCGCTCCTGAAGGCCGGTGCGGCGCTACAGCCCGATCTCTCCCTGCGTCAGGAAAGTACCGGGCGTCGCCGTCTGGTTCGCGAGCCACACCGCCAGGGTGCCATCGGCCGTGACCAGGTCCGGCAGCCCGTCATCGTTCACGTCGGCGATGGCGATGGACACCGGCTGACCCTGGCCGGCGTAACTGGTGGCCGTGCCGAAAGTCCCCGGCGCGCCGGCCACCTGCATCAGGGTCACGATGAAGCCCTGGCCCTGCGGGTACAGGCTGCACATGGCGATGTCCGGCAACCCGTCGTTGTTGAGATCACCGATCGCCAGGCTGATGGTCCCCGAGGCTCCCGGATACACCACCGGCGCGGCGAAAGTACCGGGGGCGCCCAGGTTCTGCAGGATCACCATCGCACCGTTGGCGGCCTCGGTCGTGTCGGTGGCGGAATTGGCGCCAAGCCCCTGCAGGGCCACCACGATGTCGTTGGTACCGGCGTTGCGCAGATCCGCGATGCGGATCTGCGAGGGCTCACCCGGCGCCGCGATGGTGAGCGGGCTCAAGGCCGTGCCGGTCGCCGTGACGAAGGTGCCCCGGTTGGCTGGGTTCGAGTCCTGGAAGTAAATCGTGACCTGGCCGCCATCGCCATAGGCATCGAAGCTGGTCACCGCCAGGTCCGGCAGGCCGTCGCCGTTCAGGTCACCCACGGCCACGGCAATGCCGCGATTGGTGATGGGCAGGCTCACCCCGGCGTTGAACGTGCCGGGCTTGGCGTGGTTCTGGATCAGGTAGGTCACCTTGCCGAGATTGTCGGCGACGATCAGGTCCGGCAGGCCATCGCCGTCGAGGTCGGCGATCTGCACGTCATTGGGCTGGCCGCCGACGCTGATGGTCGTGGCGGCGCCATAGGTGCCCGATGTGGGTGAGGTCTCCATGAACACCGAGAGCGTGCCCGCGTTGAGGTTCGCCACCACCATGTCGTGGCTGCCATTGCCGGTCAGGTCCCCGACGGCGAGCCCCGACGGCGGTGAGCTCGATGCGTTGTAGTTGACAGCCGCCAGAAAGGTCCCGGGCTTCGACTTGGTATTCAGGATGATGCTGAGGAGACCGGGCTTCTGGGTGATGCCGGTCTCATCGATCTGCGCCCGGGCGACGGCCACGTCCACGACGCCGTCGCCGTTGAAGTCCCCCACGACGACCGAATTGGGCACGGTGATCAAGGTACCCACGCCGCTGCCGCCGCAGCTGGCCAGGGCCAGCGCCGGCAGGACCAGCAGCAATCGGGCGGAGCAACGTGCGAAGGGGCTGGTCATGGAAACTCCTGCGGATCGGTGGGCCGCAATGCTCGCAGCCCTGCTGGTCGCGGGCAAGCCAAATTTTGCTTCGCGGAACTTCCGGGTGCGAAAAATGTCTGGTTCCCCGGGTCCGTTTGAGTAATACGGATCCGGAGCGTAGGATATCCGATACAGGAGATCTTTATGGCTGCGCTCACGTATCCGGACTCGCGCTACGAACCCTCGCCCCTGGTGGACCTGAATTCCAGGAGCGAGCG
>DATJPN010000187.1:0-2382 GCA_035506335.1 Steroidobacteraceae bacterium | reverse complement strand
CATCCACGCTCAGCGCGCGGGTGACCACGCAGCCATTGCCCAGGCCATGGAAGATGGGCCGCCCGCGGTAGGTTTCGATGCCGCGAAGGATGTGCGCGTGGTGCCCGAGCACCACATCGGCTCCGGCGTCCACCGCCGCATGGGCCACGGCGCGCTCGTACGGGGCGAGGAGCGCGGGTGTATGCACGATCCCCTTGTGCAGGGCGACGATGCAGATCCGGGCGCCCGCGCGGCGCGCGGCGCGGATATCCTCCTGCATCAGGGCGAGGGATTCAGGATCGATCCGGCTGAGTGCTGCCGAGGGGATGACGGGTCCGCCGCCCTCGGGCGTGATGCGCACATAGGCGCAACCGGCGCTCGTGGCCGTGGCCCAGGCCTGCTCGGGTCCCACGCAGTTGTAACTCAGAAGCGCCAGGCGCAGCGCGCCGCGCTGTATCCAGGCCGGTGCGCGCGCTGCCGTCAACGTCTGCCCCGCTCCGCAATGTGCGATGTGCAGCTGCTCGAGGCCCGCGACGGTGTCGCTGATGCCCACCGCGCCACAGTCGGCGATGTGATTGCCGGCGAGGGTTACCGCATCGATACCGGCGCGCGCGAGCGCGGCCAGATGCGCAGGGTTCGCCCCGGGCGCCGGCACATCGGCGGACAGCGCCTCCTGATGGACCGTGTGGGGAACCTCCACGTGGCCGATGGCCACCGCGGCAGCCCGCAAGGTCGCGGCCAGCCCGCCCAGCCAGTGATCCGGCTGCGGCTCATCGAGCACGAGGTCCCCGCAGCAGACGATGTCGAGCACGGGCGAGTCGGCCGTCAGTGCACGACAGGATCCGCGATCACCGGGAGGTCGATCCAGGCCGCTTCGGTGGCGGAACTGTGGAGGCTGATCACGGCTCCCTCGAGGTTCGGGTCGCGGCCCCGCTCCCGGTAATCCGCGCCCATCAGGGTGATCTGCAGTCGATGTCCTTTCGGGATGCGATAGGAGGTGGGCAGCAGATCAAAGCTCAGTGTCTCGGTGTGTGCCGGCTGCAGGGGCCGCGCGTCGGCCGCGAAAGCGCGATGCCAGGGGGTTCCGGGCACCCGGTAAGGCGGGTCGGCCAGCGCCCGCAAGGAGGCTTTCAGGCGCCCCTCGGTGATCACGGTCACCATCTCACCCGGCCCGCGATCCTCGAGATACGCGAACACATTCACGTCGGGACGATCGGCCTGGATGGGCACGGTGATGACCGCATTTCCGGTGACGTTGAGGTCCTTTTCGAGGGGGGCACTCGTCGTGGTCAATCCCTCCCCGGCGTTATGGCAGGGCTGCATGAACGGCCCGACGCCTCCCTTGGGGCAGTCGACCGCCGTATGCACCGTGAACGATGCGCTCAGCGCGCGCGTGGGTGGCGCCCGGCCGAGCCGCTGCCCGGGGCTGATGAACCAGCGCTGCGTGGACATGGAGGCGACCGGCCAGGTGTCCGCGGTGTGCCAGGCAGCCGCGTCCGGATCGTTCTGCGTGTAGTAATGCACGCGCGGCTCGCTCTCGAGGCCCGTGTCCTGCCCCTTGAGGTAGGTGTCAAAGAAGCGATGGATCTCCTGCAGCAGCTCGAAGCCCGGGTTCATGCAGTGCTGCCAGGGCCCGATCAGGATGCGCGACCGGGGCAGGTTCAGCAGTGCGATGATGCCCTGGTCGCGCAGCTCATCGTGCCAGCCGCCCATGATGTACACGGGAACCTGCAGCTGCCGCAGCTGCCCGGCATAGCTGCTGATACTGCCTTCGGCCCAGAAGCGCGAGCCCACGAGTGCCGACCAGCTGTCACGGAACGGCAACTGCCGCCACATTTCCAGCAGATTGGTGGATTGCTGGTGCTCCTGCGCGGCTTCGCGCAGCAGCGTCCTGGATGCATCCCCGGCCACCGGCTCGAGGGCGACATCCTCCGCGACCGTGCGTTGCGGCCCGGTGCCCCACTGGGCGAAGATGCCGCCGCGACGCATCGCATCGTACTTGCCCCAGGAAAAGCAGCCGGCAAACACGGCGCGCAGGTGCGGCGGCCGCGCGCTGAGGGCGTGCATGGCGGCATCCCCGGTATTCGAGCAACCATAGACGCCGACGGCCCCCGAGGACCAGGACTGGCGGGCGAGCCACTCGGTGACCTCGTACGCATCGTCGGCCTCGGTGCGATCGTTGTAGCCGCGGCGGATTCCGAAGGATTGCCCATTGCCTCGCCGGGCCACCTGGACGACGACATAACCATAGGCGGTCAGAGCGGACAGGTGGCTCAGTCCCGCGCCGGGCGGCTCCCGGGCCGCATCGGCCGCTTCGGTGATGGTCAGTCCATGCTGCCACAGGACCGGGAAGGGCCCCGCGGCCGGCTGTCCGTCGCGGGCCGGGCGCGTCACGCGTACCGC
>DATJPN010000186.1:0-37871 GCA_035506335.1 Steroidobacteraceae bacterium | reverse complement strand
CCTCCTGAAGCGCCTTGCGTCCCTGCTGGCTGTAGTCCCGTGGCCCGGTGCACGCCACCTCGCTGCCGCAATCCTGGTAGAACTGCCTGAAGTCGGCGCGGTCCCGGGAGGCATCGTTGATCGACTGTTCCGCGCCACGCCGCACCTGCAGTCCGCTGATCCGGTCCAGGACGTAACGGGTCCAGCCGAAAGGCACGTGCCTTACGGATGCCGCAGGTGGGTAACCCCCTTGGGCAATTCCATGATCTCGAGCACGTTCCCGTCGGGATCGACCACGGTTGCGCTCTTGAGCGCCATGCCCCCGATGGAGATCGAGGCCACGTCGCTCTTGAGCGTTGCTCCCGCGGCCTTCGCGGCCTGTACCGTGGCGGCTACATCCGAGACCCGGAAGACGGCATGCATGATCGGATCATTCGCCGCGTTGGGATCGCGGCGCGCCACCAGGAATTCAGGAGATGACCCGGCCTTGGCCGCCGCGACCGTCGCGCCGTAGCGCATGATGATCTCCGTGGGCGGCTTGCCCACCTGGTCGATCGTCTTCAGGCCAAACGCCGCATCGTAGAACTTTGCGAGCGCGGTGGCGTCCTTTGCGCCAAGTCGCACCGCCAGCACCACGGTGTCCGCGTGGGCCCAGCCTACCCAGGCCGTAGCTGCAAGTCCGAGTATCGCCCTTGTCGACCTTCGCATATCAGGCCCCTCGTTGTTCAGCCCGATCCGTTATGGCCGGGATGCATGGATGATCATATTCCCGCGGCGCGGGAGTGGGAGCGTCCGGACGGCCACGACGCTAGCCCGCAACGCCCGGTCCCTTGATCGGATCGATGACGACGAGGCGCTTCCAGATTCCGCCCTGCCTGACCATCAGGTAGCCGGTGACGGGCGGGATGAGGGCTGCGCCGCCGCCTGCCCCGATCAGGGCACCGGCACCGAGATTCCGGGTCGCAGCGCCCGAGGCCGGACTCGGCTGCACGATCGGCGCGTCGATGGCACCGGGCAGTCGATCGACCAGCACGACGCCCATCGTGGCGTTGATCGGTGCCCATTCGGCGGCGCTGATTCCGGGCGGGCGGTCCGGCGCAGCCGCACCCGCATCCAGGGCCCCGGCCAGTACGGCGCCTGCCAGGACCACGCCTGCCAGGATCACGATTGTAAAGAAGCTCTGACTTCTCTTCATGGCGCGAGACTCCTGCAGCGTGTGAGGGAACTGACGCAGATGCTACGCTGCGCGCAGGCGGCACGTCAGTCCGTCAGCCCCGGGGCACGCCGCCCGCGTCCGTGGCCGCGCGGCAACGTACAATCACCGTTTTGGGCGCCTGCGGGTCGCCGCGACAGTCTGGCAACAATTAATGAGGGGGGAGTCGATGAGGCACCGATTCGCGATGATTGCGCTGACTGGCGCCGTGCTGCTGGCGGCGTGCAGTGGCACGGATAAGACGTCCGGCGGGCAATCGGCCCCGGCGGGCGCCCCGGCGGCCTCCACCCCGGTGCGTCGCTACGCGGCGGTCGATGGCGATCGCATCATGGCCTCGGAGACGGACGGTCGGGACTGGTTGTCCACCGGTCGAACCTACGATGAACAACGGTTCAGTCCCCTGAAGTTGATTACCGCGGACAATGTGGCCCGATTGGGCTTGGCCTGGTTCGCGGACTTCGACACCCGCCGTGGCCAGGAATCCACGCCCATCGAGGTCGACGGCGTGATCTACGTGACGACGGCCTGGAGCAAGCTGTACGCCTATGAGGCGAAGAGCGGCAAGCTGCTGTGGGCCTATGATCCGAAGGTTCCGGGTGAATGGGGGGTCAACGCCTGCTGCGACGTCGTCAACCGGGGCGTTGCCGTGTGGAACGGGAAGGTGTACCTGGGCACGATCGATGCGCGCCTGGTCGCACTCGATGCCGGCACGGGCCAGGTCCTCTGGAGCGTCCAGGTCGGCGACCGTGACAAGCCGTTGAGCATCACCGGCGCGCCCCGGGTGGCCCGGGGCAGGGTGCTGATCGGAGAGGCCGGCAACGAATACGAGCAGCGGGGTTTCCTCAGCGCCTACGACGCGCAGACCGGCGCGCTGGTCTGGCGCTGGTACGTCGTGCCGGGTGATCCGGCCAAGGGATTTGAAAACCCGCAGATGGCGGCGGCCGCGAAGACCTGGGGCGGATCCTGGTGGAAGGCAGGCGGGGGCGGAGGCCCCTGGGATGCCATCACCTATGATCCACAGACGGACCTGGTGCTGTTCGGCACGGGCAACGGCGCACCCTGGGCCGACCGCGACCCGCAGGGCACCCACGACAATCTCTACATCTCCTCCATCGTCGCGTTGCACCTCGGCACCGGCGAGTATGCCTGGCACTACCAGACGACGCCCCATGACCGCTACGACTTCGACTCCACCCAGCAGATCACGGTGGCCGACCTGTCCATCGGTGGCATCAAGCATCACGTGGCCATGCAGGCCAACAAGAACGGGCTGTTCTATGTGCTGGACGTGGCCACCGGCCAGTTGCTCTCGGCCAGGCCCTTCGTGCCGGGCGTCAACTGGACGAGCGGTGTCGACATGAAGACGGGCCGGCCGGTGCTGAGCCAGGCGGCCGACTATGAACGCACAGGCAAGGGCTTCATTACCAGTCCGGGCCCCTTCGGGGCCCATAACTGGCATCCGATGTCCTTCAGTCCGGACACCGGGCTGGTCTACATCCCGGCTTCGCAGAACGACTTCGGCTTCGTCGCCTTGAAGGGTGACGACAATCCCATGGGCCAGAAGTGGAACGTGAGCATGACGGCCGGAACGGCGCTGTACGCGCGTGCGCACCGGCAGCCGCGCAACGATGGGTTCGTGCTCGCCTGGGACCCGGTGCAGGCGAGGGAAGCCTGGCGGATACCGATGGGCAACAGTCGCTCCGGCGGGACCCTGGTGACCGGAAGTGGGTTGCTGTTCACGGGCAATCCGCTCGCGAAGGAGTTCGCGGCCTACAGCGCAAGGGATGGCCGGCCGCTGTGGCACACCTCGGCACAGACCGCCGTCATGGCCGGCGCCATCAGCTACCAGGTCGATGACGAGCAGTACGTGGCCGTCGTGGCCGGGGGCAATGCGTCCCCGGGCGGTGGCTCGGACTACTACGCGCCGAACTATTCACGCCTGCTGGTGTACCGCCTCGGTGGCTCCGCGGTGCTGCCGCCACCGGTAGCTCCTCCGGCCCGAGTGCTCAATCCGCCGCCGCCATTCGGCACGGCGGGCCAGCTGGCCCACGGCGCGCAGCTGTACGACCGGTTCTGCGGCACCTGTCATGGCGCCGAGGCGCAGAGCCGCGGCATGTTTCCGGATGTCCGGTATAGCGGTGCGCTGCAGAACGCCGAAGCGTTCCGGGCCATCGTGCTGGACGGGGCGCTGAAGCAGAATGGAATGGTGTCGTTCAAGGCGGCACTATCCCCGGCCGATGCCGAGGACGTCCGGGCCTATGTCGTCGGGCGCGCGATCTATTCCGGGACTCATGCCGTGAGCGCGGCGCCGGCGGTGCACTGACGCTCATGCCGGTGGGCCGGATCGATGGCGCAGTTTGAAGGACAGCACGATGCCGCGCAGGTCACGGGAGGTCCAGGAGTGCCAGATCTGGCCTCAGGAGGGGCCGATACGATGAGCCGCTTCAGTATAGCCGTTGTGCCGCGGTTTTCCGCGCCGGCCGGCGCCTGAATCCCGATGCCTTTTCAGCTGGCCGACGTGGTTCCCTGGGGTCGCACCTTCGACGAATACGTGGCCATGTTTTCGCTGGATGAAGCCGACCGGTCCCGTTCGATCCTCGGCTGCGCCGACGGACCGGCATCGTTCAACGCCGAAGCGCTTCGCCGCGCCGTCAAGGTGGTGTCGGCAGATCCCCTGTATCAGTTCTCGGTCGCGCAGATCCGCGGACGGATCGCCGCGACTGCCCCGGCGATCGCCCGGCAGCTGCGCGACAATGCGCAGGATTTCCTCTGGAGCCACTTCAAGTCGGTGGACGAGTTGGTGGCCGCGCGAATGGCCGCGATGCAGGTGTTTCTGGCGGATCTGGCAACGGGGCTCGAACAGGGGCGGTACGTGCCCGCCGAGTTGCCCGACCTGCCGTTTCTGGACGCGACCTTTGATCTCGCGCTGTGTTCGCATTTCCTGTTCCTGTACAGCGAGCAGTTCGACGCCGGATTCCACATCGCGGCGTTGCGGGAACTGTGCCGGGTGGCCCATGAGGTCCGGGTCTTTCCACTCCTGGAGCTGGGCGGCACCCGCTCGCGGCATGTGCCGCAGGTCATCGAGGCCCTGAGGGCCAATGGCTGCGCGGTTGCGATCGAGCAGGTGGGCTACGAGTTCCAGAAAGGGGGCAACGAGATGTTGCGGATCACGCCGGTTTGAGCCACGGCGTGGAGGCGGCCGTGCGGCATGTCACCCCGCGGCGTTCGCGGCTTCGTGCAGCGCCCGGATGAAATGCCCGGCCAGGGCAGACTCCGGCTCGCGCCGCCGCAGAATGCCCAGCTCGATCAGGGCGGGCCTGCCGCGCAGGTGCTGGTAGCTGACTCCCGTGCGCTTCAGGTTGCGCACCGAGGCGGGCACGAGGGCGAGCCCCATGCCGCAGGAGACGAGCCCGATCACGGTCTGCATCTGGCGGGCGTTTTGCACGATCCGGGGCGCGAAGCCGGCGGCCCTGCAGCGGCTGATCGTGAGGTCGTACAGTCCCGGAGCGACATCGCGCGGCGGGACGATGAAGCTCGCCTTCGACAGCGAGCGCAGATCGACGGCGCCACCGCGGGCCGCCGGGTGGTCCGAGGGCGCGGCCAGCACCAGTTCCTCGCGCAGCAGGCGCTTGAATTCCAGGTCCGGTTCCTCGACCGGCGCGAGGCCGAGACCCAGGTCCAGGCGCGAGGCGCGAAGCTCCCGGATCTGGGCATCGGTGGTCAGTTCGTGCAGCTGGACTTCCACCAGCGGGAACTGGCCCCGGAAACCCTTCAGGGCCGGTGGCAGGATGCCGTAGTCGGCGATCGAGACGAAGCCCACGGACAACGTGCCGACATCGCCGCGGTCGGCCTGCAGGGCTTTGCGCCGGGCGCCGTCCAGGCGGGCGAGGACGGCGCGGGTCTCCTCGTAGAACACGGCACCGGCGCCCGTCAGGGTCACGCCGCGATTCGTGCGCGCGAGCAGTCGCGTCCCGAGTTCCTGCTCCAGGGCCCTGATCTGGGTGGACAGGGGCGGCTGGGACACGTGCAGCCGCAGCGCGGCGCGCGTGAAACTCCCGGCCTCCGCGATCGCCGCGAAGTAGCGCAGCTGCCTCAGTTCCACTATTCGAATTCCGTATAACCATCAGACAAAGTCTGTATTGGTACGTATACACGATCCGTTGCAGAATTCAAACGCGGCGCACCGTGCGCCGGATACCGAGACTCACATGCCAGCCTACCGCTCCCGTACCAGCACCGCAGGCCGCAACATGGCCGGCGCCCGCGCCCTGTGGCGCGCCACCGGCATGCAGGACCAGGACTTCGACAAGCCCATCATTGCCGTGGCCAATTCCTTCACCCAGTTCGTTCCGGGCCATGTGCACCTGAAGGACCTCGGCCAGCTGGTCATCCAGGAGATCGAACGCGCGGGCGGCGTCGGCAAGGAGTTCAATACCATCGCCGTGGATGACGGCATCGCGATGGGGCACGATGGCATGCTCTACAGCCTGCCGTCACGCGACATCATCGCGGACAGCGTCGAATACATGTGCAACGCGCACACGGCCGATGCGCTGGTGTGCATATCCAATTGCGACAAGATCACGCCGGGCATGCTGATGGCGGCGCTGCGGCTGAATATCCCCGTGGTCTTCGTGTCCGGTGGTCCGATGGAGGCGGGCAGGACCCGGCTCGCGGGCAAGGAGGTCGCGCTCGACCTGATCGACGCCATGGTGGCCGCGGCGGACGAGAAGGTGTCGGATGCACAGGTGCGCGCGATCGAGCGCTCGGCGTGTCCCACCTGCGGTTCCTGCTCCGGGATGTTCACCGCCAATTCGATGAACTGCCTGACCGAAGCACTGGGGCTCGCGCTGCCGGGCAACGGCTCGCTGGTGGCCACCCATGCCGATCGCGAACAGCTGTTCCGCAGGGCCGGGCGCACGGTGGTGGAACTCGCCCGGCGCTACTACGAGCAGGAGGATGCACGGGCCCTGCCGCGCCACATCGCCGGCAAGGCTGCTTTCGAGAACGCCATGTCGCTCGATATCGCGATGGGCGGCTCGACCAATACGGTGCTGCACCTGCTCGCGGCCGCGCAGGAGGGCGGGATCGACTTCCGGATGGCCGACATCGATCGGCTGTCGCGCCGGGTGCCGAACCTGTGCAAGGTGGCGCCCTCCAGTCACTTCCACCTCGAGGACGTGCATCGCGCCGGAGGCGTGATGGCGATTCTGGGCGAGCTCGACCGCGCGGGTCTCCTCGACACCTCGGTGCCGACCGTGCACGCCGCATCACTGGCCGAGGCGCTGGAAAAATGGGATGTGGTCCGCACCGCGGACCCGGCGGTGCAGGAGTTCTACCGCGCGGGACCCGCCGGCGTGCCCAGCCGCAGCGCGTTTTCGCAAAGCTGCCGCTATGCCGAACTGGACCTGGACCGGACGAGCGGATGCATCCGCAATCTTCAGGGCGCCTACAGCCGTGACGGCGGCCTGGCGGTCCTCTATGGGAACCTGGCCGAGCGCGGCTGCATCGTGAAGACGGCCGGAGTCGACCCGAGTATCCTCAAGTTCAAGGGTCCGGCGGTTGTCCTGGAGAGCCAGGACGATGCGGTCGAGGCCATTCTGCAGGGGCGGGTGAAGGCCGGCGATGTCGTCATCATCCGCTACGAGGGTCCGCGCGGCGGGCCGGGCATGCAGGAGATGCTCTATCCGACCAGCTATCTGAAGTCCAGGGGCCTGGGCAAGGTGTGCGCACTGATCACCGACGGACGGTTCTCGGGAGGAACGGCGGGGCTCTCGATCGGCCATGTGTCACCCGAGGCCGCCGAGGGCGGCAGCATCGGTCTGGTCGAAGACGGGGACCTCATCGAGATCGATATCCCGAATCGCAGCGTCCGCGTCGCCGTAAGCGATGAGGATCTGCGGCGCCGGCGCGAACTGCAGGCGGCCCGGGGCTTCAGGCCGGCGGCACCGCGCAAGCGCCGGGTGTCGGCCGCGCTCAAGGCCTACGCGAAGCTGGCAACCAGTGCCGACCAGGGCGCGGTGCGCAATGTCGACCTGCTGCAGGGCTGACGGCCGCCGCGGTAGCCACGCCTGGCAGTGAGCGCCTGCCCCCATCGGCCGCCCTGCGATGCGTGCCCGCGCTTCGGTGCCGGCACGATCGCCCGGCACGCCCGTGAGGCATTGCAGGCGCTCGCCCGGGAGCATGGGCTCTCGGATGTGCCCGTGCACGGCGGCGCGCTGTCCGGATTCCGGCACCGGGCGCGCCTCGCGATCCGCGGCCGGCTCGGAGCGCCGAAGATCGGGCTGTTCGCGGCCGACAGCCACCGCGTCGTGCACATTCCGGATTGCCGGGTGCACCACCCGCTGATCAACGCCGTGGCCGGCGTCGTGCGGGGCGCGCTCGTGGAGGCGAAGGTCACCTGCTACTCGGACCGGGCGCACCTCGGCCTGGCGAGATACCTGCAGGTCGTCGTCGAGCGGCGCTCGCAGAGCGCCCAGGTCGTACTGGTGGCGAATACCGATGCGGTCGAGCCGCTCGAGGCCTGCCTCGAGCTGATCCGCGAGCGGCTCGGCGCACGTCTGCACAGCCTGTGGCTGAACTTCAATTCCAGGCCCGACAATGTGATCCTCGGACCTGTCTTCCATCACTATTGCGGGCCGCAGAGCGTGGTGGAAGACTTCGGTGCAGCGGCCGTGCACTATCCGCCGGGTGCCTTCGGGCAAAGCAACCTCGAGGTCGCGCAGCAGATCGTGGAGCATGTGCGCGAGCGGGTTTCCCCGGGTGCGTCGGTGACCGAGTTCTACGCCGGCGTCGGCGCCATCGGCCTGTCGCTCCTCGGCCGGGCCGGCCGGCTGCGGCTGAACGAGGTCAGCCCGCAGGCGCTGCAGGGTCTTCAGCTCGGTCTGGCAGAATTGGCGCCGCAGCAGCGCGAGCGCGTCGAAGTGCTGCCCGGCCCGGCCGCCCTGGCGGTCGGGGCCGTGGGTGATGCGCAGCTGGTGATAGCCGATCCGCCCCGCAAGGGGCTGGACCGCGAGCTCACCGCGGTGCTGGCGGCACAGCCGCCGGATGAGCTCATTTACATCAGCTGCGGCTTGCCGAGCCTGCTCGATGACGTGAGGCTGTTGCTCGCGCCGGGCAGATTGAAGCTGGCGGAGCTCACGGCGTTCAACCTGATGCCTTTCACGGAGCATGTAGAAACCATTGCCCGTTTTCAGCGGGAAAAAATTTAGTTAAAGCCGTAACATACGACCGGAACATCATACAAGTCGCATGAAGAGACAATGACCGACAAGCCCATCCGCTACGGCATGGTCGGGGGCGGCCCCGGTGCCTTCATCGGCGCCGTGCACCGCATGGCGGCGCGGCTCGAAGGCCGCTACGAGCTGCTGGCCGGCGCCTTCTCGAGCCACCCGCAGCGAAGCCGCGCCGCGGGCGAGGAGCTGGGCCTCGCCCCCGGGCGCGTCTATGACTCCTATCAGGACATGGCGCGGCTGGAGCGCGCGGCGCCCGATGGCATCGAGGCCGTGGTCATCGTGACGCCGAACCACCTGCACTACCCGGTGGCCAAGGCCTTCCTGAGCGCCGGCGTGCATGTCATCTGCGACAAGCCGCTGACGACCACGCTCGCCGAAGCCGAGGCGCTGCGCGAGCAGGTGCGGGCCAGCGGCCGCCTGTTCTTCGTGACCTACAGCTACGGGACCTACCCGATGGTCGCCCAGGCGCGCGAAATGGTGCGTACCGGCCAGCTCGGCGCCGTGCGGCTGGTGCAGGTGGAGTACGCGCAAGGGTGGCTGTCGACCGCGGTCGAAGCCACCGGTTCGCCGCAGGCCCGCTGGCGCACCGATCCGGCATTGGCCGGCGGGGGCGGATGTCTCGGCGACATCGGCACGCATGCCTACCATCTCGCCGAATTCGTGACCGGCCTGCGCACCCAGAGCGTGGCGGCTGAACTTACCGCCTTCGTGCCGGGTCGAAGGCTCGATGACAACGTGCAGGTGCTGCTGCGGTTTGACGGTGGGGCACGCGGCTCGCTCTGGGCCAGCCAGGTCGCGGCCGGTGAGGACAACGCGCTGCGGATCCGCGTCTACGGCGAGAGAGCCAGCCTCTGCTGGGACCAGGAACATCCCGAGGAGCTGCGTTTCGCGCCCCTGGGTTCACCGCCCCAGACCCTGCGCCGCGGCGGGCCGGGAGTGGGTCCCTGGGCGAGGGGCGTGACACGTCTGCCGATCGGACACCCGGAAGGCACGCTCGAGGGTTTCGGCCTGCTGTACAGCGAAGTCGCCGACGCCATCCTCGCGGTGCGTGCGGGCCGTCCGCCGCCCGCGACACGGGTGGCGACGATCGATGAGGGCGTCGCCGGGATGCGCTTCATCGAGGCCTGCCTGCGTTCGGCGCGCCAGGATGCGGCCTGGGTCAGCCTCGATCAATGAACCACGACACGGCACGAGCCAGCATGAATACACCCCTGTCCAGGAATCCCGGCACCCCGAATGCGGAAGTCCGCGCGGTCCAGGAGGCCGTGGCCAGCGCTTCGAGCTGGGTCGCGCCGTTGCGGCAGCAGTTCTCGCGGGTCATCGTCGGGCAGCAGCATCTGCTCGACCGGCTGATGATCGGACTGCTGACCAACGGTCACATCCTGCTCGAAGGCGTTCCGGGCCTCGGCAAGACCCTGGCCCTGAAGACGCTCGCGCAGGCGTTGTCGGTGAGTTTTCAGCGTATCCAGTTCACGCCCGACATGCTGCCGGCGGATGTCGTCGGAACCATGATCTACAACCCGCGCGACGGATCCTTCCAGACCAAGCACGGCCCGGTGTTCGCGAACCTGATCCTCGCCGATGAAATCAACCGGGCACCGGCCAAGGTGCAGAGCGCCTTGCTCGAGGCCATGCAGGAACGGCAGGTCACGCTCGGCAGCGAGACGCACGCCCTGCCGGAACCCTTCATGGTGATGGCCACCCAGAACCCCGTGGAGCAGGAGGGCACCTATCCGCTGCCCGAGGCGCAGGTGGACCGCTTCATGCTGAAGGTCCTGCTCGACTATCCGACCCGGGCGCAGGAGCGGGCCATCCTGGATTCGATGGGCACCACGGCGCCGATGACCGCGGTCGAGGCCGTCGTCGGCGGTGCGCAGATCCTGGCGGCGCGCCACGTGGTCAATCACATCTATATAGATGACAAGGTTCGCGACTACATCGTCGACCTGGTACTGGCCACCCGTGATCCGCGCGCCATCGGCAAGGACCTGGGCGGCTATATCCAGGCCGGCGCCTCGCCACGCGCAACGATCTGCCTCGGCCTCGGCGCGCGGGCAAACGCCTTTCTGCAGGGCCGCGGTTACGTGACGCCGCAGGACGTCAAGGACCTCGCGCTGGAAGTGCTGCGGCATCGGGTCGTGGTCAGCTACGAGGCGGAGGCCGAGGAGGTGACCCCGGATCAGATCGTCACCCGGATCCTCGAGAGCCTGCCGGTTCCGTAACACCGCCGCGCTCATGAACGAGGCCATTACACGCGACATCCTGCGCAAGGTGCGCCAGATCGAGATCCGCACCAACCGCATCGTCGCCGACTCGCTCGCGGGCCACTATCATTCGGTGTTCAAGGGCCGCGGCATGGACTTCGACGAGGTCCGCGAGTACGTGCCCGGCGATGAAGTGCGCACCATCGACTGGAATGTCACGGCTCGGGCGGGCCGTCCGTTCGTCAAGAAGTTCGCCGAGGAGCGCGAGCTGACACTGCTGCTGCTGGTTGACGTGAGTGCTTCAGGGCATTTCGGCTCGGGTCACCAGACCAAGCGTGATGTCGCCGCGGAGCTTGCCTGCGTGCTCGCCCTGGCGGCGACCCGCAACAACGACAAGGTGGGCCTCGTGCTCTTCACGGATCACATCGAGCTGTACATCCCGCCGAAGAAGGGCCGGCGTCACGTACTGCGGGTGGTGCGCGAAATCCTGTTCTTCCGGCCTGCCCGGCGTGGAACCGACGTCACCCGCGCGCTCGAGTTCGCCGCGCGCATGTCGGGACGGCGCTCGGTGGTGTTCCTGATCTGTGATTTCCTGATCCCGGGTATCGGAGTCGAGGAACGTTCGCCGCTGCGGCGCGCATTGAGTCAGGCCGCCCGCCGCCACGACCTGGTGGCGGTCAATATCCGCGATCCGCGCGAAATGGCGCTGCCCGATGTCGGCATGGTGGTGCTGCAGGATGCCGAGACCGGAGAGGTCGTCCAGGTCGATTCCGGCCGGCGGCGCACCCGCGAGCTCTTTGCCCGCGCGGCGCAGAAGGGCCGCGAGGCGCTGCTGCGCATGCTCAACGCGGAAGCGATCGACAGCCTCATGCTGAGCACCGATCAGCCGTATCTCACGTCCCTGATCGGCTTTTTCCGGCGCCGGGAGGCGCGACATCCGTGAACGGGTCGGGCCCCGACATCCACGACATCCGCGCGCCGTTGCTGATACCGGCCGACTGGCGGCTGCCGGTGCTGCTCGGTGTCGGGCTGCTGCTGCTGCTGGCGCTGGCGTGGCTCGCCTGGCGCCGCGTGCGCGCGCGCCGGCCGCAGCCGACGCTGCTTGCCCGTACCCTGCAGCGGCTCGAAGCCACCCGGGCCCTCATGGAGGCCGGGGACGCGCGGGCGTTCTGCGTGGCGGTGTCGGACGTGGTGCGGGAGTACGTCGAGGAGCGCTTCGATGTCCGGGCTACCCAGCGCACGACGGCGGAGTTCCTGCGCGAGTGCCTGTCGCAGGCCGGATCGGCCCTGCAGGCGCACGAGCGCGCCTTGAGCGAGTTCCTGAAGTTCTGCGACCTGGCCAAATTCGCCCGCTGGTCCCTGGATGCCCAGGCGATGCGGGGCATGCTGCAGAGCGCACGCGACTTCGTCGAAACCACAGCCGCGCCGGTGCCGGCGCCGGCCGTCGTCGCATCCGAAACCGATGTTCCGCTTCGCCAATCCTGAGGTCCTGTGGCTGCTGGGGGTGCTGCCGTTGCTGCTGATCTGGCGCGGCCGCCGCGGTCCGCTGCCGGCCATCGAATACCCGAGCGTGGCGCTCGTGCGCGAGGTCGCCCGGATGACCCGCAGCCGCCTGGGGAACGTGCTGGCCGGCCTGCCGCTGCTCGCGCTGGCGCTGCTGATGCTCGGCATGGCACGTCCGCAGCAGGGCGAGAGCAACGCGACGGTTCACGCCAGCGGCGTCGACATCATGCTGCTGCTGGACGTGTCCGGTTCGATGCAGTCGCTGGATTTCAGGCTCGGCGGCCTGCCGGCCAGCCGCGTCGATGTGGTCAAGTCGGTCGTGCGGCGGTTCATCACGGCGCGGCCCAACGACCGCATCGGGCTCACGATATTCGCTGGGCGGCCCTATCTGGTCAGTCCGGTGACGCTCGATCATGCCTGGCTGCTGGAGAACCTGGACCGGGTGCGCATCGGGGACATCGAGGACGGTACCGCCATCGGGTCCGCCCTGGCCTCGGGGCTCAATCGGCTGCGCAACCAGAGCGCGAAATCCAGGATCGCCATCCTCATGACCGATGGCCAGAACAATGCCGGACAGATCACTCCGATCACCGCCGCCGAGGCGGCCCGCGCGCTCGGCATCAAGGTCTACACGATCGGGATCGGCGTGCGCGGCGAGGCGCCTTTTCCGGTGACGGATGCATTCGGACAGCGGCGCATCGTCATGGAAAAGGTGGACGTGGATGAGGACACGCTGCGCCGGATCGCCGGCGCGACCGGCGCGAAGTTCTATCGCGCGACGGATACGGATTCGCTGAACCGCATCTACGACGAAATCGACAAGCTGGAGAAAACCGCGTTCACCGTTCACAGCTACGAGCGCTGGCAGGAGCTGTTCGTGTGGCCGGTACTCGCGGGGCTCGCCGTGCTGGTCGCAAGCGTGCTGTGCGGATTCACGCTTCGCAGGCGGATTCCCGCGTGAGCCCGGTCAGTCACTTCGCGCAGCCGTCATGGCTCCTGGCCGGATTGATCGCGGTACCGGTGATGCTGCTGCTGTACGTGCGGTTCGATCAGGTGCAGCGCCGCCGCAGACTCGCCTTTTCGTTGCCGCGGGAGACCGATTCGGCGCGCTACGGCCTGTCGCGGCCGCTGCTGTGGGCCAAGCGGGTGGTGCTGTCGCTGGCGATGCTCGCGGCCTGCGTCGCCCTGGCAAGGCCGCTCGGCTCCGTGCAGATGCAGCACAGCGAGCAGCGCGGGCTCGATCTCCTGTTTGCCATCGATACTTCGCGCTCGATGCTGACGCCGGATGTGAAGCCGGACCGGTTGACCCGCGCGAAACTCGCCGTGCAGGACCTGCTCGACCATCTGACCGGCGACGGGGTCGGACTGTTGGCGTTCGCGGGCGAGGCGTTCCTGCAGGCGCCGGTGACCACCGATTACGATGCCTTCCGCGAGACGCTGGACTCGCTCGACACGCACACCATTCCCGTGGGCGGCACCGACATCGCCGCCGCCATACGGCTCGGTGAGTCGACACTGGCGCTGCGGGGTGACACCCAAAAAGTGATGGTGCTGATCACGGATGGCGAAGACCTCGGGGGCGATGCGCTGCTGGCGGCCCAGGCGGCGGCCCGCCAGGGCATGATCATCTTTACCGTGGGCGTGGGGACCGCGGCCGGCGAACTGATCCCGGTCCCGGACGAAGACGGCACCCGGTTCGTGAAGGATCCCGACGGCAACTTCGTCAAGTCGCGCCTGGACTCGGACATGCTCGAGCGCATCGCGGCGGCGACCGGGGGGGTGTACACGTCTCTGGGAAACCCGGGACAGCCACTGGTGGCACTGTATGAGGCGAAGCTCAAGGGGTTCGCGCAGCATCAGCATGCCGATCGGGAGGTCGCCGTCTATGCCGAGCTGTTCCAGTGGCCTCTCGGTGTCGCCATCGCGCTGCTGATCCTGGAGTGGTTGCTGGGGGTCGGTGTCCGCCGGTCGGCAGTGGTGCTGGCGTCGGTCCTCGCGATCGCGCCTGGAACCCGGGCGTCTCCCCTCACGGCGCAGGATGCCTACAACAAGGGCCAGTACGCGCAGGCGCAGCGCGACTACGCCCAGAGCCTGAAGTCCGATCCCGGCCAGGCTCACCTGCAGTTCAACCTGGGTGCCGCGGCGTACAAGGCCGGAGATTTCGCGGCCGCCGTTTCCGCCTTCAATGATGCGTTGAAGACCCGCGAGATTCCGCTGCAGCAAAGCGCCTATTACAATCTGGGCAATGCACTGTTCCGTCAGGGGCAGAAGAGTGCCGCGGCCGACCCGCAGGCCACCATCGACACCTGGAAGCGCGCGCTGGGCGCCTATGACACGGCCCTGCAGATTACCCCTGGCGATGCGGATGCGAAGTTCAACCGCGACGTGGTGAAGCAACGGCTCGAAGCACTGCAGCGCCAGCAGCAGCACAGCCAGAACCAGGAGCGGAAGGATCAGCCGCAGCCGCCGCAGCAGGGTCAGCAGAATCAGCAGAGTCAGCAAGGCCAGCAGAATCAGCAGGGCCAGCAGAATCAGCAGCGCCAGCAGAATCAGCAGGGCCAGCAGAACCAGCCGGGACAGCCAAATCCGCAAGACGGGCAGAACCAGCCGGGTCAATCGCCCGGCGCGAACACGCGACCGCAGTCGCAGCCGCAGGGGGGTGAGCGGCCGCAGCCCGGCGCGTCCGGCTCCGAGGAGGTCGGCAAGCCGAATCAGATGTCACCGCTCGAGGCCCGGCAGTTGCTGGATGCGGCCAAGGGCGAGGAGCGGCACCTGGCGCTGGGACCGCAGAACGGCAAGCCGGTGAATGCCGCCTCAAGGCCATTGAAGGACTGGTGAATGAAGTCGCCGACGCCCTGCCGTTGGTTCATCCGCGCCGTGCTGCTCCCGGCGCTGCTGGCGGGCCTTGCGCCGGTGTGGGCATCGTCGCGGGTGACGATGACGCTGGATCCGCCGACCTTCGATGTGGGCGAGGCGTCGCAACTGACTATCGTCATCTCCGGAGACGAAGATGCCGTGCCCATCATCCCGCACGTGTCCGGCCTGGTCATCAATCCCGAGGGCCAGTCCACGTCCATCCAGCAGATCAACGGCGCGGTGACGACCTATTTCGCGCGCACGTACCGGGTGACGGCGACCCAGGAAGGCACATTCACCATTCCGTCGATCCGCATCGGAAGCCTCACGACGGCGCCGTTGACCGTTCGTGTCGGCGCGCCCGGAAGCGCCAATCCGGCCCGATCGGGGCAGCAGGCCGCCCCGCAGGACCGGACCACCGCGACGGACGTGGCCGCCGCGCTGCGCGCGGCCATGCCGATGATGAAGGTGATCCTGCCGACGAGCCGCCTGTACGTGGGCGAACTGGTGCCGATCCAGATCAAGGTGTATTTCAAGGAAGGGGTGAGCCCGCGGCTCGAAGGGCCGCTGGTGGCCGTCGGTGACGCCTTCACCGTCAGTGGTCTCGACAAGCAGGCGACCCAGACCGAGGAGCTCGTGGGCGTGACCCGCTACGCGGTTCTGACGTGGAATGCCGTGCTGGGCGCGCTCAAGAGCGGGAGCTATCCGATCGGCCTGGAATTGCCGGCCTCGGTCAGCGTGCAGCTGCATGCCTCGGATGCGGATGTCGCGGCGCGCCTGCGCGCGCTGTTTGGCACCGCCGCTTCGAGCGCCTTCATGGATGAGCCGGATCTGGACGAAATGTTCGGTCGGGTCATCAGGAAGTCCGTGACGGTGAAGCCGGATGCGCCGCCGGTGACGGTGCTGCCCCTGCCCGCGGCGGGCCGACCGGCGGACTTCTCCGGCGCGGTTGGCCAGTTCGAGATTACCGGTGAACTGGCGCCCCGCAGCGGGGCCGTGGGAGATCCGCTGACCTTCAAGCTGACCGTGTCCGGCCGGGGCAATCTGTCGCGCATCAGCTCCGAGGTCCTCCACGATTCGCCCCAATGGCGCACCTACCGCGCGGATTCCAAAGTCACGGCGGATGACGAAAGCGGGTTGAAGGGATTCAAGACCTTCTCGCAACCCGTGGTCCCGCTGCAGGCCGGGCAGCTGACGCTGCCGGGGCTGTCCTTCAGTTACTTCGATCCCGAGGCCGAACGCTATGTCACGCGGCAGACCGCTCCGATCCGGGTGATGATCACGCCGGGTGCAGGCGGTCCGCAGTCCGCGGTCGCGGGGCAGGGCGGCGCAGGGCCGACCGGGGGTGCACAGGGCGCGGGCGCTGATGCCCTGGCGGCGGACGCCGCGGCGACGGGAGGCGTTTCGCGCTCGCTCGAGAGTGTGCTGTGGCGCCCATGGTTCATGGGGGCCGCGCTGGCGCCGGTGATCCTGATGATGGCCGCGGTGACCGCGATCAGGCGCCAGCGGCGGCGCGCGGGCGATCCGGCGCTGCGGCGGCAGGCGGCGCACCGGACCGCGGTCAGGATCAACCTCGAGCACATGGCGTCCGCCTTGGACCGGGGCGATTCGGCGGCCTTCTTCGCCGCGGCGCGGCGCGCCTTGCAGGAGCGCCTGGCGGAGCGCTGGCAGGTGAGCGCCGATTCCGTCGACCCGCAATGGGTGGCTGGGACGCTGCCGCCGGAACACGGTGCACCCCTGCAGGCCATCTTCGCGATGGCCGACAAGGCGGTCTATGGAGCCGAGAGCCTCGGCCCTCAGGCGCTGCAGGAGTGGGAACGGCGCGTGCTCGAGCAACTCAAGCGTCTGGAGTCCGCGTGAGGATCCGCGCGCCAGGCCTCGTGCTGCTGGTTGCCGCCGCCCTGGGGGCCTGGGCCGGGCAACCCTCGTTTGATGCCGCCCGGCGCGCGGCGGCGGTTGGCGACTATCGGACCGCCATCCAGGAATACCAGCAGTTGCTGGAGCGGAGCGGGTTTTCCGCGCCCGTGCTCTTCAACCTGGGCAACGCGTGGCTGCGCATGGGCAATCCGGCGCGCGCCATCCTCGACTATGAACGGGCGCTGGTGCTGGCGCCGGGCAGCGCGGCGATACAGGCCAACCTGGCGGCCGCACAGCAGCGCGCCGGCATTGCGCCCACGGCGGCCGGGCCCTGGCTTCAGGCGGCGCGCCATTTCAGTTTCGACACCTACCTGTGGGTGTGTCTGGCGGCGATCTGGGTGCTGTGCGTCGCCTTGGTGCTGCTGAGCGTGGACGGTAGTGGGCGTCGCCTCACGCGCGCATTGATTCTGGTCTCGGTGCTGATGCTGTGCGTCGGCGCCGACGCGGCGGTGCTGTGCTGGCCGGACTTGTACCGCGCCGTCGTCCAGGAGCCTGCCGTCCTGCATCTCGCGCCGGCGCAGTCCGCGGCCACCGGCGGCACCCTGGCCGCGGGTGAAGTGGTGTGGCTGCAGGATCGCTTCGGCGCCTTCACTCTGGTGCGCACGGCCGACGGCCACGTCGGCTGGGTGGACGACACCACGGTGCTTCCGGTGAGGGTCTCGCGTCCATGATTCCCGGAGCCGATGAACCATCGGAGCTGGTGGAGGTACCACCCGAAGCGCTCGACCCGGCGACGCTGCAGGCGCTGGTGGAGTCCTTCGTGCTTCGCGAAGGCACGGATTACGGCGTGCGGGAGGTGTCGCTGGCGGTGAAGGTGTCCCAGGTCATGCAGCAGCTGCGGCGCCGACAAGCGCGGATCGTGTTCGATCCGGTCACGGAATCAGTGGACATCCGGGTCGTTCCCGGCACAACCTGAGACCGTGGACGAAGGGAGGATGTGATGCGCGCTCGGGGGTGGCCTGTCCTGGCCATGGCGGCTGTGTCAGCCGCGAGCCTGCCGTGTGCGGCTGCGGCGCCGCTCGCATCCTCGCCGGGTGCCGCGCCGGCGGCATCGGCGCCGGTCCTGCCCGAAGTGCAGGTGGAAGCCCCCGAGCCCCGCTACGTGGCTCCGACCCTGCGCGACCGGTTGGGCCGTATCTGGGCCCCGGTGTACCTGAACGGCAAGGGACCCTATCGGCTGGTGCTGGATACCGGTGCCAGTCGCTCGGCCATCATCGCGAGGGTCGCCGACGAGCTGGGGTTGCGACCGGATGGGGCCATGATGCTGCACGGGGTCACCGGCTCGGTTGCGGTGCCTTACGTGAAGGTCGATACCTTCGTGGTGGGCGACCTGGAGTCACATGACAAGGTGCTGCCGATCGTTCCGGACGCGCTCGGCGGCGCGGATGGCGTGCTGGGCACCGAGGGTCTGCTGGACAAGCGGATCTTCATCGACTTCATGCATGACACGATCACGATCCAGCGTTCGCATTCGGCGCGCGCACCGCAAGGCTACACCACCATCGAGCTGCTGAAGGCGGCCAGCGGCCTGTTGATGACGACGGCCGAGGTCGGTGGCATTCGTGTGCGCGCGATCATCGATACGGGCGGGCAGGCAACGGTCGCGAATCCGGCGCTGCGCGCGGCGCTGCTCGCCCGGCGTCATCCGCCGAAGGATCTGAACGCAAGCTCGATCACCGGCGCGACCGACGACGTGCAACCGGGACAGGACATGACGATCCCGCCGGTCCACCTCGGGCCGCTCACCATCCAGTCCAACTTCATCACCGTCAGCGACCTGCGCATTTTCGAGCATTGGCACATGACCCGGGAGCCGGCCATGCTGATCGGGATCGACACCCTGGGGCTGCTCGATATCCTGATCATCGATTACCGCCGGATGGAGCTGCAGGTGAGGACCCGTCATGTGTGGTGAAAATGAGCCCTGGTTCGCGGTCGGCCGTGCGGGGCCTTGGCATCCTTTGAATCATCATGGCCAAAGTCCGCTTAGAGGAGTTCCGGAAATTCACGCTGCCCATCGAGACGGTCGTGGACGCGCTGCTGGAGCTGGACCGCTCCCATGGCGGAACCCTCGCCCAGGGCCGGCTGACGGAGGCGCGGGTGGAGACCGGCGCCGACCCGGGCCTGACATTGGTCATCGTCCAGGGTGCCGGCGGTGCGGCCGCGGCGGTGGAGAAGCACTTCACGCTGCCGGCCATTGCCGCGGCGATCATTCATTACTGTTCCCGGGTGCGCATTCCACTGCCGCGGCAGGGGAAGAAGAGCATCGAAATCCTCGGCGAGGGCGTGCAGTTCACGATCCAGGCGCTCACCGAGCTGCCGCGGATGCACGGCGAAGTCCCTCAGGTTTCACACGTGAGGGTCGAGAGCCGCAGCCCCGAGCCCGCGCCCATCGTCGCCGCCGGTGATGCGGCGCTCGATGATCCCACCAGCAGCGACGTCGAAGAAGCCGCCACCGCCGCCTGAGGGCGCTGCGGCGGACATAATCCTGAAGTGGTGCACGCAACAGCCGGCCGGGCCGACTTGTGGCCATCTCCGGCCGCGTCTATGGCTACAATCAGCCCTGGCATTCGGCACGAACAAGAACCCAGGGGATCATGTCGGCAACCCTCACGCAGTGGGGCAACGCCCCCGCGCAACCTCCCGAGCGCCGGTTGGGCACGGAGCGGCGCTCACGCACCTTGCGCTCGCTGGCCACCGGCAGCTTCAAGCGGCGGCGGCACGGTCCGCGGCGGGCCCGGGACGCGAGCATTTCGGTGACGGACTGGTATGCCCCGCAGTGGCTCGCGGCCGCGCTGCTCATCCTGATCCTGTGCGTGGCCGATGGCCTCATCACCCTGGCGCTGCTCGGTCATGGTGCACATGAAGCCAATCCCCTGATGGACACGGTCGTCCACGGTGACGGCTATCGTTTCGTCGCCTTCAAGTTCGGCCTGACCGCGACGGGGGTCGTGCTGCTGATCCTGCTGGCCCGGGTGCGCGCCTTCGGCCGCCTGCCGGTGGCTGCAATTCTGTATTTCGTGCTGGCCGGCTACCTGTGGCTGGTGTCCTACGAATTCAGGCTGTTACGGCATTTTGTGCCCGAGTACTTCTAGGGTCGGATCCCAGGCCCGGGCCCGTGACGCGTTTCATAGCACGCCGGGTTACGTTAAACTTATCCTTTTCCGCCTGCCTTTCCAACCAGGCCCTGGAATGAATTGACTCAGGGGTGCCCCCAGCCGGGTGTGCGCCCCCCTCGGCGCCAGCCCTCATTGAGCACCTCCCACGAATGCTTGAATCCACACCCCTGTACGGCGGTAACGCCGATTATCTCGAAGGTCTTTACGAGCGGTACCTGAGCGATCCGGCGTCGGTCCCGGCGCAGTGGCGGACCTACTTCGACGGGCTCGGCCCGCGTCCGGCCGCCGAGCGCGCCCACGGACCGGTCATCGCCGCGATCGCCTCACGCGCCGCCCGGCCGCCGCCGGCCGCCGCGGGCCCGGCTGACAGCACGGATGCCGCCAAGCAGGCCGCCGTGGCGCGCCTCATCCAGATCTGGTCGAACCGCGGTCATCTGATCGCGAAGCTCGATCCCCTGGGACTCATGAAGCGGGAGCGCCCGAGCGTGCTCGAGCCGTCCTACTTCGGGCTTGGCGAGGCCGATCTCGACAGCGAGTTCTTCACCGGCACCCGCACCGAGGCCATCCCGAAGCGCATGAAGCTGCGCGCGTTGCTCGAATCGCTGGCCCGCGTATACGGCGGCAGCATCGGCGCCGAGTTCGCGCACGTGTCCGACTCCAACGAACGCCTGTGGCTGCAGGACCAGTTCCAGTCCGGACAGCTCGGCCGCTCCTACAGCGTGGAGGAGCGCCGCAACGTGCTGTGGCAGCTCACCTGTGCGGAGGGCCTCGAGCGCTATCTGCACACCCGCTACGTCGGACAGCGGCGCTTCTCGCTCGAAGGCGGTGAGTCGCTGATTCCGCTGCTCGATGATGTCATCCAGCAGGCCGGCGTCGCGGGCGTGGAGGAGACGGTCATCGGCATGGCCCATCGCGGCCGCCTCAACGTGCTGGTGAACCTGCTCGGCAAATCGCCCGCGGACATCTTCTCGGAGTTCGAAGGCAAGTACGACGTGGCCCACCTGCAGGGCTCCGGGGATGTGAAATACCACAAGGGCTTCTCCGCGGATCTGAAGACTCCGTCCGGCAACGTGCACGTCGCCCTGGCATTCAATCCCTCGCATCTGGAGGTCGTCAATCCGGTGGTCGAGGGCTCGGTGCGGGCCCGGCAGGAGCGCCGCGGGGATGCCTCCGGCGCGAAGGTGCTGCCGATCCAGATCCATGGCGATGCCGCCTTCGCCGGCCAGGGCGTGGTCACCGAAACCCTGCAGCTGTCGCAGACGCGCGCGTTCTGCACCGGCGGCACGCTGCACATCATCATCAACAACCAGGTCGGGTTCACGATCTCGGATCCACGCGACGCGCGTTCGACGATGTACTGCTCGGACGTGGCGAAGATGCTCGAGGCGCCGATCTTCCACGTCAACGGGGATGACCCGGAGGCCGTGGTGTTCGTCGGCCGCCTGGCCCTTCAGTACCGCGCGAAATTCAGGAAGGACGTGGTCATCGACCTCGTGTGCTACCGGCGCCTGGGCCACAACGAGGCCGACGAACCCGCGGCGACCCAGCCGGTCATGTACCGGGTCATCCGCCAGCATCCGACCACGCGGCAGATCTACGCGGACCAGCTCGCCGCCGCCGGTGTCGTGCCGGCAGCCGAAGCGGCGCAGATGGTCGACCAGTACCGCAGCGGGCTCGACGAGGGCCGTCCGCAGGCACGCGCCTCGCTGGGACTCATCGGCAACAAGTACACGGTCGACTGGACGAAGTACGCGCACGTGGACATGAAGGAGCGCGTGGCGACCCGGATCAGCCCGGAGCGCCTGGCGCATCTGGGCGCGCGCATCACCGATCGTCCGGAAGGCTTCGTGCTGCATCCGCGCGTCGCGCAGGTGATGACGAACCGGCAGAAGATGCTCGCCGGCGAGATGCCGCTCGACTGGGGCTGCGCCGAGAACCTCGCGTATGCGGCCCTGCTCGAGGACGGCTTCAGCGTCCGCCTGGTCGGTCAGGATGTCGGCCGCGGCACCTTCTTCCACCGTCACGCCGTGCTGCACGAACAGAACACGGACGCCTGCTATGTCCCGCTGCAGCATGTGCTGCCGAACCAGCCGCGCTTCGATGTCTACGACTCGGTGCTCTCGGAGGAGGCGGTGCTGGGTTTCGAGTACGGCTACTCGACCACCGAGCCGGACGCGCTGGACATCTGGGAGGCCCAGTACGGGGACTTCTGCAACGGCGCGCAGATCATCATCGACCAGTTCATCAGCTCCGGCGAATCCAAGTGGGGACGGCTGTGCGGTCTGGTGCTGTTCCTGCCGCACGGTTACGAAGGCGCCGGTCCCGAGCATTCCTCGGCGCGCCTGGAGCGCTTCCTGCAGCTGTGCGCCGAGAACAACATGCAGGTGTGCGTGCCCTCGACCCCCGCGCAGATGTTCCACATGCTGCGCCGGCAGATGCTGCGTGCCTTCCGCAAGCCGCTCATCGTCATGACCCCCAAGAGCATGCTGCGCAACGAGCTGTCGGTGTCCTCGCTCGCCGACCTGACCACCGGCTCCTTCGCCACGGTGATCGACGAGATGGATGACCTGCCGCCCGCGCAGGTCCGGCGGCTGGTGTTCTGCAGCGGCAAGGTGTACTGGGACCTGCTCAAGGCGCGCCGCAAGGAGGAGATCCGCGACGTGGCCCTGCTGCGCATCGAGCAGCTGTACCCGTTCCCGAACGAAGGTTACGAGGCGGCGCTCAAGCGCTACCCGAACGTGCGCGATGTGGTGTGGTGCCAGGAGGAGCCGCAGAACCAGGGCGCCTGGTACCAGATCCGGCATCGCCTCGACGCCTTGAGCCGCAGGGAGGTCCTGTATGCGGGCCGTGCCCCGGCCTCGGCGCCGGCGACGGGTCTGGCCAAGATCCACGAGACCGAGCAGAGCCGCCTGATCGAGGCCGCCTTGCATGCCTCGGTGCAGGAAGATGCCGGCAGCACCACCCAGCGCCTCGCGACCCTGGCCGGCAGCCGCAAGAGTTCGAACGACCGCAAGTGAGTTCCTGGAGAAGTCGATGAGCATTGAGATCCGCGTGCCGGCCCTGCCCGAGTCCATCGCCGATGCGACCCTCGTGGCCTGGCACAAGCAGCCGGGCGAGGCGTTCAAGCGCGATGAGAACCTCGCGGACCTCGAGACCGACAAGGTCGTGCTGGAGGTCCCGGCGCCGGCCGATGGCGTCATGGGCGACCACAAGTTCGAAGTCGGCGCGACGGTCACCGAAGGCCAGGTGCTGGCCGTGATCAGCGCCGGTGGCGCTGTCGCGGCTGCCCCGGCCAGGCCCGCCGCTGCGGGGGCTGCCGCCGCGAAGACCGCCGCGCCCGCCGAGGCGAAATTGAGCCCCGCCGTCCGGCGCCTGGTGGAGGAGAACAAGATCGATCCGGCCGCGATTCCCGGCACGGGGCGCGATGGGCGGATTACCAAATCCGACGTGACCGGCTTCCTCGACCGGACCCCGGCGGCGGCCGCACCCGCACCAGCGCCTGCCGCCAGGGCGCCCGGGGTCCCCGCCGCGGCGCGGGCCGGCCGCGCCGAGCAACGTGTGGCCATGAGCCGCCTGCGCCAGCGCGTGGCGCAGCGACTGGTCGAGGCGCAGTCCACCCAGGCGCTGCTCACCTCCTTCAATGAGGTCGACCTGGGCGCCGTGCAGGAACTGCGCGCCCGCTACAAGGACCGGTTCGAGAAACAGCAGGGCGTGAAGCTCGGCTTCATGTCGTTCTTCGTCAAGGCGACCATCGAGGCGCTGAAGCGATTCCCGGTGCTCAACGCCTCGGTGGACGGCGGCGACATCATCTATCACGAGTTCTACGACATCGGCGTGGCGGTCTCCACGGATCGCGGCCTGATGGTGCCGATCGTGCGCGATGCGGACCAGAAGAGCTTCGCGGACATCGAAAAGGAAATCACGGCCTACGCCACGCGTGCGCGCAGCGGCCAGATCAGCATCGAGGACATCACCGGCGGCACCTTCACGATCACCAATGGCGGGGTGTTCGGCTCGCTGCTGTCGACCCCGATCGTGAATGCGCCGCAGAGCGCGATCCTCGGGATGCACAAGATCCAGGAGCGACCGATGGCGGTGAACGGCAAGGTCGAGATCCGCCCGATGATGTACCTGGCCGTCACCTACGATCACCGCATCATCGACGGTCGCGACGCGGTGCAGTTCCTGGTGAGCATCAAGGACAGCCTCGAGGATCCGGGCCGCATGCTGCTGGGGCTTTGAGGGGGAAGGGGATTCCATGGCTGATTCCTTCGATGTCATCGTGATCGGCGGTGGCCCGGCCGGATATCCGGCGGCGATCCGCGCGGCGCAGAACGGCCTTGCGGTCGCCTGCATCGATGAATGGCAGAACCATGACGGCAGCCGTGCCTTCGGTGGCACCTGCCTGAACGCCGGCTGCATCCCCTCGAAGGCGCTGCTGGAGTCCACCGAGCTGTACCACCGTGCCCGGGAGGAATTCGCGGTGCACGGCATCCAGGCGCCGACCCTGGGCATCGATGTCGCGACCATGCAGAAGCGCAAGTCGGGCATCGTGAAGAAGATGACCGACGGCATCATGGCGCTGCTCAAGGGCGCCGGCGTGACGCCGCTGCAGGGGCATGGCCGCCTGCTCGCCGGCCGGCAGGTCGAATTCACCTCCCAGGACGGCAAGACGCGCACGCTGTCGGCCCGGCACGTGGTGCTGGCATCCGGTTCGGTGCCGATCGAGCTCAAGTCCGCGGCCTTCGATGGCAAGCGCATCATCGATTCGTGGGGCGCGCTGGAACTGGGCGCGGTCCCGAAGCGCCTGGGCGTCATCGGCGCGGGCGTGATCGGACTGGAACTGGGCAGCGTGTGGCGACGCCTCGGCAGCGAAGTCGTGGTGCTCGAGGCGCTGGAGAGTTTCCTGGCCATGGCGGATCAGCAGCTGGCCCGCGAGGCCGCCCGGCAGTTCAAGCGCCAGGGGATGGCCATCCGCACCGGCGCGAAGGTGACCGGGGCGGCGGTCAAGGGCTCCGGCGTCGAGGTCAGCTACACGGATGCCGAGGGCGAGCAGTCCCTGGAAGTCGACACACTGGTGGTGGCGGTGGGCCGCCGTGCATTCACCGCGAACCTGCTCGGCGAGGGCACGGGGGTTCAGCTCGACGCGCGCGGCTTCATCGTCGTGGATGAGAAGTGCCGCACCGGCGTCGAGGGTGTGTGGGCGGTCGGTGACTGCGTGCGCGGCCCGATGCTCGCACACAAGGGCAAGGAAGAGGGCGTCATGGTCGCGGACCTCATCGCCGGCCACCACGGCGAGGTCAACTACCGGGTGATTCCGTCGGTCATCTACACGGCCCCGGAGATCGCCTGGGTGGGCGAGACCGAGGAGCAGGTCAAGGCGAGCGGGCGCGGCTACAAGGTGGGAGTCTTCCCGTTTCTCGCGAGCGGCCGGGCGCGCGCCATGGAGGCGACGGCGGGGTTTGCCAAGCTCATCGCCGACCAGGCGAGCGACGAGATCCTGGGCGTGCACATCATCGGCCCGATGGCCGGTGAACTCATCGCCGAGGCGGTCCTCGCGATGGAGTACCGGGCGAGCGCCGAGGATCTGCAGCGGACCATTCATGCCCACCCGACCCTGTCGGAGGCGCTGCACGAGGCTGCCCTGGCCGCGGACAAGCGCGCCATCGACAACCTCAACCGCTAGGCGCCGCCCGTGACCGTGGCACCCGGGTTTGACGCCGTCCAGGCCGCCCGGGCGCGGATCGCCGGCCACGTGCGCCGCACGCCCGTGATGCGCAGTGACGTCCTGGACGAGGAGGCCGGCGCAAGACTCTTCTTCAAGTGCGAGAACCTGCAGGTCAGCGGAGCCTTCAAGGCGCGGGGGGCCTTCAATGCGGTCCTGAACCTGCCGTCCGCGCTCGCCGCCCGCGGCGTCGTGACCCATTCATCGGGCAACCATGGCGCAGCGCTCGCCCTGGCCGCCCGGACGCGCGGCATCCCCTCGTATGTGGTCGCGCCCCGGACCACGCCGCAGAGCAAGCAGCAGAACATGCGCCGCTTCGGCGCGGCGCTGCGGTTGTGCGAACCGACGCTCGCCTCGCGCCAGGCCGCGGCCGCGCAGATCATCGCCGAGACGGGGGCGGCGATGATCCATCCCTTCGACAATGCCGATGTCATGGCGGGGCAAGGGACGGTGGCGCTGGAGCTGCTCGAGCAGGAACGTGAGCTCACGGCCATCCTTTGTCCCATCGGAGGCGGTGGCCTGATCAGCGGCGTCGCCGTGGCCGCGCACGGGGTCAATCCGCAGGTCCGGATCCTGGGTGCCGAGCCGAAGGGTGCGGATGATGCCTGGCGATCCCGCGCGGCCGGAGTCATCACGCCGGTGGCGCAGCCTTCATCGCTCGCCGATGGCCTGCTCGCGACCATCGCGCCCTCCACCTTCGAAGTCATCCGGTCCGAAGTGCAGGCCACCGCCACCGTGACCGAGGAGCAGATCGTGGCCGCGATGCGCCGGGTGTGGGAGGAGCTGAAGATCATCATCGAGGCCTCCTCGGCCGTACCGGTGGCGGCGCTGCTCAACGGCGCCTTGCCGGTCCGCGGGGAACGCGTCGGCGTCGTGCTGACCGGTGGCAACGTGGATCTGCAGCGGCTGCCCTGGCAGCAGGACTGACTCTCAGCGCTGAGAGGTGACCTTGGAGCGCACGGGTGCGCGGATCCGGATGGTGGAAGCGGCCCGGGCGTGGGCCACGCGCAGCAACAGCAGTTCGAGCTTCGCGGAGCGGATGGGGTAGGTGAGTGTGTAGCGCAGCCGCAGGGCGCTCAACCGGTGGCGCAGCAGCGCCAGCCGGTGCCGTTCGGCGCAGAATATCGGGATCAGCTGCGGCCACCGGGCATGAACCTCATCGAGCAGCGCCAGGCCCGAGCCATCGGCGAGCTGCTCGCAGGCCACGATGGCCTCGATCTGCGGGTGGTGTTGCAGCAGCTGCAGGCTCTGGGCCTTGCTGACCGCCACGAGGAGCTGCTGTCGGCCACCCACCCGAGCGACACAGCGCTGGAGCAGGTCCCGGTCGTTGTCCACCAGAAGTGTCTTCACCCGGGAATGATACCGCAGTGCAACATCAACGGGTCCGCCGCACCTCGGACACATTCGGGACGGCCCGAAGGCGCTTGACGAGCTTCCCGAGCTGCTCGAGATTGCCGACGCCCAGCCGGAAAGCGACCCTGGCGATCCGGTCCTCGTCGGTGAGGGTGTTCATGCCCTCGATGCTCAGGTGCTCCTGGGCCACCACGTCGGTGATGTCGCGCACGAGCCCGCGCCGGTCATAGGCGAACACCACCAGCTCGACCTCCATCAGCGCCTGCTCGCCGCTGGACCACTCCACCTGCAGCATGCGCTCGGGTTTTTCGGCCCTCATGCGGCCGAAGTTGCGGCAATCGGCGCGGTGGATGGTCACGCCGCGGCCGACGGTGATGTACCCGACGATGGGCTGGGGACGCAGCGGCGCGCAACAGGCGGCCAGCGTGATCGGCAGGTCGCCGACACCTTCGATATCGACGGGATTGCGTCGCGCGGGGCCAGCGGGCCGCACCTTGCGCGCGGGCAGCTCGGGTGTCGCGGGGCGCACCAGCCGGATCAGCGCCTGGGCGAGCTGCGTGGCCGTGATCTCCCCTTCCCCCAGCAGCCGGTAGAACTCATCGGCGTCGCGGGCCCGCAGCTGCGCGATCAGTTCGGGCAGGAGCGAGTCATCGGCTCCGGCCCGCTGCATCTCGCGCTCCGCGATCGAGCGCCCGGCCAGGCGGTTGTCGCCGGCGTCCTGGCGGCGGAACCAGGCGCGCACCTTGGTCCGGCTGCGTGCCGAGGCGAGGTATCCGAGCTCCGGGGCGAGCCAGTCGCGGCTGGGTGCGGGGTGCTTGCCGGCGATGATCTCGACGACCTCGCCGTTTCCGAGGTGGTAGGTGAGCGGCACGATCCGGCCATTGACCTTGGCGCCGCGGCAGCGGTGACCGAGGTTGCTGTGGACCTGGTAGGCGAAATCCAGGGGCGTGCCGCCGCGCGGCAACTCGACCACCTCGCCCTTGGGCGTCAGGGCGTAGATGTGATCGGCGAAGATCTGGCCGCGCAGGCTCTCGAGCGCGTCCGGTTCCGCCTCGGGCTCCCCGCCAGGCTGCAGCAGTCGCCGCACCGCTTCGATCTTGCGCTGGTACTGCACGTCATGCGCGCCGCCCTCCTTGTACTGCCAGTGGGCGGCGATGCCGAGTTCGGCATGTTCATGCATCTCGCGGGTGCGGATCTGGATCTCCACGCTGCGACCCTCCGGACCCACGACCGCGGTGTGGATCGAGCGATAGTGGTTGTCCTTCGGGGTCGCGATGTAGTCGTCGAATTCGGCCGGGATGTACTGCCAGTCCCCGTGGACGACGCTCAGCGCCGCGTAGCAGTCGGCAACCGATTCGACCACGATGCGCACCGCACGCACGTCGAAGATCTGTTCGAACGGCAGATGCTTGCGCAGCATCTTGCGGTAGATGCTGAAGATATGCTTGGGCCGGCCGTAGACTTCCGCGGTGACGCCGGCGGCGGCGAGGCTCGCGCGCAGGTTCGCGCAGAAAGCCTCGATATAGCGCTCGCGGTCGGTGCGCTTCTCGTTGAGCGCGCCCGCGAGGCGCTTGTATTCCTCGGGCTCGAGGTACCGGAACGCCAGGTCCTCCAGTTCCCACTTCAATTGCCAGATCCCCAGACGGTTCGCCAGCGGCGCGAAGACCGCCCGCACTTCGGTGGCCAGCCGCTGACGTTCGGGCACGGGAAGCGCGCGGGCATGGCGCAGGCGCACCAGCGCTTCGGCCAGGCGCGCGAGCACCAGCCGCTGGTCACCGACGACGGCGAGCAGCATCTTGCGGACCGTCTCGGCCTGGCGGGCATCCAGTCCGCGTTCCGGCGCCCAGTCGCGCGCCAGGCCGACTTCACCCAGCCGCTGCAGTTCGATGGCCACGTGCGCCGCGCCCGGACCGAGCAGCCGCTCGAGGCTCTCGGGCGTGACGCCCGTGCGGCCGAGCATGGGTTGGGCGAGGACGGCCGCGGCCAGCTGCGCATCGCCGGTCAGCGCGCCGATGACCTCCGCCGCCTCCGTGGCGAGCGCCATCGCCGCCTCCGGCGCATCGCTCGCCGGCGTGACGGCCGCGCGCAGCTGCGCGATCTCATGGCGCAGCTGTGGCGGACAAAGCTGGGCGGCTTCCAACGGCCTTGATCTCCTTAGGGACGGTATTGCCGCGCGGCGTGTCGCTGCGCGCAGAATGCAGCTATCATACCCGTCCTGAGTCGCGGGCTGAGCCTGCAGCAATCAACACAGTGCAATACGAAGGCTATGGACCGGGCGGCACTGCCGTTTTGATCGAGTGCTCCGCGCAGGAGCGCCGCGACGTTGCCGCGCATCTGCGCCGGGTGTTCGCGGCCCATGGCGGCCACCTCGGGGCCCACGGCTCGGTCTCCTACCTGTTCACGCGCACCGGCGTGCTCACCTACGCGGATGCTCCGGGACTGACCGAGCGGGCGCTCGCGGCCGGGGCCGAGGACGTTCAGCCAAGCGGCGCGGGACTCGAGGTACTCACCGATCCGGAGGATTTCCCGAGCATCCGGGCAGCGCTCGCCGAGGCCGGGTTCGTGCCCCTGGAGGCGCAGATCACCCACCGACCGGCCACCACCGTGGAATTGAGCGGCGCGGACGCCCAGACCATGCGCACCTTCGTGGCGGGCCTGGGCAAGCTCGAGGATGTGCAGGGCGTCTACACCAATGCGCGGTTCCCGTAGATGAGTTCCTGGCGGCAGTTCGATCCGGAGAGCCTCGCCACCGAGTGCCCCTTGAGCAGCGCCGCACGGGTGCGGGTGCTGGGCATCGATCCGGGATCGCGCCGCACCGGCTTCGGCGTCATCGACTGCGAAGGCAGTACCCAGGTCCACGTCGCGCACGGGTGCATCAGCGCCGAAGGCACGATGCTGGCCGCGCGGCTGCGCGCGATCTTCGAGGGCATCGAGCGGCTGATCGCGACCTACGAGCCCGATGAGATCGCCATCGAAAGGGTGTTCGTCAACCGCAACGTTGACAGCGCCGTGAAGCTCGGCCAGGCCCGCGGCGCGGCGCTGTGCGCGGTGCCCGCGGGAACTTCCGTGTTCGAGTACGCGCCGCGGGCCATCAAGCTGGCGGTCGTCGGCTCCGGGGCGGCGGAGAAGACCCAGGTGGCGCACATGATGAAGGTGCTGCTGCAGCTCGCGACGGTGCCCGAGCCCGACGCCGGCGATGCGCTGGCGGCGGCGCTGTGTCATGCGCACTCCCGCCGCCTGCAGCTGCTGGTGAGGGGTGCCGGTTGATCGGGTTCCTGCACGGGCGCATTGCCGCCAAGACGGCCCCGGCGCTGACCCTGGATGTGGGTGGCGTGGGTTATGAGCTCGAAGCGCCCATGTCGACCTTCCTGAATCTGCCGCCGGTCGGGGAGACCGTCCACCTGATCACCCACCTGGTGGTCCGGGAGGATGCGCACATCCTCTACGGCTTCGCGACCGAGGAGGAGCGGCGACTGTTCCGCAACCTGCTCAAGGTATCCGGTGTCGGTCCGAAAATCGCCCTCGGCGTGCTTTCGGGCATGAGCGTCGCGGGCTTCACCGGCTGTGTCCTCGGTGAGGACGTGACGACGCTCACGCGCATTCCCGGCGTGGGCCGCAAGACTGCGCAGCGCCTGATCATCGAAATGCGCGACCGGCTGAGCGCGACCGCCGCGATCCCCGGTGCGACGGCAGGATCCGCCGCCGGTGATCCGCGCAGCGAAGCCTTCGACGCCCTCGTGGCCCTGCAATACAAGCCGGCCGAGGCCACCCGCCTGTTGAACGGCATCGATGCCGGCACGCACTCGACCGAGGAACTCATCCGCCTCGCCCTGCAGGGCGCGATCCGTGAGTAAGGGAGGCGCCCTGGAACCCCCCGGCCTGACCGGCGGCGCCGCACAGCCCGGAGAGGAACTGCAGGATCGTGCGATGCGGCCGCAGCGCCTCGCCGACTATGTCGGCCAGCCGCAGGTGAAGCAGCAGCTGGAAATCTTCATCACGGCGGCGCGGCAGCGCGCCGAGGCCATGGACCACGTGCTGATCTTCGGGCCGCCGGGGCTCGGCAAGACCACGCTCGCGCATATCATCGCGGCGGAGCTCGGCGTGAACCTGCGGCAGACCTCCGGACCGGTGCTGGAGCGGCCCGCGGACCTCGCCGCGCAGCTGACCAACCTGCAGCCGCGCGACGTCCTGTTCATCGACGAGATCCATCGCCTGAGCCCGGTCGTGGAGGAGGTGCTGTATCCGGCCCTCGAGGACTGCCAGCTCGACATCATGATCGGCGAGGGCCCCGCGGCGCGCTCCATCAAATTGAAACTGGCGCCCTTCACGCTGGTGGGCGCGACCACCCGGGCGGGGCTGCTCACCTCTCCATTGCGTGACCGCTTCGGCATCGTGCAGCGCCTGGAGTTCTACAGCGTCGGGGACCTGCAGCATATCGTGAAGCGCTCGGCGGGCATCCTCGGCGTGTCGATCGTGCCGGCCGGCGCGGCGGCGATCGCGCAGCGTTCGCGCGGCACGCCGCGCATCGCGAACCGGCTGCTGCGCCGGGTGCGCGACTTCGCGCAGGTGCGCTCGGACGGGCGCATCGACGAGGCGATCGCCATTGCCGCCCTCACCATGCTGGACATCGACACCGAAGGCTTCGACGCGCTCGACCGCAAGCTCCTGCGCACCATCATCGACAAATTCGACGGCGGACCGGTCGGCATCGACAGCATCGCGGCCGCGATCGGCGAGGAGCGCGGGACCCTCGAGGATGTCATCGAACCGTTCCTGATCCAGCAGGGTTTCCTGATCCGCACCGCCCGCGGCCGCATGGCCTCACGCAACGCGTACCTGCACCTCGGGCTCGCGGCACCGGCCCACGCGGGCGCGACGCTGCCGATCTTCGGGGACGATGCGTGACACGGGCATGCGCATCCTGATCGTCGTGGATCATGCGAAGGCGCAGTACGCCCTGGCGCACGCCACCGCCAGGATCGGGGGCTGATCGTCAAGCGAGCGGCGCCGCCGCAGCCGCGGTCACCGGGTGGGCAATGCCACGGATTGGTAGAATGTGGCCCATGCCGGGTGCCGATCGTAACTCATTGAATAATAGGTTCTGCGTGAACCTGCGGGTTTACTGGGAGGATACCGACGCCGGCGGCGTCGTGTACTACGCCAATTACCTGCGGTTCCTGGAGCGCGCGCGCACCGAGTGGCTGCGGGCGCTGGGGTTCTCGCAGCAGGACCTGGCCGCGCAGCACGGCGTGCTGTTTGCCGTCACCCGGGTGCAGATCGACTACCTGCGGCCGGCACGGCTGGATGATGAACTCGTCGTCACTTGCGAACCGCGCCGCGTGGGCGCAGCGTCGGTGTCCTTCGCGCAGGACATCCGCTGCATTTCCACGCCCGGCGTGCTCGCGGCGGCCGAGGTGCGCATCGCCTGCCTGGATACCCGCAGCTTCCGGCCGCTGCGGATGCCCGAGTTCCTGCTGAGCGCCCTCGAGGCGCAGGAGAAGCCCTAGGATGCCCGCCGATCTGTCGATTGTCCGCCTGGTCATCCAGGCCAGTGTCCCGGTCCAGGCGGTGCTGGCGCTGCTCGCCTTCGCCTCGCTGATGTCCTGGGCCATCATCTTCAACAAGCGCATGGTCATCAGCCGCGCCCGCCGCGAAGCCGACCAGTTCGAGAGCAGCTTCTGGTCCGGTGGCGACCTGGCGCAGCTGTACCGGACGGTCGAGTCGCGCGGCCGGGCCACGGGCATGGCCAGCATCTTCGAACTGGGATTCCGCGAGTTCGCGAGGCTGCGGCAGCAGGGACCGGTGCCCGTGGACCAGTTGCTCGAAGGGGCCCGGCGCTCGATGCGCGTGGGCCAGCTGAAGGAAATCGACCGGCTCGAACAGAGTCTGTCGACCCTCGCGACGGTGGGCTCGACCAGTCCCTATGTGGGCCTCTTCGGCACGGTGTGGGGCATCATGAGTGCCTTCTCCTCCCTCGGGAACGCGCAGCAGGCCACGCTCGCGATGGTCGCGCCCGGCATCTCCGAGGCGCTGATCACCACCGCCATCGGCCTTTTCGCCGCCATTCCCGCGGTCATCGCCTTCAACCGCTATGCGGATCAGGTGGGCCGGCTGGAAGTGCGCTACGACGCCTTCACGGAGGAGTTCTCCTCGATCCTGCAACGCCATGCGGCCCGCAAGCAGGCGGGGGAGGCGTAGCACATGGCCCAGCAGTTGACCCGCGGGCGGCGGCTCATGGGGGAGATCAATGTCGTGCCCTACATCGACGTCATGCTGGTGCTGCTCATCATCTTCATGGTGACCGCGCCGCTGCTGATGCAGGGGGTGAAAGTCGATCTGCCCAAGGCCAATTCCGAGCCCCTGACGGCGGACCTGCTCCGGAACAACAACCCGCTGGTACTGTCTATCGACCGTCAGGGCCGGCTCTTCCTGAACATGGGCGGTGATCCGCACCAGCCCCTGGATGAGGCCGCGGTGGGCAGCCGCGCCGCGGCCGCGCTGCGCAAGCAGGCGGACCTGCCGGTGCTGCTGAAGGCGGACTACAGGATCGAATATGGCAGGGTCATGGCGGCCATGGTGGTGCTGCAGCATGCCGGAGCGCGCAAGGTGGGCTTCGTGAGCGATCCCCTGCCGGAAACCAGGGGCGGGAACTGACCGCGCCGGCCGCAAGCGCAGGGCATCCGGCCGGCGAACGCTGGGCATCGATCGGCCTGTCCGTGCTGCTGCACGGCGTACTGGTGGCCGTGCTCGTGTACGGCTGGCTGCGGTTCAGGCATCCGCCGCCGCCGGTCAGTGCCCTCGCCATCGACGCCACCGTGGTGTCGCAGGCCACGCTGGATGCGGCACAACGCCCGGTAGTGCCGCCCCAGCCCGCGCCATCAGCGCCACCCGCACCCGTGGCGCCCGCTGCACCACCGCAGGCAGCCGAGCCGGCCGTGCCACCGCCGGAGGCGACGCAGGAGCAGGCGCAGGTCCGCGCCGAGGCGGCCCGGCGCGAGGCCGCTGCGCACGCCGCCGCGGAAGAAGCGGCGCAGGAGAAGGCGGCGCGGGCCCGGGCGCAGGCCCTGGCGGCCCAGGCGCTCGCGGCCCGCAAGGCCGCGGCGAAGGCCGAGGCCCTCGCAAAAGCGCAGGCCCGGGCGGAGGCTGCTGCCAAGGCGCAGGCGGCCGCAAGCGAAGCGGATCTGCAGCGCAATATCGCGGCGGAGGAGAAACTGGATGCGGCGCGGGCGAGCGGCGCCCTGTCGAGCTGGGCACAGCAGATCCAGGCGCGCATCCAGCGGGCCTGGATCCGGCCGCCCTCGGCCCGTTCGGGGCTGGAGTGCACGCTGTACGTGACGCAGGTGCCGGGCGGGGAGGTGGTCAACGTGAGACTGGGGTCCTGCAACGGCGACGATGCCGTCAGGCAGTCGATCCTGGATGCCGCCTATCGTGCCTCGCCCTTGCCGGCGCCTTCGGACCCGAGCCTGTTTGAACGCAACCTGGAAGTCACTTTCCGACCGACCGACTAAGTCAAGACATGAATACACAATCCAAGCTTCGAGCCTGCTGGGGCGCGGCGCTGCTGTGCCTGGCGATGCTGCCGGGCAGGGCACCGGCGCAGCTTAAAATCGAGATCACCTCCGGTGTCACCGACCCCATCGCCGTGGCCATCGTGCCCTTCGCCGGGAGCGATGCCGCCGGCGGGCTCGATGTGGCCCAGCTGATCCAGGGCGACCTGGAGGGAACCGGCCGCTTCCGGGGCATGCCGCGGGCCGCGATGAAATCGACGCCCTCGCGGGCCCAGGACGTGCAGACGGCGGCATGGAAGTCCGCCGGCAATGACTACGTGGTCGTTGGCCGGGTGCTGCCGCAGCCCGACGGCCAGGTCGCCGTGGAGTTCGAGCTGTTGAACGCCCTGACGGGCCAGCAGCTCGCGAACCCGCGCTTCACGGGCATGCCGGCGGTGCTGCGCGATGCGGCGCACCGCTGCAGCGACGTCATCTACGAGAAGATCCTCGGGGTGCGCGGCGCCTTTGCGACGCGGATCGCCTATGTCTCGGTCGACGGTGCGGCGCCGGCGCAGCGCTACCAGCTGATCGTGGCCGACGCCGACGGCGCCAACGCCCGCGTGATCCTGGAGTCGCACCAGCCGGTGATGTCGCCGGCCTGGTCGCCCGACGGGCAGTACCTGGCCTATGTGTCGTTCGAAAACAGGCGTGCCGCGATCTTCGTGCAGCAGGTGAGCAGCGGCCAGCGCAGCCTCGTTTCGGCGCGCGCCGGCATCAACGGCGCCCCGGCCTGGTCCCCGGACGGCAAGAGGCTGCTGGTGACCCTCGGGGGCAGCGCCGGCACCCCCAATCTCTACATCCTGGACCTGGGCACGCAGCAGCTCACGCGCCTGACCGAGGGCCCCGCCATCGACACCGAGGGCGCCTGGTCGGCCGACGGGCAGTCGGTGTACTTCACCTCCGACCGCTCCGGCGGGCCGCAGATCTACCGCCTCGGACTCGAGCCGGGGGCGAAGCCGCGGCGGATCACCTTCGGCGGCGGCTACAATGCGCGGCCGCGCCTCTCGCCGGATGGCAGGCAGCTGGCGATGGTCACGCAGGACGGCGCCAACTACCGTATTGCCGTGCAGGATCTGGCGAGCGGCACGGTGCGCATCCTCTCGCATGGGCGCCTGGATGCCTCGCCGAGCTTCGCCCCCAATGGCGCCATGGTCATCTATGCGGGCATCGAGGGAGGACACAGCACCCTGCAGCGCGCCTCCGTGGACGGACTCACCGCGCAGCGCCTGCGCGCCGATTCGGCCGAAGTGCGCGAGCCGGTGTGGGGGCCGTTCGCGCCGCCCCGGAGCTGATGCCCCGAAGGATGATGCCCCGGGACCGATGTGATACAAATTTCTGCGGATTGATGGAGACAGCGATGCGACAGACAGTCAGTGCGATCCTGCTGGTGGCCGTGGTGGCCCTCGGGGCCTGTGCCCACAAGCCCTCGAAGGAGACCGCCCCGGCGGCCTCGAACCCGGTGCCGGCCGCGGGCGCCCAGACGAGTGGCGCCAGCGCGAACGGCGTCACCAGCGGCGCCGGGACCAGCGCCACGGCGGGCCTCGGCGAGGATGTCGCCGGACCCCAGGAGGGCATCCTGGCGCAGCGGGTGATCTACTTTGCCTTCGACAGCAGCGAGATTTCCGCCGATGGCGCGGCATTGATCGCGGCGCACGCGCACTACCTGGTCGCGCACACCAACCTGCACGTGCGGCTGGAGGGCAATACCGATGAGCGCGGCTCACGCGAGTACAACATCGGACTGGGCGAACGCCGGGCCCAGGCGGTGCGGCGCGCGATGCTGCTGCAGGGGGTTGCCGAGGCGCAGCTCGCCACGGTCAGTTACGGCGCCGAGCGTCCCGCCGTGGACGGTCATGACGAGGAGGCCTGGGCCAAGAACCGCCGCGTCATGATCAACTACGTGCAGTAGGGGGGCAGGCGACATGAGCGGCAAAGCTGTCGGAAGTGCGCGCTGGCTGCTGCCCCTGGCCGCGGCGATGGGGCTCGCCGGCTGTGCGACCACGCCCGAGGAAGATCCGGTGCTGCAGGGGAAGCTCAGCGACCTCGACGCCCGCACGAGCAGCATCGAACGGGTAGTGCAGAACCAGAGCCTGCTGACGCTGGCACAGCGGGCGGATCAGCAGCAGAACGAGCTCTCCGTGCTTCGCGGCCGGATCGAGGTGCTGGAGAACGCGAACGAGACCCTGCGCAAGCAGCAACGTGACCTGTACGCCGATCTCGACAAGCGGCTCGCGGCGCTCGGTACGGCGCAGGCGGCTGCCCCGGGTGCCGGACAGCCGGGGGCGCCGGGCGCGGATCAGGCGGCGTACAACCAGGCCTTCGAGGCGCTGAAGGCGGGCAAGTACGCCGATGCGATCGCCGGGTTCCAGCAGTTCATGAAGAACTGGCCGCAAAGTACCCTCGCGGACAATGCGCAGTACTGGCTCGGCGAGTCCTACTACGTGACCCGCGACTTCCAGGACGCCGCAGCGGCCTTCCAGTCGGTGCTGGACCGCTGGCCCGACTCGCGCAAGGCGCCCGACGCCTTGCTGAAGCTCGGCTACACGCAGGCCGAGCTGCAGCACAACGCCCAGGCCCGCGCGACGCTCGCACAGGTATCGGCCAGGTACCCCGGTTCGGATGCGGCGAACCTCGCCGCCGCGCGGTTGCTGGCGCTGCCGGCGCAGTGACATGGTGCGGCTGAAGGTCAGCGAAATCTTCCGCTCGTTGCAGGGTGAAGCGGACACCGCAGGGATACCGACGGTGTTCGTGCGCCTGACCGGATGCCCCTTGCGCTGCCAGTACTGCGATACGGCCTACGCCTTCCATGGCGGGGAGTGGGCGACGGTGGATGAGGTCCTCGCGAAGGTTCGGGGCTTCGCCACCCACCATGTGTGCGTGACCGGAGGCGAGCCGCTGGCACAGAAGGGCTGCCTGACGTTGCTGACCCGGCTGTGCGATGCCGGCCTGCGCGTGTCGCTGGAAACCAGCGGCGCGATGTCGCTGCAGCAGGTCGATCCGCGCGTCGTGCTGGTGGTGGACGTGAAGACGCCCGCATCAGGCGAGGAAGCGCGCAACCGTTACGAGGAGCTGCCGCGCCTGCAGGCCAAGGACATGGTGAAGTTCGTGATCTGCGGCCGCGAGGACTACGAGTGGAGCCGGGCGAAGCTCGAGGAACTGCAGCTGAGCTCGCGCTGCACGGTGCTGTTCTCGCCGAGTCACGAGCAGCTGCCGCCCGGGA
>DATJPN010000185.1:0-2562 GCA_035506335.1 Steroidobacteraceae bacterium | reverse complement strand
GGCGTGTAGGTGTCGGTCGGATCGAAGAACAGGATCCGGCCGAGCCTGGGCTGCGTGGACAGCGCGAGCAGCGCCGGATCATCGATCCCGGCGGGCAGCTGGATGGCGAGAATGACGTGGTCAAAACCGAGATTCGGGGGCGTCGAAGCCGTGACGGCGCCACGCAGCGAGTTGACGATCACATAGGAGGCATCGACGCCTATCTCCTTCAACATGGTCGCCAGAAGCGTCGCCTTGTCCTTGCAGTCGCCGTACCGGTGCGCGAAGACCTCTGCTGCGGCATGGGGTTGCCACCCGCCGATGCCGAGTTCGATTGCCACATAGCGCACGTCGGACTGCACGAAATTCGCCAGGGCACGGATCTTCGCAAGCAGGGTCGGTTGCGCGGCGGTGAGTGTCGCCACCTCCTGTTTGATCTCGGGGGTGGCGATGCGCCGGCCTTGAGCCAGATTCAGATACCAGGCGCCGACGTCGGACCAGCTGTCGAAGCCCTGGCCGTGTCCGCTCGGCGGCACCAGGGACAGCGCAAGTCTGCCGGATATGGCCTGCCATGGCGGCATGAATTGCTCGTCCCGGATCGGCTTCAGATCGGTCAGCGTCCACACCGTGCGCGCACCCGTGAGGCCGGGTGTCACGTCTGCATGATTGATCCAGTGCGCCTTGTAGCTCCAGCCGGCCGGCAGTTCGAGGCTGAAGCGGCTTTCGTGAACGGGGATTGCACCCTGGAATACCCAGTCGTCGGCGGCCAGGAAGGGCTTCAGTTCCTGGGTGACCTCGGTCGCCACGATGTTTCCGGGCAGTACACCCGGAATCCGCAGCAGTCGGCTGCGCACGTCGTCCACCAGATTGCCCTGCGCGACGCCGATCACGGCCGATTCGACGGCATCGCGGTCGCTCACGTCGGTCGGCTGGCCGCCGGATGCGATGTTCCAGCCGTGCATGCTGATGATGCGCACCTGGGCATTCGAGTCGGCCCGGACGATGCCGTACGGGCTGCCATCGGGCCGCAGAATCCTGATGACCTGCCGCCGGGTTCGCAGCATTGTGCCACTCGGCGCGACCGTGAGCGTGGTTTCGCTGTAGAGGACCACGGCAGGTGTCTTCGCATCATGCTCGGGCAACGGCGCGGCGAGCTGCGCCTGGATCCAGGGCGGCAGGGCCAGCGCCTGAACCTGCGGCGCCGTGCCGGCAAGCAGGAACGCGACGAGCACTGCCGTGCCGCGGCCCGGCGCCATGTCAGCGTCCCGCCGGCGGGAGCACGCCGGGCGCCAGCACCGCGCGCTCTTCATCGGCGACCCGTACCGTCTGGTAGAAATTGCGCAACGCACCGTACGCCTTGGGATCGATGATGAACAGGTCGAAGTCCAGTTGACGGGTCAGGTGCAACGTCCGGCCGCCATTCTCCAGGGTCGTGCGAAACGCGACCCGCTTCAGATCCACGTTGCGTGACTGTGGCAGGCTTTCCGCGGCCCACCCGCCGGGCAATTCCACCGTGAAATCGTCGGCGTGCTGGTAGGCATTGGCGAAGTAGAGCGGCTGCACGCGCGAATCGCTCGTGAACCTGCCCTTCTCCTCGTTGCCGAAGAGGCCCACCGGAAACAACACGCGCCGGCCGGCCACCCTGCCCCAGCCGGGGACCTGGAGGTCGTATTCGGCGACCAGGGGTGCCTCCCAGCTGCTCCAGTCGGGTGTGTTGGTCAGGGTCACGGTGATGCCCGTGGGAATGGCCCGTTGCACTTCATCCTCGAGGTACTGCTTGCGTTCGGCATCGTCCTCGTCGCTCTGGTCCAGGCGCCGGTGCGCAGCCTCCAGTCCCGTATAGGTCACCGTGAGGTGCCCCGAAAGCAGATTGTTGCTCCCGAACTTCAGCGCCGCCTTGCGCTCGATGCGCGAAACCGCATGGCCCGGAACCGGCGTGTTGATCCACACCGGACCGTCCTTGGTGAGACGCAGGCCCTCGACCCCCGTGTCCCACCAGGGCAGCATCCCGAATGGCGTGAACGGCGTACCGGGATCCAGATACACGTCGTTGCCGTCGACCTTGACCACGACCAGACAGCTGTTCAGCTGGCTCGCATTCATGAGGGCCTTGTTGAAGAAGTACTGGTCGCGCGTCGCGATCAGCACCGGATCGGCATCGATGCCGGCCGCTCGCACCAGCGCCAGAAGAAGTTGTGAGATCTGCCGGTTGTCGCCATAGCCCTTCTGCCAGACATCGGCCGCGTCGTGGATGCTCTCCGGCTTCTCCTGCTTCGCCTCGCGTTGCGCGCTGGATTCGTAGCTCAGGTTGTGGAGCTGGGCCACGCGTGCGTAGATCTTGCGCAGCTTCGTTTCCGGGGAGTCCGTCGCGGCGATGATCTGTCCGACTGCCTGCGTCGTCGTGCGGTTGACGACCGCGAACCGCTGCACGTCCTGGTAGAGGCGGTGACCCCGGTTCTTCCAGAAGTCCTCCTGTTTGGATGCCGGCGACGGGTCGAGGTCGTAGATGAAGTCCACCCGCATGCGCATTTCGTTGGCGGGCGGCATGTCCTCTTCCTCGACGAACGCGGGGATGTCGTGCGT
>DATJPN010000184.1:0-10343 GCA_035506335.1 Steroidobacteraceae bacterium | reverse complement strand
CGCGCCGGCGAGCCGGTCATGGCAGGATGTTACCCATCCAGGACCTTGCGATTTGCCATGCCGTCTCATCCGCACCACGATCGGGCACCCCTCTTCACTCCTGCGCTGCGCCCGGAGCAGGCCTTGTGCCGGGCGGGCATAGGATGCCGTGCGGCGCTGCTCGTGGCCTGCACGGCGGTCCTGTCCGGCTGCACGGTCGGATTCTGGAGCTACCAGCAGATCGCGGCTCCGGAAGCACAGTACGTCCAGGTCAACTGCAATGGGCGTGACGGCCCGCCGAAGCTGGCCTATTACCCCTTTCATGGAATCTTCATCGCCGTCGCGGTGAGTCCGCTGGATCTGCGGCTGCGGACGCCGCGCGGAGTCCACGCCCACCTCGACGGGGACTCGGTACTCGTCAGCGGCCACACCGACAAGGGCAACGTGGACCTGACGCTGCACCTGAAGACCGCAGCGCAGGCGAGCGACGGCAGCAGCCTCGCCGAAATGCGCTTCGAAGAGCGCCACGACAATGGCTGGCAGGCCGGCACGCCCACGTCGGATGCGCAGATCGACACCATGACGACGGGAACCATCCAGCTGCCCCCGATCACGATCGACGGCACCGCCTGGCCCGCCCAGACCCTGTCGTTCACGCGCAAGGTGTACACCGAGGTCATGAAACCGAACGCCGGCTGCCCCGCACCGCCGTAACCGGCGCTGATACGTGCCAGCCGCCACCCGCCCCCCTGCCCGTCCGGCATTGCCGGTCATCCTCGCCTGCCTGCTCGCGGTCTACGTCCTCTGGGGCACGACCTACTACGCCATCAAGGTGGCGATCACGGGCTTCGCGACGTTCTTCTTCGTCGGCACGCGCTTCATCGCCGCCGGCGGACTGATCCTCCTGTGGCAGGCGCTGCGCGGCGCGCCCCTGCCCACCCCCGCGCAGTGGCGCGGCGCGGCACTGATCGGCTGCCTGCTGCTGCTGGCGGGCAACGGCACGGTCGCGCTCGGCGAGCACTGGGTGAGTTCCGGCGCGGCCGTCGCGCTCGTCAGCAGCGTGCCCCTGACCACGGCCGCCTGGTCATGCCTGTTCGGTGAGCGCCCCGCGCGCCTCGAATGGCTGGCCATGGGCGTCGGTACGACGGGCATCGCGATCATGCTGCTGGGCCACGACCTGCGCTCGAGCTCCCTCGGCGTGGCCGTGGTTCTCGGCGGCAGCATCTGCTGGTCCCTCGGCACCGTGCTGGCGCGGCGCATCGAGGTGCCACCGGGCGCCACCGGGTTCGGCGCCGAAATGCTCTGCGCGGGCGTCGGCGCCTTCGTCATCAGCGCTCTGGCGCACGAGTCCTGGACGTTCCCGGCGGCGCCGAGGCCGTGGGCCGCCTGGGGCTACCTCGTGGTATTTGGTTCGCTGATCGGCTTCTCGGCCTTCAGGTTCCTGGTCGAACGGGTCTCGGCCACCCTCGCCACGAGCTACGCCTACGTCAATCCGCCGGTCGCGCTGCTCGTCGGCTGGTGGCTCGGGCATGAGCAGTTCTCGGCGCCGCTGCTGCTGGGGCTGCCGGTCGTCTTGAGCGCCGTGGCGCTGCAGACCTGGGCGCATGCCCGGCTGTACGCGCGCGGAACCTGAGGATCAGAACGCGAAATACGGGCCGGTGGTGCCGCCCGCATCCGTGTTCTCCATGGCCGAATACACATTGCGGCCGAAGAAGAACGGCAGCCCGAAATCGAAAGTCTGCGCCCCGGAGAGATTCCCGGAGCCGGCGAGGTTGCTGTAGGCGGCGAAGGACGGATTGTTCGAACGCAGCGTCAAGGCGTCACCCACCGTAAAGGGCGCGAGCACGGCCTGGCCATTCAGCCCGGTGATCGTGGCCGAAAGGCTGTCGGCGGAAGCGGGGCAGAAAAAACCCTGCACGCTGGACTGGGTGCAGATCGGGATGCTGCTGTCGTCGAAGTACAGGGCGTTCGAGCCGCTGTCCAGGTAGCTCTGCGGAAAGGTCGACCCGTTGAAGCTGGTGCTCACGAACCCGTAGAAATCGTCGGTGGTCATCACCGTCGCGCCGGGCGCCAGCGCATTGTTCGCCTGCGTGCCGATGCCGAACACGAGAGTTCCACTGGCCGTCGCGGCCCCGCTGGCGCCCACCGCGGGCAACTCGATGATGACGCCGTTGTTGTCCGTGATGCCGTTGACGGCCGCCAGCTTGAACACCGGATTGACGCTCTGGTCCGCCACCGGAACGGCCGCCTGGGTGCAGCTGCCTGCGGAGCAGGTGTAGTACCAGCCGGGGTTGTTGTTCACCGAATCACAGGCGGTGCCGCAGTCGTAGTCGAACAGCCCGATGCCGATGATGCCGTTGGCGCCGAATTGAGCGACGGTGTTCTCGGGCATGTTATTGACCGCGCCTTGCGAGCAGGCGTTGGGCACTGGATACACAGTCGTACCGATGACCTGCACCGGAATGCCGGGGGCCGATTCGCCCGAGGTGGAGGTGTCCGAGCCGCCGAGGTGCACATCGGCTGTCACCATCTCGCCCCAGCTGTACCCGTCCACGAACTGCGTACACTCGGCCACCGCCGCGCCATTGAGGGTGACCGGCGGCAAGGCGTTCAACAGCGAAGAATTCAGGGCCGAGGAAATGATGCGCAGGCCCTGCGAGCCGGTATCCACCTGGACGTGATCGATGGTCTGGCAGTTGGTGGTGCTGCCGGGTGCGCAGATCGTGACGTTGACATACATGAGGTCGACGGCGGTCTGATTGGCCGCCAGCAACGCGGCCGGACCCTGGTCGACGATGGCGTTGACCACGTTGTAGGCCGTGGCGCCACCTCCATTGCCGCCGCCGCCGGAGGTCGTGATCGTGGCACCACCGCCTGCGCCGCCTCCGCAGCCGCATAGCATCAGGGACATGCCGATCAGACCGGAAAGCAGAATGCGCAAGCTGGTCCCCGGGTCACTGGATATCGGCGGCGGTGACGCCGGCTGGCAACAGGGCGGGCACCCATGCGCGACCCGTGAAGGCCCGCATCCTGCCACTCGACTCGATCACGATCTGCGCACTGTTCACGCGCACCAGCCGGTGGCGCACGATGGGGTTGCGGGCGGCGTCCTGGTAGTTCGCGAAATAATCACCGAGCACCTGCTGCAGGTTCGGCAGCGAAGGCCCGTGCCAGGTCACGGCGTAGACCTGGCCGGTGCTGCCGAGATACTCGGTGACCACGGTACCCGAGGGCAGCTGCAGCTCCTTCTTGTTCAGGGTTCCCGCCGGCACCGGGCGGGTCAGGCCCTTCATGCTCACCCGATCCGACTCCACGGAGTCGGCGCCGCTGCCCAGCGCCGCACGCGCGGCGCCCGCAAACCCGGCCAGCAGCAGGCAGCCGAGAGCCATGCAATGCTGTCGGATTCGCACCATCGCTCCTCTAGCCATTGTCCCCGGAGCGCCGGCCCGCCCACGATCCCCGCCCGGTACCCCGGGCTTTCATGGCTGCCAGCACCGTCGGCAGCTGCTGCTGCTGCGCCGGAGTCAGCACCGCGTAGATCTGCCTGGCCACCGTGGACTCCTTCTGTATCCGGCTGGCGGCCGCGGCCTGCGCGCCCTGCACCGCCGATGCGTAGTTCCTGTCACCGGGATTGCCCAGCACCGTGACATCCGGGTGCGGCTGCGCGGCGGATCCGGCGGCCGGACGAGCGCTCGCGAGGATCGTCCGGATGCTCGACCTCTGCTCCGGGGTCAGGTCCAGCCGGTGCGTCGCGCGCAGCAGCGAGCTCACGAAAGGGGCGCCGCCGTCACCGGCCCGAAGTCCGCGCACCATGAAATGCCGGTGGCGTCTGAAGTGCCCGTGATGCCGGAAGTGCCCACGACGTTCGAACTCGCCGCGCCCCCGGATGTGTCCGGGGTGCTCATCGCTGCCGGCGGCGGAAGGATCCGGCGTGGCGGAAGTGCCCGCCGGGCTCTGCTGTGCGCTCGCGGTCCCCGCCGCTCCCGCCCCCAGCATGGCCACCGCAAGGGCGATCAGGACGCGCTTATGGGTCGTCTTCATGGATGCAACTCTCCGAAGAATTCCAGGTTGGGCAAACTGTAACAAACTGCTACCGAAACACGTCGCGGTTCGATCGCAGTCTACGCGTTGCACAGCGTTCGGGAACACCCGCCGTTGACTCGGCAACCCGGAAATCCACCTGCTCCCATGATCCGGTCATAGGATGCAACAATTCTCCTGCAATTGGCGACGATGATGCAATCGTCTGCAAATCGAGACAGAACTGCGTCAGGCGAGGAACGGATTACGGCGCACGATGGTCTGATCCCGATCCGGCCCCGTCGAAATCATGTCGATCGGAACACCGGCCAGTTGCTCGATGCGATCGAGATAGCGGCGTGCGTTGTCCGGCAGCTCCGCAAGGCGCACCGTGCCGACGGTGGACTGGCGCCATCCCGGCATCTCCTCGTACACCGGAACCACTTCCGAATAGGCGTCGACGAACAGCGGCACCTCGTTCACCACCTCACCGCCGCTGCGATAGCCGACGCAGATGCGGATGGTCTCGAACTCGTCCAGCACGTCGAGCTTCGTGACGCACAGGCCGGTGACGCTCGACTGCGCCACGCAGCGCCGGAGCACCACGGCGTCGAACCAGCCGCAGCGGCGCTTGCGCCCCGTCACCGAGCCGAACTCGCGTCCCACCCGGGCGAGATGTTCGCCGTCGCTGTCGAAAAGCTCCGTCGGAAACGGGCCGGCGCCCACGCGCGTGGTGTAGGCCTTGACGATGCCGAGGACTTCGTCGAACACGCGCGGGCCCACGCCGGTGCCGGTCGCCGCGAAACCCGCCGTGGTGTTCGAGGAGGTGACGTAGGGATAGGTGCCGAGGTCCACGTCGAGCATCGCGGCCTGCGCCCCTTCGAACAGCACGTTCGCATCCTCGGAGCGCAGCCGGGTGAGCGCCGCGGTGACGTCGGCGACGCAGCCCTTGATGCGCTCACCCAGTGCCAGCTGCTCATCGAGCGTCTTCTGGAAGTCCACCGGCTGCTGGCGGAAGTAGTTCTGCAGGACGAAATTGTGGAAATCGAGCACCTGGCCGAGCTTCGCGGCAAAGCGCTCGCGCCGGAACAGATCCGCCACCCGCAATGCGCGGCGCGCGACCTTGTCCTCGTAGGCCGGGCCGATGCCGCGCCCGGTCGTGCCGATGGCATTGGCGCCGCTCGCCTGCTCGCGCGCGCGATCGAGCGCGACGTGCGACGGCAGGATCAGCGGACAGTTCGGCGAGATCCGCAGCCGCTCGAAGACGGGAATCCCCTGGTCGATGAGCTTGGTGGCCTCGGTGACCAGCGCCTCGAGCGACAGCACGACACCATTGCCGATGAAACAGAGCACCTTGTCGTGCAGGATCCCCGACGGAATCAGCGACAGCACGGTCTTGCGGCCGTCGATCACGAGCGTGTGGCCGGCGTTGTGCCCGCCCTGGAACCGGGCCACGGCGCGCGCGCGATCGGCCAGCAGATCGACGACCTTGCCCTTGCCTTCATCGCCCCACTGGGTGCCGATGACGATGACAAACTTTCCCATGATGCCTACTTGGTTGGCGAGCGATCAGGATGATTTGGCGGTGCTCGCGGGAGGCGCCGATTGTAGGTACCCCGGTGCGCCCGTACAAGGCACGCTGCTCGCACCGGAGTCGACTACCACCACGCCGGGAGCGCGCGCGAGGGCCATCAGGTCCACATCGGGCAGCTCCACCACCAGTTCGATCTGCCCGTCTTCGAGGATCCGCTCCCGTGTGACGACGCCGCGCGCATACAGCTGCGAACGCAACTGCCCCGCCGCGGGCGGCATCCGGATCCGCGAGACATGCACCGTGCGCGCGATCCGTTCGGTGACGGCCTGCGCCAGCAAGTCGAGTCCGAGCGCCTGCGCCGCCGATATCCACACCGAGGCGACGCGGCCGTCCGCATCCCGTTCGATGCGTGGGGCCACCTGCAGCCGGTCGATCTTGTTGTACACGAGAATCTGCGGAATCTCCCCGGCGCCGATCTGCGCCAGCACCTCGTCCACCTGTCCGATGCGTTCGGCGCGGCGCGGATCGCTGGCATCGACCACGTGCAGCAACACGGTGGCCTCGCGGGCCTCGGTCAGCGTCGAGCGGAATGCCGCGACCAGCTCGTGCGGCAGATCACGGATGAAGCCCACGGTATCGGCCACCACGGCGGGCGTGCCGCCGGGTAGGCGGATGCGCCGGACGGTGGGGTCCAGGGTCGCGAACAACTGGTCGGCCACATAGGCCGGCGCGCCGGTCAGGGCGCGGAACAGCGTGGATTTTCCGGCATTGGTGTAACCCACCAGCGCGAGCGTCGGCACCGGAATCTGCATCCGCGTGCGCCGTCCGGTCTCACGCTGCAGCTGGATGCGTTGCAGGCGCTTGCCCAGCACCTTGACCCGCTGGCCGATGAGGCGCCGGTCCGTCTCCAGCTGGGTTTCACCGGGACCTCGCAGGCCGATGCCACCCTTCTGGCGCTCCAGGTGCGTCCAGCCGCGCACCAGGCGGCTCGCCAGGTGCTTGAGCTGCGCGAGCTCGACTTCGAGCTTGCCTTCGAGGCTGCGTGCCCGCTGCGCGAAGATGTCCAGGATGAGACCGTTGCGATCGAGCACCCGCCGGCCGCAGTGCTGCTCCAGATTGCGTTCCTGGCTGGGAGTCAGGGCATGGTCGACGAGGATCAGGTCCGCCCCGGAGGCGGCGGCGGCATCACGCAGCTCGTCGGCCTTGCCTGAGCCGAGCAGGAAGCGCGGATCGGGGCGTTCGCGTCGGCCGGTGATCGTGGCCACGGGCACCGCGCCCGCCGAGGTGGCCAGCTGCGTGAACTCCTCGAGGTCTTCCGGATCGATCGGTGCCCCCAGTCCGAGGTGCACCAGAACCGCACGCTCACCCGTACGCGGGCGTTCGATCACGGTGTCGCACGAAAGTGGATGCCAATCCCCGGCCTATTCCGCCGCCGGCTCGACCGTGGTGGTCGGGACACCGTTTTCGTCGGTCGCCAGGCGCACATTGCGCGCCGGCACGACCGTGGAGATCGCATGCTTGTAGACCATCTGACTGACGCTGTTCTTCAGCAACACCACGAATTGATCGAATGAGTCGATCTGTCCCTGCAACTTGATTCCGTTGACCAGATAGATGGAGACCGGAACGCGCTCTTTACGCAATGCATTCAAAAATGGGTCCTGCAGCGATTGGCCTTTGGCCATCGGGGTTCTCCTTATTCTCTGGCGCTTCTAGTTGTTCGGCGACGGACATATTCTACCACGGGGGCCACTTAAGGGGACGAACCCGCGCAGCGCCACGCCCACCTCCAAGCTCCAGGACTCGAATGCCCCCGGCGCCTGCGGGTCCACGATGCGGATGCTGCTCTCGCCGCGCAGCCACGTGAGCTGGCGTTTCGCGAGCTGTCGGGTCGCGGCGACGCCACGCTCGACCGCCTCCGCCAAAGTGCTCTGACCCGAGCAGTGCTCCCATAGTTGCCGATAGCCGACGGCCCGCATCGACGCATGATCGGCGTTCAGGTCGCCGCGACGATGCAGCCTGCGTACCTCCTCCAGAAATCCCTGCGCCATCATCCGGTTGAAACGGGTTGCGAGCCGTTCATGCAGCATCCCCCGCGATGCCGGCACCAGCGCCCATATTGGGGCAGTGCTCTGCAATGCAGCAGGGCTGTCCTGTTGCAGCTCGGAGAGCTTCCGCCCCGTGAGCCGGCACACCTCCAGTGCCCGCTGGATCCGTTGTGCGTCATGGGGATGTATGCGCCGCGCCGCCGTCGGATCGAGGCCCGCGAGCTCGGCATGCAGCGCCGGCCAGCCGCGGGCCGCGGCCGCGGCGCTGATGGACTCGCGCAGCGCGAGCGAGGCGCGCGGCAGCTGCGCCATCCCCCGGCGCAGGGCCCGCAGGTACAGCATCGTCCCGCCGACCAGCAGCGGAACATGCCCCCGCGCCTGGATCTGCCCGATCAGCGCCGCCGCATCCTGCGCAAATTCCCCAGCCGAATACGATTGCGCAGGATCGAGGATGTCGAGCAGGTGATGCGGGATCGCGGCCCGGGCCTCCGGCGTGGGCTTGGCGGTTCCGATATCCATGCCCCGGTAGACCTGCGCCGAATCCACGGAGATGATTTCGATCGGCCAGCGCTCACCCAGACGCATCGCCCAGTCACTCTTGCCGCTGCCGGTGGGTCCGGTGAGGATCAGCACCGGCGCAGTCGCTCCCGTCATCGCGGCGTCAGCGGCCACGCAGAAACAGCCGATCGAGTTCCATCCAGCTCAACTGCACCCACGTCGGCCGGCCGTGATTGCATTGATTGGCGCGCAGGGTGCATTCCATCTGCCGCAGCAGGGCGTCCATTTCGGCCAATGAAAGCTGTCGGTTGGCGTGCACCGAGGTGCGGCAGGCGAGCGTCGCCAGGAACCGGTCGGAGGCATCTTCGATATGGTGTTCGGGCGCCGGATTCTCCAGATCCTGCGCCACCTCGCGCACGATCCGGGTGACCTTGGCGCCGGACAGTAGTGCCGGAACCCGGCGCAGGCCCAGGCGCGTGGGCCCGAGCGCATCGAGCTCGAACCCGGCGCGCTCCCATTCGGAGCGGTCCTCCAGCACCGCGTCGAGTTCGTGCGCGGCCAGCTCCACGACCAGCGGCTCGAGCAGCATCTGCGAGGGCACGCCTTGCGCATACTGGCTCTTCAGCTGTTCGTAGAGCACCCGCTCGTGCCCGGCGTGCATGTCCACCAGCACCACCCCCTGCGGCGTCTGCGACAGGATGTAGGTGCCACGAATCTGTGCCAGCGCCGTCCCGAGCGGCCGCTCCGCATTCGCATCAATCGGCGGCCCGACGAGGGTTGCGGCCGGAGCCGGTGCGTAGTCAGGAGGCGCGGATTCCTGCAATCGCAGCGCCACCTGCCAGGGATCGCGGCCCGGCTGCGGCGCCGCCGCAGCGGCGGGCCACCGGGACGCAGGCAAGGATTCGTTCCGTTGCGGCGGCGTCTCTCCCGGCCGGGTGTGCGACAGCGCCTCGGTGACCGCGCGGAACACGAATTCATGGATCTGGCGCGAATCCCGGAAACGCACTTCGAGCTTGGTGGGATGCGCGTTGACATCCACCATCGCCGGATCGAGCGTGAGGTACAGCACGTACGCCGGATAACGGCCATGGAACAGGACGTCCCGATACCCGAGGCGCACGGCATTCATCAGCAGCCGGTCGCGCACGCTGCGGCCGTTCACGAACCAGAACTGCCGGTCCGCCGCGCCGCGCGAGGCGGTGGGCAGTCCGAGCCAGCCGGCGACGCTCACCGGCCCGGCCGTGTGCTCGAAGGGCAGCGCCTGCTCCAGGAAGTCATTGCCGAGGATGGCCTGCACCCGCGGCGCCACGGACTGCTGCGAGGCCTCGGCGGCCGGCGCATCGAGCACGACGCGCTCGCCGCTGCGCAGCTGGAAGCTGATGTCCGGACGGGACAGCGCCAGGCGCTCGACCAGGCGCACGATGTGTCCGGATTCGGTGGCATCGCTGCGGACGAACTTGCGCCGCGCCGGCACGTTGAAGAACAGGTCGCGCACCTCGACCGTAGTACCCGGAGCATGCGCTGCCGGGCGGGCGGGGCGGGTGGTGCCTGCTTCGGCCACGACCTCCGTACCATGCTCGGCGCCGGCGGCGCGAGACAGCAGCCGCAGCCGCGAGACCGAGGCGACGGAGGGCAGCGCCTCGCCGCGAAAGCCCAGCGTTCGCACGCTTGCCAGGTCCTCGAGCGAGGCGATCTTGCTGGTGGCATGACGCGCGAGCGCCAGCGCCACCTCCTCGGGCTGCATGCCCCCGCCATCATCGCGAACCCGCACCAGCGAGCTACCGCCGCGCTCGATGTCGACCTCGATGCGCCGGGCCCCCGCATCGAGGCTGTTCTCGACCAGCTCCTTGACCACCGAGGCGGGACGCTCTATCACCTCGCCGGCTGCGATCTGGTCGATGAGCTCTTCGGGCAGGATGCGGATCGCCATGGAGGGGCAGTATGCGCAAAGGCGTCGCCCGGAGCATCCCCTGCCCCGGTGTGCGATCGCGAAGGCGTTCAGGGCGCGCCGGTGGGGGCGGCGAGGCTCGTGCCAGCGAGCACGGTGGCGGCACTTGCCGTGCGCAGCCGCGCGAAGCGCGACCCCGGTGGGGGGTTCTGGTCGAAGTAGGCGCGCACGCCCGTGAAGATCGCCTGTGCGAGCAGCTGCTGCTGGTGCTGCGTGCGCAGACGCTGCTCCTCATCGGGGTTGGAGATGTACGCGGTCTCGATCAGCATCGAGGGGATATCCGGCGACTTGAGCACGACGAAGGCGGCCTGCTGCA
>DATJPN010000183.1:0-7509 GCA_035506335.1 Steroidobacteraceae bacterium | reverse complement strand
CCCGCACCGCCGGATCCGAATGCGCCTCGGCCCGATCGAGCTGCCAGGCCGTGTAGAGGGTCAGCGCGCGCATCGCCTCCGTGCCGGCCTTCATGTCGAGCAGCATCCGCTTCACGTCCGGATGGTTGATGATCGTGGCGCGCCCCTGCACGCGGGTGCGGGCATAGTCCGCGGCCTGCTGGAAGGCGCGTTCGGCCACGGCATAGCCCTGCAGGCCGACGCCGAGGCGCGCCGCGTTCATCATGATGAACATGTATTCCAGACCCCGATGCGGCTCGCCGACCAGGTAGCCGACGGCGCCGCCCTTTTCGCCGAACGACATGACGCAGGTCGGACTGCCGTGGATGCCGAGCTTGTGTTCGATGGACACGCAGCGCACGTCGTTGCGCGGACCCGGCGTGCCGTCATCCGCCACGAGCACCTTCGGCACCAGGAACAGCGAAATCCCCCGGACCCCCTCGGGTGCGCCGTCGATGCGCGCCAGCACCAGGTGGATGATGTTGTCGGTGAGGTCGTGCTCGCCCCAGGTGATGAAGATCTTCTGGCCGAAGAGGCGGAAATCCGTCCCCTGCGGTACGGCCCGGGTCCGGATCAGCGCCAGGTCCGAGCCGGCCTGCGGTTCGGTGAGCACCATGGTCCCGGTCCACTCGCCGCTGACCATGCGCGGCAGGAAGCGCGTCTTCAGGGCCTCCGAGGCGCTGAGTTCGAGCGCATGGATGGCGCCGAAGGTCAGCAGCGGACACAGCATGAAGGCCAGATCCGCGGAGGCCCAGGTCTCCTGCGCGGCCGTCGCGAGCATCAGCGGCACGCCCTGGCCGCCTAGCCGCGCCGGGGCGCGCAGCTGCGGCCAGCCGCCGGCGGCGAACTGCCGGTAGGCCTCGCGATAGCCCCGGGCGGCCGTGACGCCCGCCGCGCTCCAGCGGGCACCCTCCTGGTCCCCGATCCGGTTGAGGGGATCGAGCACGCCTTCGGCGAAGCGTGCCGACTCGCCGAGCACGGCCTCGGCGAGATCGGCCGAATAGTCGCCGTAGGCCGGACAGCCCGACAGCGGCGCAGGCCCCAGCAGCTCGTTCAATACGAAGGTGAGGTCCCTGAGCGGTGCGCGGTACATCTCACGCCTCCTGCGGTTCAGATCTGCGCCAGCGCCGGCACGACGTTGGCGGCCAGGAAATCGACGAAGCGCTGCACGCGCGGATCCGCGCCCTGCGTCGCCGGGTACACGGCATACAGCGGCATGATCGGCGGCAGCTCCCACTCCGCGAGCAGCCGCTTGAGCCGGCCCGTGGCGAGGCCCTGCCGGCAGAGGAATTCCGGGAGCAGGCCGATCCCGAGGCCGGCCGCGGTCGCCGCGTGCAATACGGCCGGATCGTTCACCGCGAGCCGGGCCGTCACGCGCACCTCGGCGCGCATCGCGCCGTGCACGAGCGTCATGCGCCACTCCGGAGCCTCGCCCTCCGGCGTCAGCAGCTCGTGCGAGCGCAGCTCCTCGGGCCGCGCGGGCGTGCCGCGGCGCTGCAGGTAGGCGGGTGTCGCGCACAGGATCGCCGGCGGGGAACCGAGCAGGCGATGCGCCATGCCGGGCTCATCGCCGGTGCCCGTGCGCAGGGCGACGTCAGTGCCCTTGCCCGAGGCGGCGCCCTGGGGCTGCAGATTCACCTCCAGCGGAATGTCCGGAAAACTCTCCATGAAACGCGGCACGAGCGGCGCGAGCAGGATGCGGCCGTACGTCGGGTCGGCGGCGACCCGCAGCGGTCCGGTCGGCGGCGCGAACCAGCGTCCGATCTGCGTGCGCGCGGCATCGGCTTCGTCGGCGAGGCGGCGCGCGTGGGGATAGATGAGTTCGCCGGCCTGCGTCAGCGACAGCCGGCGGGTGGTCCGGTTCAGCACCTTCACGCCGAGCGCGGACTCGAGGTCCGCGACGGCGCGGCTCACGGCGGCCTTCGGCACGCCCAGGGCGCGCGCGGCGGCCGAGAAGCCATTCAGGTCGACCACCTTGGACAGGGTGGCCAGTTGCGCCGGCATCCAGAACAGGCTCATTTTGGTTCCAATAAGAGCTGATCCTCATGCTATTGTTTCACCAAGGTGACATCAAAGTACAGCGGCCCAGCGTGTAAAATCCGCCGCCTCGCGTCACAGCCCATTGTCCTCAAGGAGACGTCGATGCAGATTTCCGTGTATTCCATGACCGTCGAGACTTTCGTTCCGATGCTGCAGAACCTGTCGAAGCAGCTCGACAAGGCCACCGAATACGCCGCCGCGAAGAAGTTCGACGCTGCGGTGCTCGCCAATGCGCGCCTCGCGCCGGACATGTATCCGCTGACCCGGCAGGTGCAGCTCACCACCGATTTCGCGAAGGGCGGCGTCGCGCGCCTGGCCGGAATCGATCCGCCGAAGTTCGAGGACACCGAGCAGACCATCCCCGAGCTGCAGGCGCGGATCAGGAAGACCATCGACTTCGTGTCAGGCGTGAAGCCCGAGAGCTTCAAGGGCGCCGAGGACCGCGACATCGTCATCCAGATCCGCGACAACAAGCTCGAGTTCAAGGGCCTCGTGTTCCTGCGCAACTGGGCGCTGCCGAATTTCTACTTCCACCTCACCGCCGCCTATTCGATCCTGCGTCACAACGGCGTCGACGTCGGCAAGCGCGATTTCCTCCCCGCGAACTGACCGCTCGCGCGCGGCGACATAACTCCCGCCGCCGCGCGCAGCGAAACCTTATGACAAGCGCGCGGGGCGCGCGCGGCGCGCCCCGCCGCCTTGCGCGTCGCAGAACGCGAGCACCATCACGGTGTCGCCACCGGGAGACTGCCACGCTACTCCCGCAAGCGCGTTCCGGCATCGGCCGCGGCGCACATCGGGGTGATCTGACATTGTCGACTTCCAAGCAATACGCGACGGCGCACCCGCAAAGCGAGGCGCCGGGCGACACCGCCGCTGCGCTCGGCGCGCAGATCGTGTCCCTGCTGCCGCCGCTGCGCCTGCACTCGGTGTCGATCTTCGACCCCAGGGGCGACGTCCAGTGGCTGAGCGAGGGCGCGCTCGGACCCGATGAACAGAGCGTGGTGGAGGAGGCCATCGCCGCCCTGACGGCGGCCGCGACCCGCGCGCACTTCGACGTCTCGCTCAACGACGGCCGCGCCGCGATGTTCCTCGCGGTGCGCACGCCGCGCGCGACCCTCGCGGGCGTGGTGATGGTGCTCATGGATGCGAAGACCTTGAGTTCGGGCAATCTCGCGGCGCGCATCCTCACCACCCGCATGCGCGCCGTGCTACAGAAGATCGCGATGCGGCTCGCGCCCCCGCCGCCGCTGGCCGCGACCGGCACGCTCTCCGGCATCCGCCCCTTTTCCGTCGGCACCCAACCGCTCGAAGTGCCGCAGATACCCGGTGCCGCGGCGGCCGAACCGGCGAACGCGGCCCCTGCCGAGTACGTACTGGACTGGCAGCCGGTCACGCCGGCGGCGACGCCCGGTGATGCGCTGGCGCTGCAGATCCTCGAAACACCGCCGGTCGCGACGATGCCCGAGGACGCAGCGGCGCTGCGGCTGCGCGAGCTCATCCGGCTGCGCCCGGGTGCACGCACCCGGCGCTACCAGGTCGTGCCGGTCGCCGAGCAGGAGCGCGGGGATGCTCTCGCGACCCTCGAGCCGCTGCTCGCCTGGCTGCGCCGCAACCCCTCGGCTGTGCAGGGCGAGCCGCTCTCCTTCACGATCGGCGTCTCCGCGCAGGCGCTCGCGAATCCCGATCTGCCGGCCGCCCTCGCCCGTCGCCTCGAATCCTCCGCGCTCGATCCGCGGATGATCGGTTTCGAACTGCGCGAGTCCGCCTGCGTGCGCCAGCGGCCGATGGCCGAACGCCTGCTCGCCCAATGCGAGAAGTCGGGCTGCTTCGCGGTGATCGATGACTTCACCTTCCATACGGCCGCGCTCGACCTGCTGCGTTCGGGCGCCGTGCGCATGCTGAAGGTGGAGACGCGGCTGGTCGCGACGGCCCTCAAGGACAGGCTCGCGCAGGCCCGCGTGGTCGCGATCGCGCAGGCCGCGAAGGTTCTCGGCACGCATTGCGCCGCGAAATACGTCGACTCCCAGGCCGGCCGGCGCTGGATCTGCGACGCGGGTTTCGACTTCACCCAGTCCTCGGCGACCGAACCCCTGCAGAGACTCGCCGAACCCCGGGTCTGAGACGCGGTTCACAATCCTGCGAAGGACGCGCGATCTGTGAGGCAGCCCCTGTGCTTCCTTTCGGCAACCCTGCAACATAAGCGCCAGGATCAACGCGGATCTCACCGAAGCTGCAGCCGATGGCCCCGACTTCGAACCCCGAATCCCCGACCGAGGACGACCTGCTGGCGCTCGTTCCGGACCTGGAGTTGCTGGAAAGCTCGGCCACCGACGCCCAGAAGGCGCAGGCCGAATTTGCGGCGAAGGCGCGCACCGGCCGCAGTGCGCTTCCGGCGCCGAAGCTTGCCGATCGCCCGGCCGCCGCGACCCAGAAAGTCCAGGCCCCGCAGGCCCCGGTGCGTGACGACCCCTATGCCGACCTGATGCCCGATGAGGGTTTCGAGGACGGCGCCCCGGCTCCGGTTCTACCGCCTCCGAAGCCCGCCGCAGCGGCTCCCGTGCCGCCGGCGCAGCCCCCCGCGCGGCCGGCCCCGCCGCCGCCGAAACCCACGACCGCCGCCCCGCCGGCTACCCCGCCGCCGAAACCACCGGCCGCCGCCGCCGCGCCGCCCCGTCCGGCACCCGCCGCACCCACCGCACCCGCTGCAACTGCGAAGAAGCCGCCGGATCCGGAACCTGTAGCCGTGCCGCCGGTGATGGACCGGGACTACATCGCCCGCAACCGCATCGTCGAGCTGTATCTGGCGGGGACCCTGCCGGTCCGCAGCGCCACCCTCTTCGAGCGCTTCTGCCGCGAGAATCCGCAGATCCTGGATGAGATCGGCCTGCCGGAGCGCGTCCACACGGGCCTGCGCCTGCTGGAGGCGAGCGGCCTGCCGGAGCCCTGGGCCGACAAGCCGAAGCAGTTCTGGGAGCGCCCCCATGTGCCGGCGGCGCTCGCCGGCCTGGTGCTCGTGCTCGGCATCGCGACCCTCGTGACACACAGCCGGCTCACCGACCAGACGCGCAAGGTGGCTGCCCTGCAGGAGCTGGTCACGGATCAGCCCCTGGATGCCGCGACCGGCAGCAGCACCGTCACCCTCCAGCCCACCCACGCCGGGCCGAACGCCGCCTTTGCCGCGACCATCGGCGGCTCGGCGGCGCAGTTCGTGACCCTGAAGCTCGACCTCACCCATTCGGACTTCCGGGCGTTTCGCGTCACGATCGATCGCTTGGGCCAAGGCCGCGTGGCCCTGCTGAACAACCTCATCAAGGACTCGAACGGTGACCTGGTCTTCGCGCTGAACACCTCGGCGCTGGGTCCGGGCACCTACCAGCTGACCATCGAGGGACTCGACTGGCGGGGTGATCCGCAGAGCGACTCCTGGGCCGCGATCATCATCCGGCACTGAAGCCGCGCGGCCTCACTCCCCGCGCAGCGTGAGGATCGGCGGCTGGGAGACGACGCTGCGGGTCGCGAGCCAGCCGCTCAAGGACACGAGCAGCACGCCACCGCCGATGCCGGCCAGCGGCAGCCACGGATCGAACCCGTAGGGGACCTGCAGGACGCGCGTCGCCACGAAGTCTCCGGCCAGGGCCGCGCCGGCCACCGCGAGGGCGCCGGCGCACAGCCCGACGGCCACGAATTCGGCCATGACGCCCTGCCACACCGTGATGCCGCGGGCGCCGAGCGTGCGCAGCATGGCGCTCTCGAAGCGCCGCTCCTCGCGGCTCGCCTGCACGGCGGCGAGCAGCACCACGAGGCCCGCGAACAGCGTGAAGGCGAAGACGCTCTGCACCGCGAGCACCGCCTTGTCGATGATGCCGCGGACCTGCGACAGCAGATCATCGACGTTGAAGATCGAGACGCTCGGGAAGCGGCGCGCGAGCTGCGCCATCACATGCGGATCGGTGGGATGGAAGTACCCGCTCGTGAGGAACGTTCCCGCGACGGCATCGAGCACCCCCGGTGAGAACACCACGAAGAAATTCGGCTGGAAGCTGTCCCACTTGACCTTGCGGATGCTCGCCACGGTCGCGACGAAGGGCTCCCCGCCGATGTCGAAGGAGACCTGGTCCCCGACCCCGATGTGCAGGGACTGCTGGAATTCGGTGGACAGGGAGACGAGCGGCGCGCCGTGGTAGTCCGGCGGCCACCAGCGGCCCGCGACGATCTCGTTGTCCTCGCCGAGCTTCGCCGCCCAGGTGACGTTCTGCTCGCGGCCCGAGAATCCCCGGCCCTGCAGGTCGCCGAAGCGGATCGACTCGATGTCCCGGCCGTTGATCGCGGTCATGCGGCCGCGCAGCATCGGCAGGACCCGCGACAGCCGCGCGCCGCGCTGCTGCAGGAACCCGGTGAACGCATCGCGGTCCGCGGGCGGAATGTTCACGAAGAAATAGTTCGGCGCATCCGCGGGGAGGCTGCGCCGCCAGTCGCCCTCGAGGTCGTTGCGCACCAACCCGAGCACCAGCAGCACCATGAGACCGGCGCCGAAGGCGGCGATCTGCACCATGCTGTCGGCGCGGCGGCGGTTCAGGTTCGCGAGGCCATAGCGCCAGGCGACGCCGACCCGCCCGCGCAGCCGTCCGCTGCAGGTCACGAGCACGAAGCCGGCGCCGGCGAGGGCCGCGAGGAAGATCGCGAGGCCGATCAGGAACTGCAGCGCGAGGCCCACGTCGCGCACCGCCCACCACACGAGGCCCACGACCACCGCGACGGCCGGCCCGAAGGCGAGGATCACCACCGGCGGCGGCGGACCGACGTCCCGGCGCAGCACCCGCAGCGGCGGCACCCGGGCGAGTTGCAGCAGCGGCGGCAGCGCGAAGCCCGCGAGCACCGCGAGCGCCGCGCTCACCCCCATGCCGAGCGGCGCGAAGTTCGCCGGCGGCAGCGTCGCGGTGCCGAGCAGGTCGCGCACGGCGTGCAGCAGCCACTCCTGCGCGACGAACCCGATGAGTGATCCCGCGACGGACGCCAGCAACGCGACCATCACGAGCTGCAGCAGGCTCACGCTTAAGGTGAACCCGCGCGTGGCCCCGAGGGTCTTCAGGAGCGCCACGGCATCGAGATGCCGCCGCACGTACTGCCGTGCCGACATCGCGACCGCGATCGAGCACAGGAGCACGCTGACCAGGCTCGCGAGGGTCAGGAAGCGCCCCGCGCGCTCCACCGCATTCTCGAGCTGGGGGCTCGCGTCGCTGACATCGCGCAGGCGGTCCGACTGGCGGATGTGCTCGAGGAGCCAGGGCCGGAAGGCGCGGATGATCCGCGGTTCGGCGGCAAAAAGCGCCGAGTAGCTGACGCGGCTGCCCGGCTGCACGAGCTGCGTCGCCGGCAGGTCGATCAGGTTCATGATCAGGCTGGGCGCGAGGTCCGAGAGGTTCGCGCCCTGGTCCGGGCGCGAGATCA
>DATJPN010000182.1:0-7871 GCA_035506335.1 Steroidobacteraceae bacterium | reverse complement strand
GAAGCGGCCGACCCCTCGGAGGACTGGAGCGACTCGGCCGATGTCGAAGCGGACGAAGGCCGTGCCCACACCGAGCGCTACGGCGACGACGGCGAACTGCGGGCCGGATCCCTCGAGGGCATCGATATCTTCGATGCCGGCTGACGGCGCCGTCTCAAGGCAGCGCGTGCCGGTGCGCCGGCCGCGTGAGCAGCCAGATGAGCAGCAGGCTCGGGATGCTCAAGGCGGCCGTATACATGAAGAAGTGCGGGTAGCCGATCCGGTCGACCACGAAACCGGAAGTGCCTTCGAGAAGCTTCCCCGGCAACGCATACATCGATGAGAACAATGCATACTGCGTCGCCGTATAGCGCGCACTGGTGAGCGCCGACAGGAAGGCGATCAGCGCCGTGCCATGCAGCGCCAGCGCCAGGTTGTCCAGCCCATTGGCGACCCCGAGGCCCAGCACCGTGGGTCCGTGGGTGGTGGCCAGCCAGGAAAATCCGAGGTTCGACAGCATCACCATGAAGCTGCCGAGGACCAGGGCGCGCACGATGCCGAAGCGCGCGATCACCACGCCCGAGAGCACCACGCCCAGCATCGACAGCGCAAGGCCTACGACCTTCACCACCGTGGCGATCTGTTCGAGGCTGTAGCCGTGATCGATATAGAAGGGGTTGGCCATGACCCCCATCGTGAAATCGGTCAGCCGGTAAGCGCCGATCAGCAGCAGCAGCAGGGCGGCAATCCGCACCGAAAAGCGCCCGAGGAAATCGGTCAGCGGACACACCACCGCGCCCACGAAGGCGGCGCCCGCGCTCTGCAGGAACCGCGGCCAGTGCGCCTTGCTTCCCAGCCAGTCGCGGACGCGCTGTTCCTGATGCTCACCCACGGGGGCGACCCGGGGTCGCGGCTCGCGCACCAGCAGGGTCGTGACCACGCCGACCATCCCCAGGGCGGCCATCGTCGCGTAACTGGCGTGCCAGCCGGCGACCTGGGCCAGGCTCAGTGCGCCGGCGGAGGCGCAGATGAGCGCGGCCCGGAAGCCGATCTGGTAGGCCGCCGCCATGGCGCCCTGCTCCTCGTCCGGCGCCGACTCGATGCGCCACGCGCTCATGGCGATATCCTGGGTGGCCGCGCAGAACGCCAGGAACACCGCGCCCACGGCGACCTGGGTGAGATTGGCGGCCGGATGCGCCAGCGAGAGGTTCACCAGCGCGCCGACGATGCCGACCTGGGCGAGGAACATCCAGCTGCGGCGCCTTCCGAGGAGGCGCCGCAGCAGCGGCAGCGGCACCCGATCAACGAACGGCGCCCACAGCAGCTGCAGCGTGTAGACGAGGCCCGCCCAGGCCAGCATGCCGATGGTGCTGCGTTGAATGCCCTCCTGGCGCAGCCAGGCGGAGAGCGTGTTGTACACCAGGTAGAACGGCAGACCGCTGGCAAATCCCAGGAACAGCATGGACATGACCCGGGCCTGCAGGTAGACCTTCGCCGCCTGCGACCATCGGGAGTCGGGATTCGATGTAATAATCAGCTGCTCCGGATCAATCGGCGACGGGCCGCGGCGAAGTGGCGATCATGCACAACTATCAGCTCGAATTCATAGACCTGGCACTGTCCTGTGATGCGCTTCGCTTCGGCCGTTTCACCCTCAAATCGGGGCGCGAGAGCCCGTACTTCTTCAACGCCGGCCTGTTCAGCGACGGCGCCTCGGCCGGCGCCCTCGGCCGCTGCTACGCCGCGGCGCTGCTCGCCTCGGGGATCGGGTTCGACATGCTCTTCGGGCCCGCCTACAAGGGCATTCCGCTCGCCACCGCGACGGCCATCGCCCTGGCCGGTGAGCATGGCCGCAACGTGCCCTTCGCCTACAACCGCAAGGAGGCCAAGGACCATGGCGAGGGCGGGACCATCGTCGGCCCGGCCCTCCGGGGCCGGGTCGTGATCGTGGACGATGTGATATCCGATGGCGCCGCCAAGCGCGAGGCGATCGACCTGATCGGAAGGGCCGGGGCGACGCCGGTGGCCATCCTGCTCGCCCTCGACCGGCAGGAACGGGGCCTGGGCGAGCGTTCGGCCGTGCAGGAGCTGCAGGCCGCGCACGGGGTCCACTGTGTGAGCATTCTCACACTTGGGCAACTTCTGGCCGCCCTGGAGAACCCCCCGGACGGCCGCGCTCGCGTTTCTGCGCAGCAGCTCACGGCGCTGAAGGCCTATCGCGCACAATTTGGTGTCTCGTGACACTTGCGGCGGCCGATCCGACAGAGACATGATGCGCGCCAGGCCGATGCCCCATATGTCCGACACCATGCCAAGACTTGCCCGTGCCGCAAAGCTGAGTTTCGCCCTGCTGGGCGTGTGCGCCTGGGGTGCGGCCTGCCGGGCCGAGAACCCGGCCGCCTACAAGTGGGTGGATGACCAGGGCGTCGTACACTACGGGGACCGGATTCCACCGCAGGACGCGCAGAAGGAAAGCACCCTGCTCAACAGGGAGGGCGTGGCCATCGGGCACAAGGAGGCCACCAAGACTCCCGCCGAACAGGCCGCCCAGGCCGCCGCCGAGGAGCAGCTCGCCCGGCAGAAGCAGCACGACAATTTCCTGCTGGGCACCTACACCTCGGTGAAGGACATCGAACAGGTCCGTGACGAGCGGCTCGAGCAGATCAAGGGCCAGCGGAAGGCCGCCGAACAATACGTGGCGACCCTCGGGGAGCGCCTCGAGGCCCTTCAGACCCGCGCGCAGAACTTCAAGCCCTACAGCGTACGGCCCGATGCCCACAAGATGCCGGACGACCTGGCCGAGCAGATGGTGCACACCCTCAACGACATCCGCGCCCAGAAGGCGGCCCTGACCACGAGCCAGCAGGAAGAGGCCAGCACCGCGGCCCAGTTCCAGGCCGATATCGACCGGTACAAGGAATTGCGCGCCGCCCAGACAGCCGTGCGCTGACAGGACGGCGCGGCCTTCAGCCGCGGCCGGAGTGGCCGAAGCCGCCGGCGCCGCGGGCGCTCGCCGCGAAATCCTCGACGATCGACAGCCTGACCTGCACCACCGGAACGACCACCAGCTGCGCGATGCGCTCGCCGGGCTCGATGGTGAACGGGGCCTGCCCCCGGTTCCACATCGACACCATCAGCTGCCCCTGGTAATCCGAGTCGATCAGGCCGACGAGATTGCCGAGCACGATGCCGTGTTTGTGCCCCAGGCCCGATCGCGGCAGGATGACCGCGGCGAGTCCCGGATCGTCGATGTGGATGGCGAGTCCCGTGGCCAGCAGCTGCGTCTGTCCCGGCGCGAGCACCAGGGGGGCATCGAGGCAGGCACGCAGGTCCATGCCCGCCGAGCCATCCGTGGCATAGGCCGGCAGCGGGAAATCCCGGCCCACGCGTGCATCGAGGATCCGCACCTTCAGCGAGTGCGCCCGGGTCGTCCCATCCATGGCTTCAACCCTTGGTCGCTGCGGACAGCGGCGCCGCGCGCGCCGCTTCGGCACGCCGCTCGGCATACACCGCCGCGATGAGTTCGATGAGTTCGCGCGCCAGGCGGGTCTTGGCGTTGCGCGGCAGGAGCTTGCGGCCATTGCGCCACAACACGATGAGTTCATTGTCGGCGCAGTCGAACGCCTTGTCGTGCCCGACTTCGTTCGCGGCGATCATATCGAGGTTCTTGCGCAGCATCTTCGAGCGCGCGTTCTGCTCCACCGCGTCGGTCTCCGCGGCGAAGCCCACGACGAACGCCGGGCGCTGGCTGCCCGCGGCCACGGTACCGATGATGTCGGTGGTGCGGGCCATCTGCAGGGCCAGGTTTTCCTCGGTCTTCTTGATCTTGTGTGCCGCAGCCTCCGCCGGCCGGTAGTCGGCCACGGCGGCCGTGGAGATGAAGATGTCGGCGGGCTGGATTTCGGCCTGCACGGCGCGCAGCATGTCGGCGGCGCTTTCCACGTCCACGCGCCGGACACCGGCCGGTGTCGCGAGCGCCACCGGGCCGCAGATCATGACCACCTCGGCGCCGGCCTCGCGGGCCGCCTCGGCGACCGCGAAACCCATCTTGCCGGAACTGCGATTGCTGATGAAGCGCACCGGGTCGATCGGCTCGCGGGTGGGCCCGGCGGTGATGAGCACGCGCCGGCCGCTGAGCACTCCGGAGGGTACGAGCACCGAGTCGGCGAGCGCCGCGAGCTCCGTGGGTTCGAGCATGCGGCCGGCGCCCACTTCCCCACAGGCCTGGTCGCCGGTACCGGGGCCGAAGATGTGCAGCCCCCGCCCCCGCAGCAGGGCCACGTTCGCCTGGGTCGCGGGATTCGCCCACATCTGCTGGTTCATGGCCGGCGCCAGGCCGATCGGGGCGGCGGTCGCGAGGCAGGTCGTCGCCAGCAGGTCATCGGCACGGCCACCGGCCAGTCTCGCCAGGAAATCGGCCGTTGCCGGCGCGATCAGCACCAGGTCGGCCCAGCGCGCCAGTTCGATATGCCCCATCGAAGCCTCGGCGCCCGGGTCCCACAGGTCGGTCCGGACCGGTCGGCCGGAGAGCGCCTGGAAGGTCATGGGCGTCACGAACTCCCGCGCCGCATCCGTCATGACGACCTGGACGTCGGCACCCCGCTCACGCAGGCGACGGACCAGATCGGCGCTCTTGTAGGCGGCGATGCCGCCGGTGACGCCGAGCAGGATGTGTTTGCCGTGCATAGAACCTCTGGATCGGCATTATCCGGTCCGCCTTGACGGGCTGCAAATGAGGATATCCACAGCCGATTCGGCACTGGCGCGCGGTCCGTGGCGGCCCGCACACTGGTGCGATGTCGATCCGGAACTGGCTGCCCGCGGAGCGGCCGCGTGAAAAGCTCATGGAATCAGGCGCCCAGAGCCTCTCCAATGCCGAACTGCTGGCGGTGCTGTTGGGCACCGGTCAGCGCGGCCGGACCGCCGTGGATCTGGCGCACGAACTGCTGGCACGGTTCGGGTCCCTGCGCGCGCTGCTGTGCGCCGAGCGGGAGCAGGCCCTCGCAGGACAGGGCCTGGGACCGGCGCGCTACTGCATGCTGCAGGCCGCGCTGGAGCTGGCACGGCGTCACTACCGCGAAGCCCTGAAGGCGGGGTCGGCCCTGGACTCCCCCGCGGCCGCGCGCGGCTTCCTGCTGGCGCAGCTGCGGGATCGCCCCTATGAGGTCTTCTGCTGCCTGCACCTGAATTCCCGGCACCAGCTGATCGCCTTCGAGGAACTGTTCCGGGGCACGATCGACGGGGCGAGCGTGCATCCGCGGGAGGTCGTGAAGGCCGCCCTGGCGCGCAACGCGGCTGCCGTGATCCTCGCCCACAATCACCCTTCCGGCGTCGCCGAGCCCAGCCACGCCGATGAGCTCATCACCTCCCGGCTGCGGGACGCCCTGGCGCTGGTCGACATCCGTGTGCTGGATCACGTGGTGATCGGTGACGGGCGCTGCATGTCCTTCGCGGAAAGGGGACTTCTGTGAACCCTGCACGGATTGATCCTGGGACCAGGCTTCATCGAGACGGTTGACGCGGAATCTACGGATACCCGCCGGTCGGGTCCCGGCGCGCGATTGGTGGGACATTTGACACGGGAGCATTCCTGAGGCTACATGTTGCCCATCATGCGCCGGTTGCGTTGGGCAGTAGTGATCGTTGTTGCGTTTGTCCTGTTGCTCGTGCAGCAGGGCATGGCGCTGCACGAGCTCAGTCACGCGTATTACACGACGCAACATTCTGGTTCCCACCTCAGCGGGGGCCAGCACGGGCAGGATACGGAGCATTGCCCGCTGTGCCGTTCCTTTGCGCAGGTCGGCGCTTCGGTATGTGGCGCCGACCAGTCCCTTGACTTGCCGCCAGCTGCCCGGCTGCGCGTTCCTGATCGCGTCTACTCCATCATCGGTGCCAAAGCACCGACGGCCCGCAGTCGCGGACCCCCGAAAGCAAGCGTCTGACCCTGCCCTGGCGACGTGACGTTCCCGGACTGCCGGGCGTCGCCCCGTTCTGACGCATTGCTTCCCGACGGAGTCAACCATGTCCGCTTGCCGATACCGTGCAGCTGCACCAGCAGCCGCTACTGCGTTCCTGTTCGCCCTGCCATGGATCCCCCACAACGTCCGCGCCGATGCGGCGTCATCAGACGACGCGGGGGGCGGTCTTCAAACAGTCATCGTGACCGCTCGCCGCCTGAACGAGCAGCGCTCGGCGATCGAGACCCAGACGGGCGCCTCGACGTATACGATCAGCAGCGATGCGATCGCCGCGGCCCCGGGGGGCGAGAATGCGCAGCTGAATCAGGTGCTGCTACAGGCGCCCGATGTGGTGCAGGACTCCTTCGGACAACTGCATGTTCGCGCCGACCACAACGACCTCCAGTACCGCCTGAACGGGATCATCCTGCCCGAGGGAATCAGCGTCTTCAGCCAGACCTTGAGTCCGCGGCTGATTTCGTCCTTGAGTCTGATCACCGGAGCGCTGCCGGCCGAATATGGTCTGCGCACGGCCGGGGTCATCGACCTGTCGACCAACAGCGGCCTGCTGCAGCCCGGGGGCGAGGTGTCGGTTTACGGCGGCAGCCATGGAACCTTTCAGCCGGCGGCGGAATACGGCGGCAGCTCCGGCAATTTCAGTTACTACATCAGTGGCGACTACAAGGAAACCGATCTGGGCATCGAGTCACCGGACGGTAGCTCGAACCCCCTGCACGATCATTCGAAGCAGGAGCACGGGTTCGGATATTTCGAGGACATTCTCGATGCGAACAACCGTGTGTCGCTGATCCTCGGCACGTCCGACGACGAATTCCAGATTCCGAATCAGCGCGGACTGCAGCCCATGTCGGGCCTGGCGGTCGAAGGCTCCGCCCCGCCGCAGTGCGGAACGCAGGGCGCGCCGGGCGTTATCACACAGTACCTCAGCGACTGTCTGAACGAGACCCAGCACGAGGCAGCGCAGTACGCGATTGTCAGCTGGCAGCACTCCGACGGGCCGCTCAACTGGCAGACCTCGCTGTCCGCACGCTACACCACCTTGCACTTCGCGCCCGACTGGGTCGGGGATCTGCTCTGGAACGGCATTGCGCAGGATGCGTACAAGAACGACACCGCCTTCGGGTGGCAGACCGATGGCGCGTACAAACTGAGCGATGCGCATACGGTGCGCGCCGGATTCTATCTCCAGCACGATAGCTCAAAAAGTGACACGAGCTCTCAGGTTCTTCCCGTCGATGACCTGGGCAACCAGATCGGCAGCGGGATGCCGCTGACGGTGGTCGACAACGGCACGGAATCCCAGACCATCGAGAGCGCCTACCTGCAGGATGAATGGCAGGTCCTGGCGCCCCTGACGATCAATTACGGACTGCGCTTCGATCACTACAGCGCCTACTCCAGTGGCAGTCAGGTCAGCCCGCGCGTCAACTTCGTGTGGACGCTCGATGAAGGCACGACGGTGCACGGTGGTTACTCGCGCTATTACACCCCGCCGCCATTCGAGCTGATCGGCAGCGAGACCTTTGCGAAATTCGCCGGGACGACTGCCCTGCCGCCTGGCTCCAACACGCAAGACACCCCGCCCATCGCCGAGCGGGCCAACTATTACGACTTCGGCCTCCAGCAAAAACTGTTCGACCGCACTTTGACCCTCGGCATCGACGGCTTCTACGAGCAGGCGCAACATCTGATCGATGAGGGACAGTTCGGCGCGCCGATCATTCTCACGCCGTTCAACTATCGGTATGGCTCCCTCGGCGGCGTGGAGTTCAGTGGCAACTACTCGGTGAGCAACCTGTCCATCTACGGCAATGTGTCGGTTCAGGGCGCGCATGGCAGGGATGTTGAGTCCTCGCAGTTCAATTTCGGCTCTGATGATCTCGCCTATATTGCCGACCATGCGATCCACCTCGA
>DATJPN010000181.1:0-41220 GCA_035506335.1 Steroidobacteraceae bacterium | reverse complement strand
TCGACCACCTCCACCTGCGGTTCCTGGTCGGCGGCGGCCGGCTGGGTCACCGCAGGTTCCGGAACGGGCGTCTCGACCGCCTCGAAACTGCCGCTGGCGTCGGCATCCTCGACCGGCTCGAGCATCACGTTGCTCTCGAGCAGTTCCCGGATATGGGCCTGCAGTTCGAGCGCCGGCATCTGGAGGAGGCGGATGGCCTGCTGCAACTGCGGCGTCATGGTCAGTTGCTGACCCATACGCAGTTGCAGAGTCGGTTTCAGCATGTTTCTTGCACTACGGACACTGGGCCATTCGTAAGGCCTTGAAAATAATGACGTTAAAGACCGATCGACGGTGCTATAGGCGGAACGATTGCCCTAAGTACACCTCACGGACTTGAGGGTTTGCAAGGATTTCTTCTGCAGTTCCCGCTGCAATCACGGTTCCCTGGTTGACGATGTAGGCGCGGCCGACGATTCCAAGGGTTTCGCGCACATTGTGATCGGTGATCAGCACCCCGATACCCCGGGCCGTGAGGTCCCGGACGATGCGCTGGATATCCAGCACCGATATCGGGTCCACGCCCGCGAAGGGCTCATCGAGCAGGATGAATCGGGGGTCGGCCGCGAGCGCCCGGGCGATTTCGACGCGCCGCCGCTCCCCGCCCGAGAGCGACAACCCGAGGCTGCTGCGCACATGGCCGATGCGCAACTCCTCGAGCAGCTCCTCGAGGCGCTGCTCGCGGGCCTCCTGTGCCAGTTCCCCCCGGGTTTCGAGGATGGCCATGATGTTGTCTTCCACGGACAGCTTGCGGAACACTGACGGCTCCTGCGGCAGGTAGCCCAGGCCCGCCCGGGCGCGCCGGTGCATCGGGGCGAAGGTCAGGTCCTGGTCGCCGAGCACGATACGGCCGGCGTCGCAGGGGATGAGCCCCACGATCATGTAGAAGGCCGTGGTCTTGCCGGCCCCGTTCGGGCCGAGGAGCCCCACGATCTCTCCCGTGCGAACCTCGAGCGAGAGGTCCTGCACGACCTGGCGGGAGCGGTAGCTCTTGGCCAGGTGGGTCGCGCTGAGCCGGATCCCGGTCACGGCCTGGCCTGTCCGGCGGGTGTGGGAGCCGACCCGGCGTCGCTGTGCGGCACGATGGTCATGTGCACCCGGCCGCCCGGGACCGCGCCGTTCTCGCCCTCGATCTGCTTCTCGCGCACGTTGTAGGTGATCGACGGGGCGTCCATCTTGCTGTCACCCCGGGCGAGCCAGGCGTCTCCGGTGAGTTTCACCGTGCCGGCGAGCACGTCGTAGTCGATGGTGCCGGCGTGGCCCGTGGCCGGCGTTCCGGTGGCGGCCTGGGCCTGCTCGAACTGCGCCGGGGAGCCGCTGACGAGCGCGCGCGCGAGGACATTGTTGCTGAACTCGACGCTCGCCCGATCCGCATACAGGTCACCCTGGCTTTCGGTCCGGACGTGAACCTTGCCGGTAAACACCCACTTGCTGTTGTTGAAATCGAGACCCGTGGCCTGGGCGCTGTCGGCCGACACGCTGACATCGCAGCGGGAGATCTTCACGCCGCCGCGCATGTTGATGAGGTGGGTCTGGTAATCCATTTCCGCGGGCCCGGACTCGACGGAAATCGGCGCGGTGCACGCCGCGAGCCTGGGCCCGTCCGCGCCCGTGCGAGCGGCGCCACCGAGCAGGCACAGGGCCGCCACGGCCGCGCCGAACGCCAGCCCGAGGCGCTGGCCGCGGGTGAACGGCTCAGGGGGTGAATTGACCATGGACCTGCGATTCCAGTTTGACCCGGTGATTCTTGAGGTCGGCCTGCATGCCGCGCGCGTACAGCAGCTTGCCGGAGGAGTCGAGCGTGATCTGCGAGGCGGTCCGCAGCATGTCGGTATGCGTGTCCACCTGCAGCGTGTCGGTGAGCAGGTGCAGCGGCTCGCTGCCGTGCGCGAAACGGCCGGCCACGTCGATGGAACCGTGCAGATCGATCTGCGCCGAATCCTGCCGTACCACCGCATCGTCCGCGCGGGCCTGCCACTGCCCGCCGGCGGGGTCGCGGAAGCTCATGTGCACCGTGCTCAGATTGACGATGCCGTCGTCCGGATCCTGCCGCACCTGCCGCGCCTGCAGAGTGTACAGGGGCAGCCCGTCCGCGCCGGTCTCCACCACCGACGCGTCCGTCGCGGAATAGCCCTGATCGGGCCCGGCCGGCTCGCTCGCCCGGGCCGTGACCGGCGCGGCCTGTCGCGGCGCGAGCGTCAGCCAGATGGCCACGCCCGCCAGCACCAGCGCGAGCAGAATGAGCAGGCGGTAGTTCAATGCCCGTGTCCCTGGTGCCTCGGAGGATGCGCCGCGAGCAGCCGGTCGCACACTTCCCGCACCGCCCCGCAGCCGCCGTGAAGCCGGGTGACGTAGTGGGCCACCGCCTTGGCGCTCGGATGCGCGTCGGCGACGGCAAAGGCGAGGCCCACCGCACGCAGCAGCGGCACATCCGGCGAATCATCACCGATGAAGGCGCATTGCGCGTGCGTCACGCCGAGTTTCGTGGCCAGGGCGCGGAAGTCGGAGAGCTTGTCCGTGCTTCCCTGCACCACGTGACGGATGCCGAGTTCCCGGCACCTGCGCGGTACGGCAGCCGAACGGCGTCCGGAAATGATCGCGACCGCGACCCCGGCGCGCGCCAGCGCCTTGATCCCGTGGCCGTCCTTGATGTTGAAGCACTGCAGCTGCTCGCCGCGCGCGCCGTAATAGACACGCCCGTCGGTGAGCACGCCGTCCACGTCCAGAATCAGCAGGCGAATGGCGGCCGCAGGTGCTTTCCGGCGTGACAGGGTGTTCTCCTACATCACGCCTGCACGCAGCAGGTCGTGCACGTTGAAGGCGCCCACCAGGCGCCCGTCCTCGACCACCGGCAGGACGGTGATGCGGTGCTGGTCCATCAGGTGCACGCCGACGGCCGCGAGCTCCTGCGGGCCGATGGTGCGGCAGTTCGCGGTCATGACGTCCCGCATGCGCACCGCATGGATATCGACCTGCCGGTCCAGGAGCCGGCGCAGGTCGCCGTCCGTGAAGACGCCGAGGACGGTGTCCCCGGCGTCGACGACGACCGTCATCCCGAGTCCCTTGCGGGACATTTCGAGCAGGCCCTCCCCGAGGGTCGCCGCGGGTGCGATCCGCGGCAGATCCGCGCCACGGCGCATGATGTCATCGACCCGCACGACCAGCCGCCGCCCGAGCGACCCGCCCGGATGGGAGCGTGCGAAATCCGTGGCGGTGAAGCCGCGGGCCTCGAGCAGCGTCACGGCCAGCGCGTCCCCCATGGCCAGCATCGCGGTGGTGCTGGCCGTGGGTGCGAGATTCAACGGGCAGGCCTCCTCCGGCACCGTCACGTCCAGGGCCACCGTGGCGTTGCGCGCCAGGGTCGAGGCCGGATTGCCGGTCAGGGTGATGAGCGGAATGCCGAGGCGCTTCAGGTGCGGCAGCAGGAACACGACTTCGGGACTTTCTCCGGAATTCGACAGCGCGAGCACCACGTCGCCGGCGGTGATCATGCCGAGGTCGCCGTGGCTCGCCTCCGCGGCGTGCAGGAAGAAGCCCGGCGTCCCGGTGCTGGCGAGGGTGGCCGCGATCTTGCGGCCCACATGTCCGGACTTGCCGATGCCGGTGACGATCACCCGGCCGCTGCACGCCAGGCACAGCCGGCAGGCGGCCACGAACGGCGGCCCGAGGCGGGCCGCGAGGGCATCGACGGCGCGCGCCTCGATGCCCAGCGCCCGGCGTGCGGTGCTGAGCAGGGCGGCATCCTCGACGGATCTGGCGGCGATCGGGGCAGTCATCCTTGCGAATGCTACCATTGGGGCCCATGAATCCCGAGAAAGTCGCCGAACTCATCCGCGCCGGCCTGCCCGGCGCGCAGGTCCTGGTGCAGTCGCCGGACAATACCCATTATTCCGCCAGAATCGTGGCGCAGGCTTTTTCCGGCAAGCGCGGCATCGCCCGGCATCAGCTGGTCTACGCCTCGCTCGGCGAGCTGGTGGGCCGCGAAATCCACGCGCTGTCCATCGAAGCCTTCACTCCCGAGGAGTGGGCGGCCCGCGGCGCCTGACGGCCGGCGCGCGGGATCGGGAAACCATGGACAAACTGCAGATCACGGGCGGCGTGCCGCTCGAGGGTGAAGTACGCATCTCCGGCGCCAAGAACGCGACGCTGCCGATCCTGGCCGCGGGGCTGCTGGCCGCCGAACCCGTGACGATCCGCAACGTGCCGCACCTGAAGGATGTGACCACCACCATCGAACTGCTCGGCCGCATGGGCGTCAGTGTGACCATCGCCGAGGGGCTCAGCATCGAGGTGGATGCCTCGACGCTGCGGGAGTGCTTCGCGCCCTACGACCTGGTGAAGACCATGCGCGCGTCCATCCTGGTGCTCGGGCCGCTCGTGGCCCGCTTCGGACGCGCCGACGTCTCCCTGCCCGGCGGCTGCGCCATCGGTGCGCGGCCGGTGAACATTCACGTGGCCGGGTTGCAGGCCATGGGCGCCGACATCCAGATCGAGGGGGGTTACATCCGCGCCCGGGCCGGCCGCCTGAAGGGCGCGCGCCTGGTGCTCGATGCCGTCACGGTGACCGGCACCGAGAACCTGATGATGGCCGCGACCCTCGCCGAGGGTGAAACCGTGCTGGAAAACGCGGCACGCGAGCCGGAGGTGGTGGATCTGGCCAATTTCCTGATCGCCATGGGCGCGAAGATCACGGGCGCCGGCACCGACAAGATCGTCATCGAGGGCGTGAAGCAGCTTCACGGCACCAGCTACGAGGTACTGCCGGACCGCATCGAGAGCGGCACCTACCTGGTGGCGGGCGCCATCACCCGCGGCCACGTCCGCATCAAGAACACGCGCCCGGACCACCTGGATGCGGTCACCGCCAAGCTGCGTGAAGCCGGCGCGAGCGTCGAGGCCGGCGAGAACTGGGTCGAGGTGGACATGCGCGGCCGGCGGCCGCGCTCGGTCGATGTGCGTACCGCACCGTACCCGGCGTTTCCGACCGACATGCAGGCGCAGTTCGCCGCGCTCAATACGGTGGCGGTCGGCGTGGGCACCATCATCGAAACCATCTTCGAGAATCGCTTCATGCACATGCTCGAGATGCGCCGGCTCGGCGCGGAGATCCGCCTCGAGGGCAATACCGCCATCATCCGCGGGGTCGAACGGCTCACCGCCGCGCCGGTGATGGCGACCGACCTGCGCGCCTCGGCGAGCCTGGTGCTGGCCGGGCTGGTCGCGCAGGGGCGCACCGAAATCGAGCGCATCTATCACATCGACAGGGGCTACGAGACCATCGAGGAGAAGCTCGCTGGCATCGGCGCGCAGATCCGCCGCGTACCCAACTAGGCCTGCGGGAGTCCACATGCAGCTGGGAATGATCGGTCTGGGGCGCATGGGCGCCAACATGGTGAAACGCCTGTTACGCGGCGGGCACGAGGTCGTGGCGTATGCGAACGACCCCGCGGCGGTGCAGGCTGCCACGACGGATGGCGCGCGGGGCGTCAACTCCCTCGCCGATCTGGTGCGCGCTCTCGCCGCGCCGCGCGCCGTGTGGCTGATGGTCCCGGCGAGTGCCGTCGATGCGGTCATCGCACAGCTCGCGCCGCTGCTCGCTGCCGGCGACATCATCATCGACGGCGGCAATTCCCACTACCACGACGACATCCGCCGTGCCGGGCAGCTCGCGGGCGCGAACCTGCATTACGTGGACGTGGGCACCAGCGGCGGCGTGCTGGGACTGGAACGCGGCTACTGCCTCATGATCGGCGGCGAGGCGCCGGTCGTGGCGCATCTCGAGCCGGTTTTCGCGACCCTCGCCCCGGGTGGCCGGACGCCTTCGCCCGCCGAGCGCGCAGCCGGCGGCACGGCCGCGCAGGGCTACCTGCACTGCGGCGGCAACGGCGGCGGCCATTTCGTGAAGATGGTGCACAACGGCATCGAATACGGGCTGATGGCCGCCTATGCCGAGGGCCTCAACATCCTCCGCCACGCCAACATCGGCCAGGATCACAAGGGGGGCGAGGATGCCGAAACCGCGCCGCTCGCCGAGCCGCGCCTGTACCAGTACGAGTTCGACGTGGCGGCGATCGCGCAGGTGTGGCGCCGCGGCAGCATCATCACCTCGCAGTTGCTCGACATCGCGGCCGAAGCGTTGGCGCGTGACCCGTCCCTGTCCGGCTTTGCCGGTCAGGTCGCCGACTCCGGCGAGGGCCGCTGGACCGTCGAGGCCGCCATCGAGGAGGGCGTGCCGGCGCAGGTTCTGACCGCCGCGCTGTACGCGCGGTTCGAGTCGCGGGGCCGGGCGCAGTTCGCCGACAAGGTGCTCTCGGCGATGCGCCTTGGATTCGGGGGCCACGTCGAGACCCGGGGTTGACCGTGGACGGCACGACTCTCGAGCCGGCCGATGCGCTGGTGCTGTTCGGCGCCACCGGTGACCTGTGCCACCGGAAGATCTTCCCCTCGCTCTACCAGCTGGTGCGCCGGGGCCGCCTCACCGTACCGGTGATCGGCGTGGCCAAGGCCGGCTGGACCCGGGTCCAGCTCATCGAGCGGCTGCGCGACAGCATCGCAAAGGGCGTGCCGGACGCCGACCCGGCCGTCGTCGAGCGCCTGGTGGCGCTGATCGGGTATGTGGACGGCGACTATGCCGCGCTCGAGACTTTCCAGCAGCTGCGCCGGGTGCTCGACACCGCGCAGCATCCGCTGCACTACTTCGCGATTCCGCCGAGCATGTTTCCCGTCGTGGTCACGCAGCTGGCCGCCGCGCAATGCGACAAGGGCGCCCGGGTGGTGATCGAGAAGCCCTTCGGCCGCGATCTCACCAGCGCCCATGCCCTGAACCAGACCCTGCACCGGATATTCGAGGAGCGCTCGATATTCCGCATCGACCATTACCTCGGCAAGGAGCCGGTGCAGAACCTGCTGTACTTCCGCTTCGCGAACTCCTTTCTCGAACCGATCTGGAACCGCAACTACGTGGCGAGCGTCCAGATCACCATGGCCGAGGAGATCGGGGTCGCCGGCCGCGGCAGGTTCTACGACGAGGCGGGCGCCATCCGCGACGTGGTCCAGAACCACCTGCTGCAGGTGGTCGCCTTCCTCGCCATGGAGCCGCCGGTGAACGGCAGCGGCGATGCGCTGCGCGATGAGAAGGTCAAGGTCTTCAGGTCGCTGCGGCCGCTCGTGCCGCGGGACCTGGTGCGCGGTCAGTTCAGCGGTTACCGCAAGGAGCCGGGCGTCGCCCCCGATTCGACCGTGGAGACCTTCGCGGCGCTGCAGCTGAACATCGATTCGTGGCGCTGGAGCGGCGTGCCGTTCTACCTGCGGGCCGGAAAATGCCTGCCGGTCACCGCCACCGAGGTGGTCGTGGAACTGCGGTCACCGCCGGCCCGCGTGTTCGGCGATGCGCCGCCCGCCCAGCCGAACTACGTGCGCTTCCGCGTCGGTCCTGATGTCGCCATCGCGCTCGGTGCGCACGCCAAGCTCGCCGGCGAGCGCATGGCCGGGCGGGAGGTCGAGCTGTTCGTGGATCAGAAGGCGGCCGACGAGATGGAGCCTTACGAGCGCCTGATCGGCGATGCCTTGAGCGGGGATGCGACCTTGTTCGCGCGCGAGGACGAGGTCGAGGCCGCCTGGGCCGTCGTCGACCCCGTACTGCGTGCGGGCACCCCCGTCTACGACTACACGCCGGGTACCTGGGGCCCGACGCAGGCCTTCGACATCATCCACGGCGATTGCGGTTGGCACGACCCGGGCGCGAGCGCCGCGAGCTGGACGCGCTGGCCGATGCGCAGCTAGACAGCGGCGCCGACGAGGCCCGAGGCGGCACCGTCCGCCCAGACCTCCACGGACCGGCAGCCGCTCACGGCCTGCCAGGCGGTCAGGTCGCTCCTGCGCTGCAGCAGACCCGCCAGGGCGGCGCGCTTGTCGGCGCCGGCCACCACGAAGATCAGCTGCTCCACCTGCTCGAGGAGCGCGGGCGTGACGCTCACGGCGTCGCGCCCGTCCGGCCGATGCACGCTGATGGCCAGACGGCCACGGCCGCGTTCGATGTCGGCGGCCGAAAACAGTGAAGCGGTGTGGCCGTCCGCGCCCAGCCCCAGCAGCCCCAGCGTGATCCGCCGGCCACCGGCCAGCAGCGCTCCGAGCCGCCGTTCGCTGTCCCGCGTGGCCTCCTCCAGCGGCAGCTCGGTGCGCACGCGCAGTACCTGCGCGGCGGTGAGTCCGAGCGACTCGAACAGCGCGCGGCTTTGATGATAGTTGCTCTGGTCCGAATCCGAGGGCACGTAACGGTCATCGGAAAACAGCACGGCAAGGCCGGGGACCGGAACCAGCCGGCGGCTTGCCAGTTCCAGGTAGGCCGGAATCGGCGTGCTGCCCCCGGAGAGCATGACCGCGGGATGGTCGCCGGGGCCCGTGAGCACCTGCTCGAGCCGGTCCTCCACGGCCCGCTGCAGCTGCGCCCGGTCCGCGAAGCTTCGCAGTGAGAGCGTCGCCGGCGGGGCCACCGGGCCCGTCACAGGTTGCGCGGCCGTTGCCGCACCGTGACGCTCGTCTGGAAAGTCGAACGACCGCGCAGGCCGGCCACCTTGATCGTGGCGCCGGGCTGGGTGCTCGCGATGCGCGCCAGAGCCTCCTGTGAGCTCGTGACCGCGGTCCCGTCGATCCCCGTGAGGATGTCGCCGGGGCGCAGGCCCGCATCCATGGCCGGGCTCCCCAGGTACAGATCCACGACCACCACGCCGCCGTGCGCCAGGCCGTAGCCGGCCGCCTGTTCGTCGGAGAAGTCCTCCGGAATGATGCCCGCCCAGCCGCGGACCACCTTGCCGCGGGTGATCAGGTCGTGGATCACCCCGCGCACCATGTTGACCGGGATCGCAAAGCCGATGCCCTCGGCCCCGCTGGTCTTCGCGACGATCGCGGTGTTGATCGCCACCAGTTCGCCCCGGGTGTTGATCAGGGCGCCCCCGGAGTTGCCGGGGTTGATGGCGGCGTCCGTCTGGATGAAGTTCTCGAAGGTCGCAAGGCCCAGCTGGCCGCGGCCCGTGGCGCTGACGATGCCGTGGGTGACGGTCTGCGACAGGCCCAGGGGATTGCCGATCGCCAGCACCACGTCCCCGACCTGCAGCCGGTCGGAATGCCCGAAGGGCATGACCGGCAGGTGGCCGAGGTTGATCTTCAGCAGGGCGAGATCCGAGTCCGGATCCCGGCCGACCACCTGCGCCTCGGCCACGCGCCGGTCGGCGAGCTGCACCGATACCTGGTCGGCATTCTCGATGACGTGGTTGTTGGTGGCGATATGACCCTCGGTATCGACGATGACCCCCGAGCCGAGGCTCCGTTCGGTCCGGTTGCGGAAGCGCGGCGCCGGGTCGCCGAAGAACGCCTCGAGGCCGCTCGGCTGGACCCGCTCGGTCACCGTCCGGGACGTATAGATATTGACGACGGCCGGTGCGGCCCGCTGGACCGCATCCGCGTACGACCAGGCGTCATGGCCCGGCGACAGCACGACGGGGGGCTTCCCCTCCGCGGGCGTGGTCGCCGCCGGGACCGGCGAGGATTTTTCAACCATGCCGCGGCTCCGCGGCCCCTCCGGCGCGTTGCCGCTCGCGGCAACGGACGCGGGCGGCGCCGTGACGGCGACCAGCTGGGGCCGCCAGGCAACGATGATGAACGCCAGGGCCAGCCCGCAGACCACCGATGCCGCCATGAACATGAAGACCCGACCGATCCGGCTCATTCCCGCCTCTTCATTTGCCGATGAGTTGGCAACTTCCCGCGACACGAACTCCCGCTGACGTGACCGAGGGCGGGACATTGTTGTGTGTATAATGCGCCGCCCCCTCGAGCAACGGAAACCCAGGGTCCGCGCCTGTCGCGGCGGATCCAGGCAGTCCGAATGCCCGGGGCGGCTGTCTGGTGAGTGCGAGATGATAATCAAGGAGCGGCCTGATGGTGCTAGCCGTTAAACCCGCAGATTCTGCCGGGCCCGGGGGGACGAGCCAGGGCAGGGGTCTGAAAGCCTGGCTCTACAAGCGATTGCCGGTCCAGGAGTTCATCGAAACCCAGGCCACCGGCTACTACGCGCCGAAGAATTTCAACATCTGGTACTTCTTCGGCTTCATCGCCATGGTCGTGCTGGTGCTGCAGCTGCTGACGGGCATCTTCCTGACCATGTTCTACAAGCCGGGCGAGGCGACCTCGTTCGACTCCGTCGAATTCATCATGCGGGAGGTCAACTACGGCTGGCTGATCCGCTACCTGCATTCCACCGGCGCCTCGGCATTCTTCCTGGTCGTGTACCTGCACATGTATCGCGCGCTGATGTACGGCTCGTATCGCGCGCCGCGCGAACTGCTGTGGCTGTTCGGCATGCTCGTGTACCTGGCGCTGATGGCCGAAGCGTTCATGGGCTACGTGCTGCCCTGGGGCAACATGTCCTACTGGGCGGCGAACGTGATCGTCAACATCTTCGGCACCATCCCGGGAATCGGGGCGACGCTGGTGGAATGGATCCGCGGCGACTACGGCATCGCCGATGCCACCCTCAACCGCTTCTTCGCGCTGCACGTCGTGGCGGTGCCGCTGGCGCTGCTGCTGCTGGTGGTGCTGCACCTGGTCGCGCTGCGGCGCACCGGATCGAACAATCCGGACGGCATCGAAATCAAGGCGAAGCTCGGACCCGACGGGCACCCGCTCGACGGCATCCCCTTCCATCCCTATTACTCGGTGAAGGACTCGTTCGGGATCTCGGTGTTCATGGTGATCTTCGCCGTGGTGGTGTTCTTCGCTCCGACGCTCGGCGGATATTTCCTCGAGCACGCGAACTTCGAGCCGGCGGACATCTTCTCGACGCCCAATCCGATCACGCCCTCGTGGTATTTCACGCCGTACTACGCCATCCTGCGGGCCATTCCCGACCAGCGCCTCGGTGCGCTGCTGATGGCGCTGTCGCTGGTGTGTTTCCTGCTGCTGCCGTGGCTCGACCGTTCGCCGGTGAGATCGATCCGCTACAAGGGACCGCTGTCGAAGGCCTTCCTGGCGCTGTTCACGGTGTCGTTCCTGGGGCTGATGTACCTGGGCCTGCAGGAGCCGGCGGGGATCTACATCACCCTCGGACGGCTCGCCACCGGCGGCTACTTCGCCTTCTTCATACTGATGCCGTTCTACACCCGGATGGAACGGGTCAAGCCGGTGCCGGATCGCGTGAGGTTCCAGTCCCATGCTTAAGGTGAACAACGCGAGACAGGGATTGCTGTACGTCGCAGGGGCTGCATTGCTGCTGGGCGCCGCTGGAATTGCCGTCGGTGCCGATACGTCGGCTCCCGAGGCCGCCGCTTCCGCGCCGGCCGCCGCGCCGGGCAGCGTACAGGCGGTGATGGCGATGGCGGCCCAGGCGGCGCAGCAGCAGCTTGCGGACAAGAAGAAGAAGGAAGAGGAGGACCGGCTGCATGGCTTCGGCGCGGACTGGCAGTCCTGGAGGGCGGACAACTCCGTCTCCGATGTCGCCTCGCTGCAGCGCGGACTGCGCGACTTCGCGGGCTACTGCCGTGGCTGCCACGCCCTGAAGTACGTGCGCTACTCGCGCCTCGCGCAGGACCTGCAGATTTCCCCCGAGCAGCTGCAGCAGTTCCTGCTGCCGGCGGGCGCCAAGGCCAGCGACTATGTTTCGACGCCTATGCCGCCGGCCGATGCGCAGACCTGGTTCGGCAAGGTGCCGCCGGATCTGTCGCTGATGGCGCGCGAGCGCGGCCCGGACTACCTGTATCGCCTGTGGACGACGTACTACGTGGATCCGTCGCGCTCGACCGGCGCCAACAACCTGCAGCTGCCCGGCGTCGCCATGCCGCATGTGCTGTCGAGTCTCGAGGGCCCCAAGGCGGCGGTGTTTCGCAAGGAAAACGGCCAGCAGGTGTTCGATCATTTCGTGCAGCTCGCTCCGGGAAGCATGTCGCGCGAGGAGTACCAGGCGACGGTCCGGGACCTCGTTGATTTCCTGGACTACGTCGGCGAACCCTCGCAGGTCCAGCGCCGCTCCCTGGGCGTCAAGGTGGTATTGTTCCTGTTGGCCTTCACGGCGCTGACTTACCTGCTGAAGCGCGAGTACTGGAAGAACGTGCACTGACGGTCACCCCGGGACATGGGGACACGGAGCAAGCCCTTTGTCGAGCCGACGGTCCATCATGACCCTGTTTTCCGCTCCCGATGATCTGTGGAGCCATCGGACCCGCATCGTGCTGGCGGAAAAGGGCATCGGCATCGACATCATCAGTGTCGAGCCGGGGCGCCTGCCGGAGGACCTGCTCGACCTGAACCCCTATCACAGCCTGCCGACGCTGGTGGACCGCGACCTGGTCCTGTACGACTCGCGGGTGATCATGGAGTACCTGGATGAGCGCTTCCCGCACCCGCCGCTGATGCCGGTGGATCCGGTGGCGCGGGCGCAGTTCCGCCTGGCCCTGCATCGCGTCGAGCGCGACTGGTACCCGCTGCTCCAGCAGCTCGCGGCCGACCGGGACAGCAAGGGTTCGCTCAAGACGAAGAAGACGCTGCGCGACACCATCCTGCAGAGCGAGGAGCTCTTCAAGGTCAGGCCGTTCTTTCTGTCCGATGAGTTCTCGATGGTGGACGCCACCATCGCGCCGGTGCTGTGGCGGCTGCCGTATTACGGGGTCGAACTGAGCTCCGCCCCGATCACGAAATACGCCAATCACGTGTTTGCCCGGCCGGCGTTTCGCGATAGCCTGTCGGACACGGAACAGGAAATGCGGGTTCCGTAGTCTTCAAGGAACCAGTGCGAACTTGAGCGACACTCCCCTGCCTGCGAAGCGGCCCTACCTGCTGCGTGCCATGCACCAGTGGATGACCGACGGCGGCCAGACACCCTTCGTCATCGTCGACGTCGACCGCCACGCCGTCGAAGTGCCGCGCGCCTCCGTCAAGGACGGCAAGATCGTCCTCAACATCAGTTACGATGCCACCGAGCGGCTGAACATCGGCAACGACTGGCTGGAGCTCGACACGCGCTTCGGCGGGGTGATCCACCACGTGCGCGCGCCGATCGGCGCGATTCTCGGCATCTATGCGCGCGAGACCGGCGAGGGCATGGTTTTCTCGGAGCAGGATCTGGGTCCGCAGCCGCCACCCCAGCCGCAACCGCCGAAACCACCCGCCGAGGAAGGCCGCGCACGGCCGCGGCTGAAGGTCGTCAAGTAGCTTCAGGCCTCGAAGGCGTGGCGCAGCCACGTGACTTCGGGCGCGGCAGCCGTTCCCGCCACGATCAGCACGTCGAATCTCACCGGCAGGGCCGCATAGTCGCGGCGCTGCTGCAGCAGCTGCTCGGCTGCGCGGATGATGCGCCGCTGCTTGCGGCCGTCGACGCTCGCCGCGGCGCCGCCGAACGCATCGTTGCGGCGCGTGCGCACCTCGGCGATCACCAGCACGCCGGCATCGCGCGCCACCAGGTCGATTTCACCGAGGCGCCGCCGGTAATTGCGTTCCAGTACGGTGAGTCCATGCGCCTGCAGGTAGTCCGAGGCGATCCGTTCGGCGCGGGCGCCCCGGATCTGTGCGGCGCTCGGCGGCATTCAGTTCAGCAGCCGCGGCTCACCGTTGCGGATCTGCGCCCACAGCAGGTCGCGCAGCACGTGGCCGTCGGCTGCGACGGTGAGGTGGCCGGTGAGTCCGTCCACGGCGAGGCTGGTTGCGCTGCCGGCCGCGGCCGGCAGCGAGCGCAATGCCATGGCCATTCTCGCGGCATCGAAGCCGAAGGCGAAGAGGATGCTGCGCGGGGGACCGCCGGCCGGCCAGGCCGCGTTGAGGGCGTCCCGGACCCCGTCGACCAGTGCGCCGCCGAGCAGCCACGGGGCATCCGGAAAGATCAGCCCGTCCAGGTCCTGGTTGGCATTGGAGTCCGGCTCGAAGGCGTCCGCGGTGGCGTAGGTCGGAACGTCGCCGGCGAAGTAGAACTTCAGCTGCGGACGCAGCAGGCGCTCGGCCCGGGCCTGACCGGGGGAGAAGATGAACCCCACGTCGCCACGGCGACGTTGCTGGAACGTCAGGCGCGCGCCGAGCACGGACTCCAGGCGTCTGGCGCGCGCCTCGCTCTCGTTCAGGCGCAGCACCTGGCTGATGGCCGCCGCGTAGTCGGTGCCGGCGGCATCGTAGGTGGCGGCATCCAGCAGCTGGCCGCCGGCCGCGTTCAGTTCCTGGGTGAAGGCGGCGAGCACGCGCCGTCCCCACTCGCCGTCGGGCACCAGTGCGACGCCGGCCCGATTGCCGTCCGCGACCACCCGCCGCGCGACCTGGCGCGCCTCCTCCTCCGGCGAGAGCGCGAACTGGTAGAGCGCGTTGCCCGCGGGCGCCGCGCCCGTCAGCGCGTTCAAGGTCAGGAGCGGCGGCCGGGGTCCGCGATAGTTCGACGCGGCGGTGACCTCCTCGCGGGTGAGGGGACCGACGATGAATCCCGCGCCATCCTGCGTGGCCTGGCCGAGCGCCGCGGGGATACCCAGCTGTCCGGTGTCATAGATGCGCAGGTCCGGCCGGCCTGGCGCGGGCAGCGAATAGTACGCGGTCAGGAAGCCGTCACGCACCGCGGCGGCCGCGCCGCCCTGCCGGCCCGTGAGCGGCAGCAGCAATGCGACCAGCGGGCCGCCGGTGACCGGCGCCGGCGGCATGGGCGTACGGATGCCCGTGACCCCGGGGACCGGGACCTGCGCCGTCTGCGTGGCCGCCCCCGCGGTGGGCACGCCCGCGCTCCGGTCCGTGGCCTGGATGTCCGCGCAGCTGGCCAGTTGCAGCCCGAGCAGCGCCGCGAGGGTCGCCAGAGCCAGGTGCAGGGAACGTCGGGAGTCGGGCATGGGTTGCTGTGCCTTGCCTTCAGGCGGCAGGATGCGGCCAATACGTCGGAATCGAACCTTGAAGGATTATAGTGGGCAATCAACCGGGCCGGCTCGATGTCGTCGCCACCCCCATCGGCAACCTGGGGGACCTGAGCGATCGGGCGCGCGAGACCCTCACGAACGCGGACCTGATCGCGGCGGAGGACACCCGCCGCACGCAGGGGCTGCTGCAGCACCTCGGGCTCGCCAGGCCACTGCTCTCCCTGCACGCGCACAACGAGACGCAACGGGTGCCGGAGGTCCTCGCGAGGCTCGCACAGGGCGCGCGGGTGGCGCTGGTGAGCGATGCGGGGATGCCGCTGCTCAGCGACCCGGGCTTTGCGCTGCTGCGGGCGGTGCTGGCGCAGGGCATCACGGTGGGCGTGGTGCCGGGCCCTTCGGCGATCACGGCGGCGCTGGCGCTGTCGGGACTGCCGGTCGACCGGTTCTGCTTCGAGGGTTTCCTTCCCGCCGGCGCGCGTGAGCGCCGGGCCTGCCTGCAGGCGCTGGCGACACAGACCCGCACCATGGTGTTCTTCGAGGCGCCGCACCGGATCGCCGAATGTCTCGTTGACTTGTCAACGGTGTTCGGCGCCGAGCGGCCGGCCGTGATCGCCCGCGAGCTCACGAAGCTGCACGAGACCGTGTATCGCGGCACGCTCGGGGAGCTGTGCGCCGCGGCCTCCCGGGACCCGAATCTGCAGCGCGGCGAGATCACGCTGGTCGTGCAGGGCGCGTCGCCGGCCGCATCCGGCGCCGACCTCGGTCTGATGCGCCGGGCGCTGGAGCTGCTCGTCCCCGAGCTGCCCCCGGGCAAGGCCGCGGCCATCGCCGCCCAGCTCGCCGGCGGCCGCCGTGCGGATGCCTATGACCTCGCCATGCAGCTGCGGGGGCCCGAGGCGAAGTGAGATCGCCTTGAGCCACGGCGCACAAGCCCGTATGGTGGACGGTGAAGTCGGCCGGGCAATCGCTGCGTTCCATCGGTTGGGATGTGGAGGAAAGTCCGGGCTCCCGCGGATGACGTGCCAGGTAACGCCTGGGGGGCGCGAGCCCACGGACAGTGCAACAGAGAGCAGACCGCCTAAGTCGCCGCCCTGCAAGGGGTGGTGGCCGGTAAGGGTGAAACGGTGCGGTAAGAGCGCACCGCGTCGGTGGTAACACGCGACGGCTGGGCAAACCCCACGTGGAGCAAGGCCAAATAGGGAAGCAGCCTCGACCCGCAAGGTTCGGGACAGCGTCGATCCGTACGCGCTTCCGGGTAGGCCGCTCGAGGCCCCTGGTGACAGGGGTCCAAAGAGGAATGATTGCCCTCGACAGAACCCGGCTTACAGGCCGACTTCATTTTTACAGTAGTGGATTTGATGACCTACTGTATAAGCTTTCTTGAGCAACCTTCTGATACATAAGAAGACTGTTGCCCAGAAGCACGCCCGCAGCGCGCGATTTGACCATAAGTCGTTGTGACAACGACAAATTTTTCCGCTCATTCAATTGACATATTGGACCGCAGATTTCTATAGTGCCCGCAGGTGGGAGAAAGTGGGGAGAAGTGGGCTTCTCACCCGCCGAGGGTCTAGGTCTCATGTTCCGCGGTGCAGCAAAGGTCACTCTCGACGTCAAGGGGCGGATGGTCCTGCCCACGCGGCTGCGGGAGAAGATCGCCGAGCTCGGTGAGCGGCAGCTGGTGGCCACGGTCGACCGGGACCAGTGCGTGCTGATCTACCCGCTCGGCGCCTGGCGCGCGCTCCAGGACCAGCTGATGAACCTGCCGAACCTGCACGCGGAGGCCCGCTGGCTGCAGCGGCTGATGGTCGGCTATGCCACGGACCTGGACATCGACGGCCACGGCCGCGTGCTGATTCCCGGGGAACTGCGCGAATTCACCGGCCTGCAGCGTGACGCCATGCTGTTCGGGCAGGGCAACCACCTCGAACTTTGGGACGAGAGCGCCTGGAAGCAGGCCGCGCTCGCCGCGATGAAGCCTGACCTGCGCTCCACTGCGCCGGCGGCCGGATTGGACGAAGTGAAGCTGTCGGCGGCGCTGCCTGGTGCGCCGCCAGAACAAAAGTGATCGGACTCATGGACGAGCACGCTGCGGTGCTCGTCGATGAAGTGCACGCGGCGCTGGCCGTCAGGGCGGGTGGGTACTATGTCGATGCAACGTTCGGGCGCGGCGGCCACACGGCACGCATTCTCGAGGCCCTGGGTCGAGAGGGCCGCGTGCTCGCGCTCGACCGCGACCCCGAGGCGATCGCGGCGGGCCGCCGGCGCTTCGCCGACGACCTGCGCCTCACGCTCGAGCACGCGCCGTTTTCGCAGCTCGCCTCCCTCGTGCCGGCGCATGCGCAGGGCCGGCCCTGCGACGGCGTGCTGTTCGACCTTGGCGTATCGTCCCCGCAGCTCGACGAGCCGGCACGCGGCTTCAGCTTCCAGGCCGATGGTCCGCTCGATATGCGTATGGACCCGACACGTGGTGAGCCGGTTGCAGCATGGCTCGCCCGGGCGGGCGTCGACGAGATGCGCGAGGTGATCGCGACTCTCGGCGAGGAGCGCTTTGCCCGCCGCGTGGCGCAGGCCATCGCCGCCGCGCGCGAGCGCGCGCCCATCACCCGCACGCTGCAGCTGGCGCAGCTCGTCGCCCGCGCGGTGCGCACCCGCGAGCCGGGCAGAAATCCGGCCACCCGCACCTTCCAGGCCCTGCGCATGTTCATCAACGACGAGCTCGGCCAGCTGCGCTCGGGACTCGATGCGGCGCTGGCCGTGCTGGCGCCGGGCGGGCGCCTGGCCGTCATCAGCTTCCACTCGCTCGAGGACCGGATCGTCAAGCAGTTCATGGCCCGTCATGCCGGCATCGATCCGGCCCTGGCGCGTCTGCCGGTGATCCCCGCCGCGGCGCTGCCGCGCCTGAAGCTGATCGGCCGCAAGCAGCGGCCCGGTGCGGCGGAGATCGCCCGCAATCCGCGCGCGCGCAGCGCGCTGCTGCGGGTCGCGGAGAAGCTCTCGTGAGACCGTCGCGGACAACCCTCTATGCCGTGCTCCTGCCGGCGCTGTGGATGGCGGCGCTCGGCTCGGCGGCCGGCGTCGTGTGGTGCAAGCACCGCACCCGCGAGATGTTCATGCATCTGCAGCAGCTGACCGAGCAGCGCGACAACCTCGACATCGAATGGGGTCAGCTGCAGCTCGAACAGAGCGCCTGGTCGCAGCATGCGTTCGTCGAAAACGTCGCCAGCAACCGCCTGCACATGGCCACGCCGCCCGCGCAGGAGATCAGGATCGTCGCGCCATGAGTCCCAGGAATCCGCGTGACCGGGCGGCAGGCTCGTTTCGCTGGCGGGCCTGGCTGGTGCTCGGGCTGCTCGGGGCTGCTGCCGCGGGGCTGCTCGCGCAGGCGGCCCACCTGCAGCTCTACCGGCACGACTTCTACGCCTCGGAAGGCAATGAGCGCTTTTCGCGCATCGCCACCATCGCCGCGCATCGCGGCATGATCACGGACCGCAACGGCGAGCCGCTGGCGATCAGCACCCCGGTGGACTCGGTGTGGGTGAACCCCCGGGAGCTGGCGCTCGCTTCCGAGCAGATTCCACGCCTGGCGCAGGCGCTGAAGCTCGATCGCCAGCAACTCGCGCAGCGCATCACCAGCAACGAGGACCGCGAGTTCCTGTACGTGGCGCGCCAGCTGCCGCCGGCCGAGGCGGCGAAGGCACGCGATCTTGCGATACCGGGCGTCTACCTCAAACGCGAATACCGGCGCTACTACCCTTCGGGGGAAGTGACCGGCCAGATGCTCGGCTTCACCAACGTCGATGACGCCGGCCAGGAAGGACTGGAGCTGGCGTTCGATCACTGGCTGGCCGGCAGCGATGGCGCCAAGCGGGTCATCCAGGACGGCTATCAGCGGGTGGTCCAGGACGTGGACAGCATCCGTGATGCGAGCCCCGGCCATGACCTCACGCTCTCGATCGACCTGCGGATCCAGTACCTGGCCTATCGGGAGCTCAAGGCCGCCGTGCGCGACCAGCGCGCCCGGGCGGGCACCATGGTCGTGCTCGACGTGCGCACCGGGGAAGTCCTGGCGATGGTCAACCAGCCGGGCTTCAATCCCAACGACCGCGACCAGGCCGATCCGGCGGACTACCGCAACCGGGCGGCGACCGACATTCTCGAAGCCGGTTCGACCATCAAGCCGTTCTTCGTCGCCGCGGGCCTCGAGTCCGGCCAGTACGACGAGCACAGCATCATCGATACCTCACCGGGCACCATCAAGGTCGGTACCCAGCCCTTCGACGACGAGCATCCCCTCGGCCGGATCGACCTCGCGACCGTTCTCGCGAAGAGCTCGAATGTCGGCATGATCCACCTGGCCCTGTCGCTGCCGCCGCAACTGATCTGGACGACGCTCTCGAGGCTCGGGCTCGGCCAGGTCACGGCCAGCGGCTTCCCCGGTGAGTCCGCCGGCCTGTTCAGCCACTACTCGCACTGGCGCCCGGTCGGCATCGCGACGATGTCGCACGGCTACGGCCTGTCGGTGACGCCGCTGCAGCTCGCGCAGGGCTACGCCGCCATCGGCGCCATGGGCGTGCGGCGTCCCGTTTCCTTCCTGCCGGTACCCAGCCCGCCGGACGGCGAGCGGGTCCTGAGCGAACACACCTGCCGCGAACTCGTGGCCATGCTCGAATCGGTGGTCGCGGCCGAGGGCACGGGCACGAAGGCCGCCATCTTCGGTTACCGCGTTTCGGGCAAGACCGGGACCGCCTGGAAGGCGATGGCCGGCGGCTACTCGACCGACCAGTACATGTCGGTGTTCGCGGGCGTGGCACCGGCCACGCAGCCGCGGCTGGCCGCGGTGGTGGTGGTCGACACCCCGAGCGCCGGCCAGCATCGCGGCGGCGATGTCGCGGCGCCGGTGTTTTCCGCGGTGATGGGTCCGGCGTTGCGCCTGCTCGGCGTCGCCCCCGATGCCACGCCGGCCGTGCCGGCCGATGAGGCGCCGGCGCCGCTGCCCGCGCCGCCGCACCCCGGCGAGCGCACGGTGGCCAGCCGATGATGCAGGCCTACCCAACCGCGCCGCGGGGCAACACGCGGGACCTGCGCGAGCTGCTGGCCGGCATCGCCGTCGCGCCCGATGACATCCCCGTCAGCGACGTGACGCTCGACAGCCGGGAGGTGACGCCCGGCGCCCTGTTCCTGGCGTGCGGCGGCCACCGCCAGGGCACGGGCCGGCACGGCGTCGAATTCGCGGCGCAGGCGAGCGCGGCAGGCGCCCGCGCCGTCGTCTTCGAAACACCCGGCGTCGGCGAGACCCGGGCCGTGGAGGCCGCGGGGCGCCTGATGCAGCGGGTGCGGCAGCGTGCGGGGCAGGATGCGGAATGCTTCGTCGTCGCGGTGCCCGACCTGCGTGCGCATCTGGGAGTCATCGCCGACCGGTTCTTCGGACACCCGTCGCAGGCCCTGTATGTCGTGGGCGTCACGGGCACCAACGGCAAGACCACGTGCGCCTGGCTGATCGCCCAGGCGCTGTCGCTGTGCGGCCGGCCCGCGGCCTATATGGGCACGCTGGGTTTCGGCTGGCCCGGTTCGCTGCAGCCGGTCGCGCACACGACCGCCGACGTCATCAGCGTGCACCGCCAGCTCGCGGCCCTGCGCGCGGCGGGTTCCGAGGCGGTAGCCATGGAGGTTTCCTCCCATGCGCTGGACCAGGGTCGCGTGGACGAGGTGCGCTTCGCCGCGGCGGCGTTCACGAACCTGACCCAGGACCACCTGGACTATCACGGCACGATGCAGGCCTACGGTGCCGCCAAGGCGCGCCTGTTCGCACGGGCGACGCTCGGCGCCCGCATCATCAATGTCGATGACGGATTCGGCCGCGAACTCGCGGGCCTTGCCGGCGCCCACGGTCGCCTCGTGGTGACGGGGCGGACGGCCGCGCCGGCCGCCGGGGCGCATGTGACGGCGACGCAGGTGCGGCCGCGTAGCGACGGATTCGATCTGACGCTGGCCTCCTCGTGGGGCAATGCCCAGCTGCACATGCCGCTGCTCGGCGAATTCAACGTGGACAACGTGCTGACCACGCTCGGGGTGCTGCTGGCCGCGCAGGTGCCGCTGGCCGAGGCGGTCGCGGTCCTCGGCCGGTGCGCGGCGGCGCCGGGACGGATGCAGCTGATCCCGGGCCCCTCCGGCGCGCATCCGACCGTCATCGTCGACTACGCTCACACCCCGGATGCGCTGCAGAAGGCGCTCGCCGCGGCGCGGCTGCACTGCCGGGGACGGCTGCACCTGGTGTTCGGCTGCGGGGGCGACCGCGACCGCTCGAAGCGGCCCATCATGGGCCGCGTCGCCGTGACCGGCGCCGATACGGTGATCCTCACCGACGACAACCCGCGCTCCGAGGATCCGGAGCTCATCGTGCGCGACATCCTCGCCGGCGTCCACGGCAGCGCCGGTGCATCGGGAATCGTGCGGGTCGAACATGACCGGGCCACCGCGATCCGTGCTGCGATCGGCGCCGCTGCAGCCGGCGACCTGGTGCTCATCGCCGGCAAGGGTCACGAGGAGTATCAGATCCACGGCACGAACCGGCGCGCGTTCAGCGACGCGCAGGTGGCGCGCAGCGTGCTGGGAGAACCGGCATGAAGGCCACGCTGGCGGGGTTTGCGCAAAGCTGCGGCGGGCGGCTGGTGGGTGCCGACGCCGCCTTCACCGGCGTGTCGACCGATTCGCGCACGGTGAACGCCGGGGAACTGTTCGTCGCGCTGTCCGGGCCGCGCTTCAACGGCGAGGACTATGCGGCCGCCGCGGCCGCCCGCGGCGCGGCCGGTGCCGTGGTGCGCCGCGAGCACGACGGCATCGGCAGCCAGATCCTGGTCGATGACACGCTGGCGGCGCTGGCGAGCGGCGCCCGGGCCTGGCGCGGGAATTTCCGCATTCCGGTCATCGGCGTCGCCGGCAGCAACGGCAAGACGACCGTCAAGGAGATGATCTCCAGCATCCTCTCGCAGGTCGGCCCCTGCCTGAGCACGCGCGGCAATCTCAACAATCACATCGGTGTCCCGCTGACGCTGTTGCGGATCGGCGCGGACCACCGCTTCGCGGTGGTGGAGATGGGCGCGGACCGCGCCGGCGAAGTGGCGGCGCTGGTGGGCATCGGTCGACCCACCGTCGGCATCATCACCAATGCCGGTGCCGAGCACCTCGAGGGCTTCGGCAGCCTCGAGGGCGTCGCCCGGGCCGAAGGCGAGATGGTGGCGGGTCTCGCGGCCGAGGCGACCGCGGTGATCAATCAGGATGATCCGTTCGCGCTCATGTGGAAGGGCATGACATCCGCGCGCGTGTCGACCTTCGGCCTCGCTCCCGGAGCGGACTTCACCGCCTCGGGCGTCCGCACGGAGATCGCGCCGAGCGGCTTCGTCACGCACTTCACCCTGCATGCTCCCCGGGGCAGCGTGCCGGTGGAACTGCACCTGGCCGGCCGGCACAACCTGGTCAATGCCCTGGGCGCGGCCGCCGCGGCCGCCGCGGCCGGCGCCGGGCTCGCCGACATCGCGCGCGGCCTCGCCGCGATGCGCCCGGTGCCGGGCCGGCTGCAGTTCAAGCGCGCCGCCGGCGGTGCGTGGCTCATCGACGACTCCTACAACGCCAATCCGAGTTCGGTTGAGGCCGCCATCGAGGTGCTGGCCACGCTCTCGGGCCGGCGCTGGCTGGTGTTCGCCGACATGGCCGAGCTCGGCGACTACGCGAACGCCAGTCACGCCCGGGTCGGTGAGTGGGCGAGGGCCGCCGGCATCGAGCGCCTGTATGCGACCGGGACGCTCGCGAAGCTCGCGGTGGCGAGCTTCGGCGCCGGCGCCAGCTGGTTCGCGGACGGCGCAGCGCTCGCGGCCGCCGTGAATGCCGACCTGTTTCGGGAGGCCTCGGCAGCCGCGGCCGGGCAGGTATGCCTGCTGGTGAAGGGATCACGCTTCAACCACCTCGAGCGGGTCGTCGCGGCGCTGGTCGCACCGGCGCCCGCCGGCGCGGGAACCCAAGGAGCCTGAACGTGCTGTACCTCCTCACCCAGCGCCTGACCGCCCTGTACTCCGGCTTCAATGTGTTCTCGTACCTGACGCTGCGGGCCATCCTCGCCTGCATGACCTCGCTGCTGTTCGCGCTGCTGATCGGACCGTCGATGATCGCGCGCCTCTCCCGGTACCAGATCGGCCAGGTGGTTCGCGACGACGGTCCGAAGACGCACCTGCCGAAGGCCGGCACGCCCACGATGGGGGGCGCGCTGATTCTCGTGGCCGTGCTGTTCGGCACGCTCATGTGGGCGAACGTGCGCGACCGGTTCGTGTGGACGGTGCTCGGCGTCACCTTCGCGTTCGGACTGATCGGCTTCTATGACGACTACCTGAAGCTGGTCGTGCGCAACTCCCGCGGCCTGATTCCCCGATGGAAGTACTTCTGGCAGTCCGTCGCCGGCCTGTGCGCGGCCGCCGTGCTCTATTACACCGCCCAGTCGCCGGCCGAGACGACGCTGTTCCTGCCGTTCGTGAAGCGCTTCGCCGAGCCGCTCTCGGCCGTCTCGTTCATCACGCTGTCCTACCTGATGATCGTCGGCATGAGCAATGCGGTGAACCTGACCGACGGGCTCGACGGCCTCGCCATCATGCCGGCGGTGATGGTGAGCGCGGCGCTCGGCGTCTTCGCGTACGCCAGCGGCAACGCCAAGTTCGCCGAGTACCTCGCGATCCCCGCGGTACCGCGCGCCGGCGAGGTGCTGGTGTTCTGCGCGGCATTGAGCGGCGCGGGACTCGGATTCCTCTGGTTCAACACCTATCCGGCCCAGGTGTTCATGGGCGATGTGGGTGCGCTCGCGATCGGCGGCGCCCTCGGGGTCGTCGCGGTCATCGTGCGCCAGGAACTCGTGGCGCTGGTGATGGGCGGCATCTTCGTGCTGGAGACGGCCTCGGTGATCCTGCAGGTGGCGTCTTTCAAGCTGACGGGCCGGCGGATCTTCCGCATGGCCCCGATTCATCACCATTTCGAACTCAAGGGCTGGGCGGAGCCGAAGGTGATCGTGCGCTTCTGGATCCTCTCGCTGCTACTGGTGCTGCTGGGTCTCGCGACCCTGAAGGTGCGATGAACAAGCCGCGCAAGATGCCGCGCGCCGCGGTGGTCGTTGGCCTGGGGGTGACGGGCCTGTCCTGCGTGCGTCACCTGCTCGCTCATGGCGTGCGCGTGCGCGTGACCGACAGCCGCGAGGATCCGCCGGGGCGCGCCGAACTGGCGCAGTTCGGCGCGCAGGTCACCGCAAGCCTGGGCGGCCTGGACACCGGCCTGCTGGATGAGGCGATCTGCGTCGTGGTCTCCCCCGGCGTGCCGTTGTCGGATCCGTTCATCCTCGAGGCGCGACGGCGCGGCCTCACCATCATCGGCGACATCGAACTGTTCGCGGCCGCCGCTGACGCGCCAGTCGTGGGCATCACGGGCACCAACGGCAAGAGCACGGTGACGACGCTGGTGGGCAACATGGCCCGGCGCGCCGGAGCGCGCGTGCGCGTCGGCGGCAACCTGGGGACACCGGCGCTCGACCTGCTGCTGGCGGAACAGGCCGATGCCGAGCCCGCCGAACTGTACGTGCTGGAACTGTCGAGCTACCAGCTCGAGCTCACCTCTTCGCTCGAGCTGCGCGCCGCGGCGGTCCTGAACGTCACGCCGGATCACATGGACCGCTATGCCTCGCTCGCCGCGTACGCCGAGGCCAAGGCGCGCATCTTTGCCCGCTGCGACACCGCGGTGATCAATCTCGACGATCCGCTGGTCGCCGGCATGGCGCAACAGGCCGCGCGGGTGGTCGGCTTCTCGCTCAAGGATGCGCCCGGCGCCGACTATACCGTGGCGGTGCGCGCGGCCGGCCGCCCGTGGCTCATCTGCCGCGGCGAGCCCCTGATGCCGGTGGAGTCGATGCGGATCAAGGGACTGCACAACGCCGCGAACGCACTCGCCGCCCTGGCGCTGGGCGAGGCCGTCGAACTGCCCCTGCAGGCGATGCTCGAGGAGCTCGCGAGCTTCGCAGGACTGCCGCATCGCTCGCAGTGGGTGGCCGAGGTGCGCGGCGTCGCCTACGTCGACGACTCCAAGGGCACCAACGTCGGCGCGACGCTCGCCGCGGTCGCGGGCCTCACCGGACCCCTGATCGTGATCGCGGGGGGCGACGGCAAGTCACAGGATTTCACACCGCTGCGCGACGCGTTCCGCGGCAAGGTGCGCCGCGTGGTGCTCATCGGCCGCGATGCTCCCGCCCTCGAGAAGGCGCTGCACGATGTCTGCCCGACTCATCGCAGCGCGACCCTGCCCGAGGCGGTGCGCGTGGCCGCGCAGCTCGCGAGCCCCGGGGACACGGTGCTGCTGTCGCCGGCCTGCGCGAGCCTCGACATGTTCCGCAACTACGCGCATCGCGGCGATGTCTTCAGCGCCGCGGTCAGGGAGCTCGCGGCATGAACGCCGGCAGCCTGCGCATCGATGCCGTGCTGGTGGCGCTGCTCGCCGCCACCGTGCTGTTCGGCCTCGTCATGGTCACTTCGGCATCGATCTCCATGGCGAGCCAGGAGTCCGCGGCCAACAGCTTCGCCTACCTGGAAAAGCAGCTGCTGTTCCTGGCGGCCGGCATGGCCGCGGGCGCCGTCGCGTTCTGCGTGCGCTCGGAGCAGCTGGAGCGGCTGTCGGTGCCGCTGCTGTTCATCGGCCTCGCGCTGCTGCTGGTCGTCGCGGTCCCCGGCGTCGGCCATCGCAGCCACGGCAGCCGGCGCTGGCTGCAGTTGGGCGGCTTCGCCTTCCAGGCGTCGGAACTCGCGCGGTTGCTGGTGCTGATCTACGTCGCCAGCTACGCGGTGCGCAAGGAGCAGGAGCTGCGCGGCACGCTGTCCGGGCTGGTGAAGCCGCTGGGCGTGCTGCTGCTGGCCGGCGGCCTGCTGCTGGCGGAGCCCGACATGGGCGCGGCGACCGTGCTGTTCGCGACCGGATTCATCATGCTGTTCCTGGCCGGCGGCCGGCTGCGCTACATGACCGTGATGGTGCTGTGCGCGGCCGCGCTGTTCACCATACTGGCGGAATCCTCGGGCTATCGCCGCGCGCGCATCACCGCCTTCCTGCATCCCTTCGATGATCCGTTCCACAGCGGTTTCCAGCTGGTGCAGTCGCTGATCGCCATCGGCCGCGGCCAGCTGTTCGGCGTGGGACTGGGCGAGAGCGTGCAGAAGCTGTTCTACCTGCCCGAGGCGCACAGTGACTTCATCTTCGCCGTGCTTGCCGAGGAACTCGGCCTCGTGGGCGTGCTGCTGACCCTGAGCCTGTTCCTGGCGCTCGCCTGGCGAAGCGTGCACATCGCGCGGCTCGCGCACGCGGTGGGACTGAAGTTCGGCGCCTACATCGCCGCCGGGTTCGGCGTATGGATCGGCGTGCAGGCGCTGATCAACATCGGCGTCAACATGGGAGTGCTGCCGACCAAGGGCCTGACGCTGCCGCTGATGAGCTACGGTGGCTCGAGCCTGGTGGTGGCGCTGGTATGGGCGGCCATCGTGCTGCGCGTCTACCACGAGGCGACCCAGCCCTCGCGCAGCGCCGCCGCAAGCCCCCGGGAGGCTGCATGAGCGCGCGCCCGGTGCTCATCATGGCCGGCGGCACCGGCGGACATGTCTATCCGGCGCTGGCCCTCGCGCGGCTGCTGCGTCGTGCCGCCCAGCCGGTGGTGTGGCTGGGCACCCGCAAGGGGCTCGAGGCGCGGGTCGTGCCTGCCGAACAGATTCCGATCGAGTGGCTGTCCGTGGGCGGCGTGCGCGGCAAGGGCTGGCTGACCCTGCTCGCGGCGCCGTTTCGCCTGGCGCTCGCCCTGTGGCAGGCCCTGCAGGTGATGCGCCGGCACCGGCCGGCGGCCGTCGTGGGACTCGGCGGCTTCGTCGCCGGGCCCGGCGGCGTCGCGGCCTGGCTCACGCGCCGGCCACTGATCATCCATGAGCAGAACGCCGTGGCCGGCTTCACGAACCGCTGCCTGTCGCATCTGGCCGATGAGGTCCTCGAGGCGTTCCCCGACAGCTTCGGCAACGGGGTGCGGGCCCGCACCATCGGCAATCCGGTGCGCGAGGACATCGCATCCTCGGCAACCCCGCAGCTGCGCTTCGCCGGCCGGCACGGCGCGATCAACGTGCTGGTCTTCGGCGGCAGCCAGGGAGCGGTGCGCCTGAACACGGTGGTGCCGCTGGCGCTCGCGCAGCTGGGCGGGGCCCAGCATCCGAACGTGCGCCACCAGGCCGGTGCACGCTGGCAGGAAGCGGCCCGGCAGAACTACGAGCGCAGCGGCGTGCGCGCCGAGGTCACGGCGTTCATCGAGGACATGGCCGAGGCTTACGCCTGGGCCGATCTCGTGATCTGCCGCTCCGGCGCCCTCACGGTCTGCGAACTGGCCGCCGTCGGCGTGGCCTCGATCCTGGTGCCGTTTCCGGCGGCGGTGGACGATCACCAGACGGCCAATGCCGCCTATCTCGTGGATCGCGGCGCGGCGCTGCTGATCGCGGACCGGGACCTGACGCCGCAGCGGCTGTGCGCGACGCTGCAGAAGCTGTGCGCCGATCGGGCGACGCTCCTGGAGATGGCCATCAGGGCGCGGGAACTCGCCCAGCCCCGGGCCGCGCAGGACCTGGCCGCGGCCTGCCTGCGCTACACGGCGGGTGCCGCATGATCCTCGATCGCGCCGACCGCATGCGCCGCATCCACACCATCCACATGATCGGTATCGGTGGCAGCGGCATGAGCGGCATCGCCGAGGTGCTCATCAATCTGGGCTACAACGTCCAGGGGTCGGACCTGAAGGCGAATGCGGCCACGCACCGTCTGGCGGAGCTCGGCGCCCGGATATTCATCGGTCACGCCCGGCAGAACATCGACGATGCCGACGTGGTCGTGATCTCCAGCGCGGTGTCGCCGCAGAACCCCGAAGTCCTCGCGGCGCTCGCGGCGCGCATTCCGGTCGTGCAGCGCGCCGAAATGCTCGGTGAACTGATGCGCTTCCGCTATTCGATCGCGGTGGCCGGCACCCACGGCAAGACCACGACGACGAGCCTCGTCGCCAGCATTCTCGCCGAGGGCGGCGCGGATCCGACCTTCGTGATCGGCGGCCGCCTGAAGAGCGCCGACAGCAATGCGCGCCTGGGATCGGGCCGCTACCTGGTCGCCGAAGCCGATGAAAGCGACGCGAGCTTCACGCACCTGCAGCCGCTCATCGCCATCGTCACGAACATCGACAACGACCACCTGGTCACCCACGAAGGTGATTTCGAACGCCTGAAATCGAGCTTCGTGGATTTCCTGCACAACCTGCCGTTCTATGGCCTCGCGATCCTCTGCCTCGACGATGCGGTGCTCGCGGGCATCATGCCGCGCATCGGCCGGCCGGTCATGACCTACGGGCTGTCGGCCGCCGCGGACGTACGCGCGGTGAATCTGCGCCGCAATGGCCTGCAGACGCAGTTTGACGTCGTGCGCACCGGCAGCCCGATCCGCGACGGCACCGCGGCGCTGACCGTCACGCTGAATCTTCCCGGCACCCACAACGTCAGCAATGCGCTGGCGGCGATCGCCGTGGCGACCGAACTGGGCATCGAGGATGCCGCCATCGCGCGCGCCCTGGCCGCGTTCCAGGGGATCGACCGGCGTCTGCAGCACGTCGGTGACGTGCTGCTCGCCTCCGGGCCGGTCACGATCGTCGATGACTACGGCCACCACCCGACCGAAATCGCCGCGACCCTCGAGGCGCTGCGCCAGGGCTATCCGGGACGCCGGCTGGTGCTGGCCTTCCAGCCGCACCGCTACACGCGCACCCGCGATCTCATCGACGACTTCGGGCGGGTGCTCTCGCAGGCCGATGTGCTGCTCGTGACCGAGGTCTACGCCGCCGGCGAGGCGCCGATCACCGGCGCCGACGGCCGCGCGATCTGCCGCGCGGTCCGCTCGCGCGCCCAGGTGGAACCGGTGTTCGTCGAGAACGTGGAGACCCTCGGAGCCGCGCTGCAGGACATCATCCGCGGCGGCGATGTCGTGGTCACGATGGGCGCCGGCAACATCAACCTGGTCTCGCACGGCCTGCCGGCCCTGCTGTCGCAGCGGGTGCAGGCATGATGCAGGTGGGCGAGAACTTCCTGGCGCGCGTCCGCTACGACGAGCCGATGAGCCGCCACACCTCCTGGCACGCCGGCGGCGCGGCGCAGATCTATTTCACGCCGCGCGACCGCGCGGACCTGAGCGCGTTCCTCGGCACGGTGCCGCAGGACACGCCGATATATTTCGTGGGGCTCGGCAGCAATCTGCTGGTGCGCGACGGTGGCATCCGCGGCGTGGTCGTGGCCACGCAGGAGGCGCTGCTGCGGCTCGAGCGCATCGATGCCACCACGGTGTATGGTGAGGCCGGCGTGGCCTGCGCGCGCATCGCACGCCAGTGCATCCAGTGGCAGATGGGGGGCGCGGAATTCTTCGCCGGCATTCCCGGCACCCTGGGCGGCGCGCTGGCGATGAACGCGGGTGCCTTCGGCGCGGAGACCTGGAACTGCGTGGTGTCCGTGGAGACGCTCGACCGCCACGGCCGGCAGCACACGCGCGTGCCCGGGGAGTATTCGGTGAGCTACCGGCATGTCGCCGCGACCCACCCCGAGGAATGGTTCGTGGCCGCACGCATGAGCTTCACCCACGAGCCGGACATCGATGACTCGGCCGTGCGTGAACTGCTGGCCCGCCGGCGGCAGTCCCAGCCGATCGGTGAATGGAGCTGCGGCTCGGTGTTCAAGAACCCGCCGGGCGATCACGCCGCGCGGCTGATCGAGGCCACGGGATTGAAGGGCCTGCGGGTCGGCGATGCGTCGGTGTCGCTCAAGCACGCGAATTTCATCATCAATCACGGTGCGGCGACGGCGGCGGACCTGGAGAGCCTGGTGCTGAAGGTGCAGGCGCGGGTCAGGGCGGAGCATGGCGTCGAATTGCAGCCGGAAGTCCGCATCGTCGGGGAATACAGCTGATGCGCATCAGGCACGACAGATCCGCGGCACGCAGCGCGCAGCGCCCGCAGGAGTTCGGGCGGGTCGCGGTGATCTACGGCGGTACCTCCACCGAACGGGAGGTGTCGCTGAAGACCGGGGCCGCGGTGCTGGCCGCGCTCGAGCGCCGCGGCGTCGATGCCTTCGCATTCGATCCGCGGGAGCGGGCGTTGCCGGAACTGCTCGCCGCGGGCACCGAGCGGGTGTGGATCGCGCTGCACGGCCCGGGCGGCGAGGATGGCACGTTGCAGGGCGCGCTCGAGTGCCTCGGCCTGCCCTACACGGGCAGCGGCGTGATGGGTTCGGCGATCGGCATGGACAAGCTGCGCACGAAGCGCCTGGCGCAGGCCGCCGGCATCGCCACCAGCGACTACGTGGAACTCACCGGCGAGCAGGATCTGGAGGCGGCGCTCGCGCGACTGAAGCTGCCGCTGATCGTCAAGCCCGCGACCCAGGGGTCGAGCGTCGGGATGACGAAGGTCGAACGGCCGCAGGACTTCGCGCCCGCGTACCGGATCGCGGCCGCCGTCGATCACAGCGTGCTCGCGGAGGCGTGGATCAGCGGCGCCGAGTACACCGTGTCCATCCTGAAGGACCTGGCGCTGCCATCGATCCGCATCCAGCCGGCGACGACATTCTATGACTACGAGGCCAAGTACCTGCGCGACGACACCCGGTACTTCTGTCCCTCGGGGCTGTCCCGGCCGGCCGAAGAACACCTCGCGGCCCTCGGGCTCGCGGCCTTCGCCGCGGTGGGCGCCGAGGGCTGGGGCCGCGCGGATTTCATGATGGATGCCGCGGGTCGTCCGCAGCTGCTCGAGGTCAACACCGTGCCGGGCATGACCGACCACAGCCTCGTGCCCATGGCCGCGAAGGCCGCCGGCATCGACTTCGATGAACTGGTGTGGCGCATCCTCGAGACGAGCTTCACCCGCGTGCCGCTGCAGGGAGGCGCGTAGATGTTCAGCCTGCGTCCCCGCAACCGCCGCCGCACCAGCAAGCCGCCCGCGCGCTGGTCGCTGCCGCGGATCCCCTGGGCCGCGCTCGGCCGCTGGGCATCGGGCCTCGGCGCCGTGGGCGCCGCGGCGCTGCTGGCGCGCTGGGCGCTCAACCAGCCCATCACGACGGTCTCGGTGGCCGGACGCTTCGAGCGGGTCGCGCCGCTCGACGTGGAGCGCGCCGTGAAGGAGAGCGCGGCCGGCAAGGGCCTGGTGAGCGTGGATCTCGCCGCGGTTCGCGCCGCCGTGCGGGCGCTGCCGTGGGTCGACACGGTCAGCGTGCAGCGCAACTGGCCGCGAGGCCTCGCGGTGACCATCGGCGAGCAGGTGGCCGCGGCGCGCTGGGGCGACAACGGCCTGCTGAACACGCGCGGCGACCTGTTCGCCAACGACGCCCGGCACATTCCGCTGGAACTGCCGCGGCTGTCCGGGCCGGACGGCACCCAGGCGAGCGTGGCGCAGCGCTACTTCGCGATGCGCGACCGGCTGCTGGAGCTGGGCATGCGCATCAGCGCGCTGCGCCTGGATGCGCGCGGCGCCTGGGAGCTGGACCTGGACAACGGCGTGACCGTGCGCCTGGGGCGCCGCCAGCTCGACGAACGGTTCAATACTTTCGCGGCCACGGCCGCCAGGATCGTGGCGCAGCGCGCCACGGACATCGCCTATGTCGACATGCGCTATGCGAGTGGCTTCGCCATTGGCTGGCGCGGCGCCGGCGCGGGCGATGCAAAGCACGGGGGCGATGCTCGCAATGTCTAAGCGCCAGGACCGCACGTTGATCGTCGGGTTGGATATCGGAACTTCGAAGGTCGTCGCGCTGGTGGGTGAGGTCACCGCGGACGGCAACATCGAGGCGATCGGCGTCGGCTCGCAGCCTTCCCGGGGCCTGAAGAAGGGCGTGGTCGTCAATATCGAGTCCACCGTGCAGTCCATCCAGCGCGCGGTCGAGGAAGCCGAACTCATGGCCGGCTGCCAGATCCACTCCGTGTACGCGGGCATCGCCGGCAGTCACGTGCGCAGCCTGAATTCGCACGGCGTCGTCGCGATCCGCGACCGGGAGGTATCGCACGGCGATGTCGAGCACGTCATCGACGCGGCGCGCGCCGTCGCCATTCCCGCCGACCAGAAGATCCTGCACGTGCTGCCGCAGGACTACGTGATCGACGGCCAGGAGGGCATCCGTGACCCGATCGGGATGTCGGGCGTGCGCCTGGAGGCCAAGGTGCACATCGTCACCGGCGCCGAGAGCGCGGCGCAGAACATCGAGAAGTGCATCCAGCGCTGCGGCCTCACCGTCGACGATATCGTGCTCGAACAGCTCGCCTCGAGCTTCGCGGTGCTGACCGAGGACGAGCGGGAACTGGGCGTGTGCCTGGTCGACATCGGTGGCGGCACCACGGACCTGGCCGTCTTCACCGGTGGCGCCATCCGCCACACCGCGGTGATCCCGATCGCCGGCGACCAGGTCACCAACGACATCGCCGTCTCGATGCGCACGCCCACGCAGTACGCCGAGGACATCAAGGTGCGCTACGCGTGCGCGCTGTCGCAGCTCGCGAATCCCGACGAGAGCATCGAGGTGCCGAGCGTCGGCGAGCGTCCGTCGCGGCGCCTGGCGCGCCAGACGCTCGCGGAGATCGTCGAGCCGCGCTACGAGGAACTCTTCGGCCTGGTGCGCGACGAGCTGCGCCGCAGCGGTTTCGAGGAGGCCATCGCGGCCGGCATCGTGCTCACCGGCGGCAGCGCCCGGATGGAGGGCGCCATCGAGCTCGCCGAGGAGGTGTTCCACGTGCCGGTGCGCCTCGGAGTGCCGCAGCACGTGACCGGACTCGCCGAGGCGGTCCGCAGTCCGATCTATTCGACGGCCGTGGGGCTCCTGCTCTACGCCCGCGACAACACCAGTTCCGCGCGCGGCCGGCGCGCGGGCGGGAAGAGCGTCATCAACCGGATGAAGTCCTGGTTTCAGGGCAATTTCTGATTTTTTCCATTCGAACCGACCGTTACGGGGATCAAGGAGCGACCAATGTTTGAACTTATGGATGCATACAGCCAGAGTGCCGTGATCAAGGTGATCGGCGTGGGCGGCGGCGGCGGCAACGCAGTCGCGCACATGGTCAACACGGGCATCGACGGCGTGGACTTCATGTGCGTCAACACGGACGCGCAGGCCCTGAAGCACTCGAAGGTGAAGACCGCGCTGCAGATCGGCTGCAATATCACCAAGGGCCTGGGCGCCGGCGCCGACCCCGAGATCGGCCGTCAGGCCGCGATGGAGGACCGCGACCGCATCGTCGAACTGGTGGACGGGTGCGACATGCTGTTCATCACCGCCGGCATGGGCGGAGGCACGGGCACGGGCGCCGCTCCGGTCGTGGCACAGGTCGCCAAGGAAATGGGCATTCTCACGGTCGCCGTGGTGACCCGTCCGTTCGAGATGGAGGGCGGCAAGCGCTCGCTGGTGGCCGAACAGGGTCTCGCGGAGCTCGCCAAGTACAGCGACTCGCTGATCACGATTCCGAACCAGAAGCTGCTGACCGTGCTGGGCGCGCAGACCACGCTGCTCGACGCGTTCAAGGCCGCCAATCAGGTGCTGCAGGGCGCCGTGCAGGGCATCGCCGAACTCATCACCCGTCCGGGCCTCATCAACGTCGATTTCGCCGACGTGCGCACGGTGATGGCGGAGACCGGCATGGCGATGATGGGCTCGGGGGTCGCGAGCGGCGAGGGCCGGGCCCGCGCCGCCGCCGAGTCCGCGGTGTCCTCACCGCTCCTCGAGGACATCAATCTCGCCGGCGCTCACGGCATTCTCGTCAACGTCACGGCCGGCATGGACCTGTCGATCGGCGAATTCCAGGAGGTGGGCAACATCGTGAAGCAGTTCGCCTCCGAGGATGCGACCGTCGTGGTCGGCACGGTCATCGACCCGGAACTGACGGACGTGGTGCGGGTGACGGTGGTGGCGACGGGTCTGGGCCGGCCGGCGAGCGCCGTGCGCGTGCCGACCGGTCAGTCGCTGGCCGGCATGCTGGGCCGCGATACCAGAGGTGAAGCCCACGGTCAGGTGCCGCCGATGCGGGTGGTCTCCCGGGCGAAGCCCGCGGCGAACCCGAACTACGCGGATCTGGACAAGCCCACGTACCAGCGCCAGCGCGCGGTCGGCGACGGTCTGCGTCCGGAGACGGATTCGGAGGACCTGCTGGATATTCCGGCGTTTCTGCGGCGTCAGGCCGACTGAACGCGGCATCAGCCGGCACGACGTACGCACTGGATCCGGCCGCAGGCTGTGATACGGTAGCGGTGCCGGATTCACCGGGCGCGCAGTGCGCCCGGCGAACGCTTCTGGCGCCTTCGGGAAATCAATGGTCGGACAACGCACACTGAAGAACACGATCCGCGCCTCGGGCGTGGGACTGCATACGGGAAAGAAGGTCCTGATGACGCTGCGCCCGGCCGCACCGGACACCGGGATCCTGTTTCGCCGCTCCGACCTTGGCGAGTTCGCAACCGTCGTCGCCCACGCCGAAAACGTCGGCGACACCCAGCTCGGCACCACCCTGGTCAACGGCACGGCCCGGGTTTCCACGGTCGAGCACCTGCTGTCCGCATTCGCGGGCCTCGGGATCGACAACGCGGTCGTCGAGGTCAGCGCGCCGGAAGTGCCCATCATGGACGGCAGCGCCAGTCACTTCGTGTTCCTGCTGCAGTCCGCGGGCATCGAGGAACAGCTGACCCCGAAGCGCTTCATCCGCATCACCGAGCCCCTCAAGGTCACCGACGGCGACAAGTGGGCGATGTTCGAGCCCTTCGAAGGCTTCAAGGTCAATTTCGAAATCGAGTTCAACCACCCGATCTTCAAGCGGCACGCGCAGCGGGCCTCGATGGATTTCTCGACGACCTCCTTCCTGAAGGAGATCAGCCGGGCCCGCACCTTCGGGTTCATGCGTGACCTGGAGATGATGCGGTCGCGCAATCTCGCCCTCGGCGGCAATCTCGACAACGCCATCGTGCTCGATGACGTGCGGGTGCTGAACGAGGATGGGCTGCGCTACGAAGACGAGTTCGTGAAGCACAAGATCCTGGACGCCATCGGCGACCTGTACCTGCTCGGACACAGCCTGATCGGTGAATTCAGCGGCTACAAGTCCGGCCATGCGCTGAACAACAAGCTGCTGCGCACCCTGCTGTCGAGCCGTTCGTCCTGGGAAGAGGTCACCTTCGAGAAACACTCGGATGCGCCGATTTCCTACGTCGAGGCACCGGCCCTCGCGCACGCCTCCTCCGTGTACTGATCCGCCTACCGCCCGGCGCGCGGTACCACCCGGACCTTCACGCCGACGATGCCGGCCTGCGGGTCGACGCGCCCGAGCAGCTGCGGCGCCGCGTAGCGCAGGCGCCCCCCCCACGCGGCGGACTCCGCGAATATGACAAGTTCGCCGGACTGCTCCCTGACACCCGTCACGTGGCCGGCGAGTTCCGCGGGCAGCTCCCGCTGCACCCACTGGAGCCAGTCGCGCTGACGCCGCGCTTCGCGTTGCAGTCCCGCCAGCACCGGCGTCGATCGCCGCAGCAGGTCTTTGACAGAATCCGCGGAATTGCGTGACTGCGGTCTACGGGTTTGGCTTATCCGTGAATCGCGACGGGTATTCGCCTTGTCACTGCGGGTCTTCTTCTGCATATTCGATGGCAAGGCAGGCAGGAATTGAATGCTCAAGGGCGGCCGGCGTGAACATCATAGTTTTTTCCGGGCGACAGGGTGGCGGTCGCTCGAGGCATTTCAACCTCGCTCATCCGGTGACCCTCGGGCTGTGCGCGCTGCTCGTGATCGGGACGCTCGGTACCGCCTTCGCCATCGGCATGCAGCTGGGCGCCCGGGTGGGCGGGCAACCGACTGATCCGAAAGGCTGGAGCCGGGTCCTGGCCGAACAGAAATCCGAGATCGCCGAAATACGCGCCCGGGTCCAGGACCGGGTGGATGCCATGGCCCGGCGGCTGGGCCAGCTCGATGCGCACATCATCCGCATCGATGCGCTCGGCAAGCGGCTCACCACCATGGCCAACGTCGACCGGCGTGAATTCAACTTCGACGACGCGCCGCCGGCCCCGCCCGCCGCGGTCGCCAGCGTTGCGGCGGGCAGCCAGATGCCGGACCTGACCGCGCAGCTCTCGCAGCTGGAGCAGCGGGTCGACCTGCGCGATGCGCAGCTGTCGGCCCTGGAAAACGTGATGGTCGGGCGCAAGATCATCGATGCCGTGCGTCCCGAGGGCAAGCCGGTCGGGGAGGGTGCGATCTCCTCCTATTTCGGCGAGCGCAGCGATCCTTTCACCGGCGAGGAAGGTTTTCACAAGGGACTGGATTTCGCCGGCACGGCCGGGGAGCCGGTGGTGGCCGTGGCGGCCGGGGTGGTCACCTGGGTGGGCGAGCGCAGCGGCTACGGCACCCTGGTGGAGATCAATCACGGCAACGGCTACGTCACCCGCTACGCTCACAATGAAAGTGCGCTGGTCGCGGTCGGCCAGACCGTGACGCGCGGCGAGCAGATCGCCCTGATGGGCTCGACCGGGCATTCCACCGGCCCTCACGTGCACTTCGAAGTGCTGCACAACGGGACCCAGATCGACCCCCTGACCTTCGTCAACCGCCTGCCGCAGAGCTGAGGCTGACGGGCGCGATATTCGGCCCACCGCCCTTGCGGCGGGGCTCGCGCGCCCTCATCTGAAAACCCGCCCCGCCCGGATTACCTGCGAGGATGGCTATTGCGTACAATACGCGGCTCCACTGCGCGCCGGGACATCGTAAGTGCTTGGTGCGGCTTGAAAATTTCATCAGGATGTTCTAAGTGCTGAAACTGCTCACGCGTGTCTTTGGCAGCCGCAACGATCGGCTGCTGCGCACTTACCAGCGCCTGGTGAGCCTCGCGAACGGCTTCGAGACTGCGATCCAGGCCTTGAGCGATGAGCAGCTGGCCGCCAAGACTCCCGAATTCCGCGAGCGCCTGCGACTGGGCGCCACGCTCGATGACCTGCTGCCCGAGGCCTTCGCGGTGGTGCGCGAGACCGCGCGCCGCACCCTCAAGATGCGTCATTTCGACGTGCAGCTGCTCGGCGGCATCGCGCTGCACCAGGGCAAGATCTCCGAAATGCGCACCGGCGAGGGCAAGACCCTCATGGCCACGCTGTCGGCGTACCTGAATGCCCTGCCCGGCGAGGGCGTGCATATCGTCACCGTCAATGAATACCTGGCCTCGCGCGACGCGGAGTGGATGCGGCCCGTGTACGCCTTCCTCGGGCTCAGCGTCGGGGTGATCCGCAACTCGCAGGATCCGCAGGAGAAGCGCGCCGCCTATGCCTGCGACATCACCTACGGCACCAACAACGAATTCGGCTTCGACTACCTGCGCGACAACCTCGCCTTCAGGCTCGAGGATCGCGTGCAGCGCGGCCTGGTGTACGCGGTGGTCGACGAGGTCGACTCGATCCTGATCGACGAGGCGCGCACGCCGCTGATCATTTCCGGGCCCGCGGACGAGAGCACGGAGCTGTATGTCGCCATCAACCGGCTGGTGCCGCAACTGACGCGCCAGAAGGAGGAGGATGGCCCCGGCGACTTCTCGGTGGACGAGAAGCAGAAGCAGGTTCACATCACCGAGGACGGCCACGTCCGGGTCGAGGAGCTGATGGCGCGGGCCGGTCTGCTGCGCGAGGGCGAGAGCCTCTACGACCCGGCCAACATCCGCCTCATGCACCACTTGAATGCCGCGCTGCGCGCGCATGCGCTCTACCGGCGCGATGTCGAATACATCGTGCGCGGCGGCGAGGTCATCATCGTCGATGAATTCACCGGCCGTACCATGCCGGGCCGTCGCTGGTCCGACGGCCTGCACCAGGCGGTGGAGGCGAAGGAAGGCGTCCACGTCCGCGAGGAGAACCAGACCGTCGCCTCGATCACCTTCCAGAACTACTTCAGGTTGTACCGCAAGCTGGCCGGCATGACCGGCACGGCCGACACCGAGGCGCCGGAGTTCCTGCAGATCTACGGCCTCGAGGTGGTGGTGATCCCGACGCACAAGCCGATGATCCGCAAGGACATGCCGGACTTCGTCTATCTGACGCAGAAGGACAAGTTCGAGGCCATCATCGAGGACATCCAGGACTGCGTGAAGCGCGGCCAGCCGGCGCTCGTGGGCACGACGTCCATCGAAACTTCCGAGTTCCTGGCGGGCCTGCTGCAGAAGGCGGCGATTCCGCACCAGGTGCTGAACGCCAAGCAGCACGAGCGCGAAGCCCTCATCGTCGAACAGGCCGGCGTCCCGGGCGCGGTGACGATCGCGACCAACATGGCGGGCCGCGGCACCGACATCGTGCTCGGCGGCAACCTCAATGCGGAGCTCGCGGCGCTGCCGCCGCAAACCGATGACGCCACGCGCGACGCCGTGCGCGCCGCGTGGCAGGTGCGCCATGACGCCGCGCTCGCCGCCGGCGGCCTGCACATCATCGGCACCGAGCGCCACGAGTCGCGGCGCATCGACAACCAGCTGCGGGGCCGCTCCGGGCGCCAGGGTGATCCGGGTTCGAGCCGCTTCTTCCTCTCCATGGAAGACAACCTGATGCGGATTTTCGGCGATCCCGTGCGCACGAAGCGCCTGATGCAGATGGCGGGCATGAAGGAGGGCGAGGTCCTCGAGAGCGCCATGCTCACCCGCGGGATCGAAAAGGCGCAGCGCAAGGTCGAGTCGCACAACTTCGACATCAGAAAGCAGCTGCTGCTGTTCGATGACGTGGCCAACGACCAGCGCAAGGTCGTCTACCAGCAGCGCACCGAGATCATGGGCACCGAGGATCTGTCCGCGGCGATCGCCGGCATCCGCGAGGAAGCCGTCGGCAGCCTGATGGATCCGTTCATGCCCAAATCCGCGGCGCCGCAGGAGTGGGATCTGAAGGGCCTCGCCGAGGCCCTGTCGCGGGACTTCGGCGCAACCGTGGATCCGGCGGCGTGGCTCGCCGCGGAGCCGGAACTGGAGGAGGCGACGCTGCGGCAGCGGATCGTGGCGGCCGTCGCCGCATCCTACGAGGACAAGGTCGCGCGCACCGGCGCGTCGATCATGCGTCACGTGGAAAAGGAAGTGATGCTGCGGACCCTCGACCAGCACTGGCGCGACCACCTGGCCGCGATGGATTACCTGCGCCAGGGCATCCACCTGCGCGGCTATGCGCAGAAGGACTACCGCTTCGAATACAAGCGCGAGGCCTTCGAACTGTTCGCGGCCATGCTCGAGCGCGTGAAATTCGACACGGTGTCGATGGTTTCGAAGATCGAGATCCGCACCCAGGAAGAGGTGGACCGCGAGGAGGAACTGCGGCGCCAGCGCCTCATGCAGGCGCTGCAGACGCAGCATGCGGAGCCGGCATCGGCGCTGCAGGTCCCCGAGCCGCCGGCCGCGCCGGCCCAGGGATCGGCGCCCGCGGGACCGCCCCAGGCCGCGGCGGGCCTCGCGCCGGGATTCGCGGTCGCCGGCGGGGCCGATCCCGGGGCGACCTTCGTCCGCCAGGATCGCAAGGTGGGCCGCAACGAGCCCTGCCCCTGCGGATCGGGCAAGAAATACAAGCACTGCCACGGCGTACTGTCCGGCGGCGCGTAGCGTGGGCGGCCCCGCCGCGATGCTCGTGGTCGCCGCCGCGCTGTGCGACCGGCAGGGCCGGATCCTCGTCGCGCAGCGGCCCGAACCCAAGCACCTGGCCGGGCGGTGGGAATTCCCGGGCGGCAAGGTGGGCGCCGATGAGAGCGAGCGCGACGCGCTATTGCGCGAGCTCTCCGAGGAGCTCGGCGTGCAGGCGCATGAACCGCAGTTCTGCCTGCGCCTCACCCATGAGTATCCCGACCGGACCGTGGAGCTCTCGTTCTGGATCGTGCGTGATTTCGCCGGCGAGCCGCGGGGCCTCGACGGCCAGCAGCTGCGATGGGTGCCGGCCGCCGACCTTGACCGCATCGATATTCTCGAGGCCGACCGGCCCTTCATCGAAGCGCTGCAACGGCTGTTACAATGAGCCGACACAGTTCCGCCACCGAGTGACCCACATGGCCCAGCAACCCGAGCTTCCGGAAATCAAACTCGACGCCTCGAGCCTCTATCGCGAGGAGATGTTCACCGACCGGCGTGCCGGCACGCTGCGGCGCCTCACGCCGGTGACCGCCGATGGCGCCGTGGATCCCACCCGCGCGGTGCTGTTCTCCGGGCAAACGCAGCTCCTGACCCCCGGCGGCGTGCTGCCGCTGGGCTTCGATATCGAGGCCACGACCATGGCCGAGGCGCTGAACCGCTTTCCGGAGGCCGTCAAACTGGCCCTGGACGAGGCCATCGAGGAGGCCCGCGAAATGCGCCGGGAGGCCGCCTCGCGCATCGTGGTTCCGGATGCCGGCGGCATGGGCGCCGTCCCGGCCGGCGGCGGGAAGATCAAGTTCCCGTAAGGCTCGAGGCCTTCAGTCGGGCAGTTCCTCCGGCGGATCCGCCTCGGGCGTCGTCTGCCCGCCCGGTATCACGTGTTTTTCCGTGAGCCATGCGCCCAGGTCGATGAGGCGGCAGCGTTCGCTGCAGAACGGCCGGAACGGGAACTGCCCGGACCATTCGATGCTGCGCCCGCAGGTCGGACACTTCCCCGTGGCGGGCATGGGCGAGCCTGAAGGCCGGCCCTCAGGCGCAGATCGTCAGGGTGAACGGCACGTCCGCCTCGATCTGCGCGGGGCGGGCATTGAGCCCGTTCCACTTCAGGAAGCGCACATTGCAGCGATGCTGGCCGCCGCCGCTGATTTCGGGAAACAGCCCCTCCTCGGCCGGCAGCGCGATGCGCAGCAGCTGGGCGGGGGCGTCGCGGTCGAATCCGATCATGAACACGCCGCCCTTGGCGATCTCCCGGCGGCTGCGACCGGCCTGGCGCGTCAGCCACAGCAGCTCGGCGATGGCATCGCACAGCGGCCGCAGCAGTCCGAGCCACTGACCGAAGGCGCGCATGCGGACCTCGGCGGGCTGGCTCAGCCAGCAGAAGTACTCCGGCAGGTCGAACTCGCAGGTTCCGCCGGGAATGGCGCTGCGCAGCTTGATGGAGTTCAGGAATTCCGAGTCGCGGATGGGTTGCAGGAACGCCGAGCCGGCGTTCAGCAGGTCGGCGCGCAGGCTGCCGAGGTTCGCGATGATGGTCTTCAGACGCGCGGTGTCCACTCCGGGGCGTGACTGGAACTCGTTCAGGTGGGCGAGATGGCGCTCCAGTTCCTTC
>DATJPN010000180.1:0-32788 GCA_035506335.1 Steroidobacteraceae bacterium | reverse complement strand
TGGGCAAGAACCTCTGTTGCGCCGCGGGAACTGGCTGCGGTCATGGCGCATACCACCGTGCAAAGCAGGGCAAAGAGGGGACGGGCATGGGGGGCGCGGGGTCCGTCAGGCATGGAAAGTCAGCCGCCTTATGTAAAACCGGAGTCAAAAAGGCGGAGTTCCTACCCGGGAGCCCAATTGAATTCACGCGGTGAGATCGCATTATCCATGAGCGCGCCTGCGGCCTTCAACGGCGCCGGCCGCGGCGACCGGACCGCAGGTCACAAATCACCACAGGCGACACGCCAGAATCACGTCGATCGTGATAATGTTCCGCCGTTTTCTTCGAGGTCGAAACCGAGCATGTCAAACGTCGATGCAGTCCCGACCGGCAAGCCTCCGCTGATCGTTCTCAACGCGCTCATTTTTTCGCTGACGGGGCTCGTGACGCTGACCGTCGTGCCCTGGTACGGCATCGTGCACGGCTACTCGGCCGGCATCTGGGCGTTCTTCGCGTTCTTCGTCGTCGCCAACGAGATGTCGATCACCGCGGGCTATCACCGGCTGTGGGCACACAAGGCATACGAGGCTCACGCGCTGCTGCGCGTCATCTATCTGCTGTTCGGCACGATGGCGTTGCAGAACAGCGCCTTCGTGTGGTGCAGCGGCCATCGCCGCCACCACCTGCACGTCGACGACGACGAGAAGGACCCCTACTCCGCGGGCCGCGGCTTCTGGTTCTCGCACATCGGCTGGATGCTGCGCGACTACCCCAGCGGCAAGGTCGACTTCTCGAACATTCCGGACCTGAAGCGCGACCGGATGCTGGCCTTCCAGCATCGCTACTATGCGGCGCTGGCGATCATCGTCAATTTCGGCCTGCCGCTGCTGGTGGGCTGGGCGCTGGGCGACGTGTGGGGCGCGCTGCTGCTCACCGGAGTCGCCCGCCTGGTGCTGAGCCACCACTTCACGTTCTTCATCAACTCCCTCGCGCACATGTGGGGCTCGCGTCCCTACACGGAAGAGAACACCGCCCGTGACAACGGGGTGCTGGCGCTCGTGACCTTCGGCGAGGGCTACCACAATTTCCACCACATCTTCGCGCATGACTATCGCAACGGCGTGCGCTGGTGGCAGTGGGATCCGACCAAGTGGCTGATCGCCTCGTGCTCCTGGATCGGCCTCACCCGCCGCCTGAAGATCACGCCGGCCTTCCAGATCCAGCGCGCGTTGCTCGCCACGCAGCTGAGCCGCGCCCAGCGCAAGCTGGCGCAGTTGCCCGACGCGCATCGCCGCCCGACGCACATCGAGCAGCTGCGCGACAAGATCGCCCAGGAGTACGAGGCGCTGGCCACCGCGGTCGCCGACTGGACCCGCGTCAAGGAACAGTGGCTCGAGGAGAAGAAGCGCGCGGTCATCGAGCATCTGGAACACGCCCGTTTCCAGACCCGCCTGCGCGAGATCGAGGGACGCCTGAAGATGCAGCGGCGGCGGTTGCGCATGCTGCAGGCTGAGCTGGCCTGAAGCGCAGGCCTTGAGGACCGGAAAAATCGCCTGAAAACCCCCGCCGCAAGCGGGGGTTTTCACATCCGGCCGTTCATCAACCGGGGCAGTTCACATGGGTCGCATATTCGAAGTCCGAAAAGCCACGATGTTCGCGCGCTGGAACCGCATGGCCAAGCAGTTCGCGCGCATCGCCAAGGACATCACCATGGCGGTGAAGGCCGGCGGTCCCGACCCGGCCGCAAACCCGGCCCTGCGCCGCGCCGTCCAGAACGCGCGCGCCGTGAACATGCCCAAGGACAAGATCGAGTCGGCCATCAAGCGCGCCTCGGGGCGCGACGCGGCCAACTACCAGCAGGTGCTGTACGAGGCCTACGCGCCGCATGGCATCGCGCTGCTCATCGAAACCGCCACGGACAACCCGGTGCGCACGGTGGCCATGGTGCGCAACCTGGTCACCAAGAATGGCGGCAACCTCGCCACCAGCGGCAGCGTCAGTTTCCAGTTCCGGAAGATGGGCGTGTTCCGCCTGGATCCGGCGGGTATCGATCACGACGACCTGGAGCTGTACCTGATCGATCACGGCCTGGAGGAAATGGGCGACAGCAGCGGCGAGAAGGGCGAGCCGCAGCTGCTGGTCCGCTGCGCATTCGCGGACTTCGGCAGGCTCCAGGAGGCGCTCGAAGCGCGCGGCCTGACGCCGATTTCCGCCGAGCACGAGTACCTGCCGACGGTTCCGGTGCAACTCCCGGAGGACCAGGCCACCGAGGTACTGGCGCTGGTCGACAAGCTCGAGCAGGAAGACGACGTCCACAGCGTCTTCCACAATCTGGCCTGAGGGGGCGCTCTCAATCCGGTGTGGGCGCCATCTGCCCGGTGAGCGCATCCTCGAATCCGAAGCGGGTCATGTCCGCGATCCGCTGCGGAAACAGCACGCCGTCCAGGTGATCGACCTCGTGCTGCACCACGCGGGCATGGAAGCCCTCCACGGTGCGCTCGAAGGACTGGCCGTGGCGATCGAGGCCCCGATAGTGCAGGCGACGGTGGCGCGGCACGACTCCACGCAGGCCCGGCACCGACAGGCATCCTTCCCAGCCCTCTTCCATCTGCGTGCCGAGCGGGTTCAGCACCGGATTGATGAGCACCGTGAACGGAACGGGCGCGACCTGCGGATAGCGCGGATTTTCCAGCATCTCGAAGATCACGACCCGCAGGCTCACGCCGATCTGCGGCGCCGCGATCCCGGCGCCGTTCATGGCGCGCATCGTGTCCTCGAGGTCGGTGAGCAGCTCCTCGATCTTCGCCACATCGAAGTCGACGACCGGCTGCGCCACCTGGCGCAGCAGCGGATGCCCCATTTTCAGGACCGGCCTGACCGCCATGACGGCTCAGGCGACCGACCGCTCGGCGGACTGCACCGTGTTGTGCAGGAGCATCGCGATGGTCATCGGACCGACCCCGCCCGGCACCGGAGTGATGGCCGAGGCCTTCTGCCGGACACCCTCGAAATCGACGTCGCCGACGATGCGGCCGTCGGCAAGCCGGTTGATGCCCACGTCGATCACCACCGCGCCGGTGCGTACCATCTGCGGCACGATCAGGCCCGGCACTCCGGCCGCCACCACGAGGATGTCGGCCAGCATCGTGAACATGCCCAGGTCGCGGGTCTTCTTGTGGCAGATGCACACCGTCGCCTCCTGCTGCATGAGCATGAGCGCCATCGGCTTGCCGACGATGTTGCTGGCGCCGACCACCACGACGTTGCGTCCCTCCACCGGAATGTGTTCGTGCTCGAGGATCTTCTGCACGCCATAGGGCGTGCACGGCGGGAACACCGTGTTGCCGGTGATCAGTCCGCCGACGTTGTACAGGTGGAAGCCGTCGACGTCCTTGTGGAAGTCGATGCGCTCCAGGACGCTGTGCACGTCGATCTGCGGCGGCAGCGGCAGCTGCACCAGGATGCCGTGGACGGTCGGGTCCGTGTTGAGGGCATCGATACGGCTGAGAAGCTGGTCCTGGGTCGCGGTCGAGGGCATCTCGACCAGCTCGGAGCGGATGCCGACGTCCTTGCAGGCCGTGACCTTGTTGCGGACGTAGACGCGGGAGGCCGGATCATTGCCGACCAGGATGACGGCCAGCCCGGGCCGCACGCCATGCTGTTGCTGCAGGCGCAGGATGCGCTGCTTCTGTTCCTCGCGGATCTTCGCGGCAATGGCCCTGCCGTCTATGATTCTTGCGGTCATTGATTACTCGCGCTGATGTGGAACACCCGCTCGGCATTGCGGTGATAGAGCTTCGCCTTGTCGGCCGGACTCACGTCGACGGCATCCATGAAGGCGACGGCCGGCGCGGAGGGCTGATAGGGGTAGTCGATGGCCCACAGTACGTTGTCGATGCCCAGCTTCCTGATCGAATACTCGAGCGCCAGCGGATCCTCGACACCGGAGGTCGTGATCACGAAATTGCGCTGGAAGTACTCCGCCATGGTGAGGCTCGTCTTCGGTGCGCGGCCGATGTTCTGCGCGCGGCTGTTCATGAAGGTGATGCGCCAGATCCAGAAGTGCACGGCCTCGCCCATGTGGCCGATGCAGATCTTCAGTTTCGGAAAGCGGTCGAAGAGGCCCGAGGCCATCATGCGCACCGCATGGGTGCCCACCTCCACGCCATAGCCCCACATGGCCGAATCCATGCCGTAGTCGCGCAGCGGTCCCTTCAGGCCGTCGGACGCGCCGCGCGGGTGGATGTAGATGCAGCGGTCGAGGGCTTCGGCGGCCTCGAGGATCGGCCAGTACTTCGGATCATCGAGGTACTCGCTGTTGGTATGCGAATTGAGTATGAAGCCGTTCAACTTCAGATCGCGGATGGCACGTTCCATCTCGCGCACCGCCCGCCGGGGCGACTGCGGAGCGAAGGTCGCGAGGCCCGCGAAGCGCCCCGGATGCCGGCCGATCACCGCGGCCAGGCGATCGTTGGCCAGGGTCGCGAGCTCGCAGGCCGTGTCCGCATCGAACATCTGCACGCCGGGGGCCGTCAGGGACAGCACCTGCATGTCGACACCGTTGGCATCCATGTCCTTGATGCGGCGGTCCTCGATATCGAGCAGGCCATCCAGGAACTTCATGGTCCCGTAGCCGCCCTGCGTATCGTAGATCCCGCGCACCAGCGGCAGGTCCGCGCTGTCCCCCGGGGCGCGTGCGACCCGCCTGAGAGCCTCGGCGACCTCGGGAATGGAGAACGCTTCCTCGACCGCGATCTTGCGCATTTTCATCTATGAACCCCCTCGGATCATCTTATCCGGTGGCGAAGATACACCCATCAACCGCCGGCCAGAATCCGCGCCTTGATGGATTCGTACTCGGCGTCGGTGATCAGCCGCGAGTCCAGCATCTGCTTGGCCTCCTGCAACCGCCTGACGGACTCGGAGGCTGCGCCCCCCGCCGTGGCCGGCGACGCGGCGGCCCCGAAGCCGCCCGAATTGAGCTGCACGCCGCCGGAGCGGGCGCGCAGCTCCTCGAGCTCGCGGATGCGGCGCTTTTCGCGCCAGGCCTGGTCCTGTGCCTGGCAGATCCGGTAGACGGCCTGGGCCTGCTCCTTGCGCAGCCCCTGGATCGTGATGACCCGAGCACCCGGCTGGGCCTGGATCGCGAGGTCCGTGACCTGATCGGCCCGGATCACCAGGTCGGCGCCGAACACGCCCACCCGCAGGTTGACCTCGGAGAGGTCCTGCCAGCGCAGGTTCACCACGTCGAAACCGCCGAGCAGCCGGCGCACGAGCCAGATCAGCCGGCCGCTGGTCGCCGCGATGATCATCCGGCGATGCGTCAGCGCGAACACCCGCCGCTGGGTGGCCCAGGCCTCGACCGTCTCCTCCGGAATCAGGATGGACTGCAGATCCGCCAGCGCCTTGTCCAGCCCCGGTTCATGGTGCATCGTGTTCGGTTCGATCATCGCCTGCCTCCGATGTTGACGCCCCGTGCCCCCACTGACCAGAATCGGCGAGGCGCAGGATGCGCTCAAGGGGGTCCATCATGCCCGAAGTTGTGAGATTTCCCGACATTCCGCTGTATCAGGGCTGGGGTACGCCGCATCGGGCCGAATCCGACGTTCGCGACCTGGAGGTCATCCAGGGCGAAATCCCGGCCGCGCTCTCGGGCACGCTGTACCGCTGCGGTCCGGATCGGCAATACCCGCCCCGCACGGGCGAGGACGTCTTCATCGACGGCGAGGGCATGGTGCACATGTTCCGGATCGGCGCCGGCCGCGCCGACTACCGCAACCGCTGGGTGCGCAACGAGCGCTTCCTGCTGCAGGAGGCGGCGCGACGCTCGCTGTTCGGCCGCTACCGCAACCGCTACACCAACGACCCCTCGGTCGCCGGCAAGAGCAACGGAACCGCCAATACCAGCGTCGTGTGGCATGCCCGGCGGGTGCTGGTGCTCAAGGAGGATTCGCTCCCGATGGAGGTGGATCCGGACACGCTCGCCACGCGCGGCGAATTCGACTTCGGCGGCCAGGTCAGGTCCGTGAGCCTGACGGCGCATCCGAAGTTCGACCAGCATCGCAATGAAATGATCGCCTTCTCCTACCAGGCCCAGGGCGATGCCACGCTCGACTTCGTCGTCTACATCGCCGATGTGGACGGGCGCATCGTCCACGAGATCCCGTTCCGGATGCCCTACGCGGGCATGGTCCACGATTTCGCCGTCAGCGACTCCCACATCGTCGTGCCCTTCTTCCCGCTGATCACCGACCTCGATGTCATCAAGGCGGGCGGGCCCTACTACCAATGGCATCCGGACCAGAAGAGCTTCTATGCCGTGGTCCCACGGCGCGGCACCACGCGGGACGTGCGCTGGTTCGAGGGCCCCACCGTCAGTGCCGGGCACATGATGAACGCGGTCACGGAGGGGGATACGGTGCACCTGGACCTGTGCCTGTATGACGGCAACTGCTTCGATTTCTTCCCCAGCCGCGACGGATCCGCGTTCAAGCCCGCCCCGCCGCTGCTGACGCGGATGAGTTTCGATCTCGGCACCGAACAGCTCGCGATGCGCCGGTTGATGACCTCCCCCTGCGAGATGCCGAAGATCGACGACCGCTGGACGGGCAAGCCCTACCGCTACGGCTTCGTGATCTGCCGCCCGCCGGATGCCCTGGCCGGCGCGGTCGGCATGGGTTCGATCGGGCGTTTCGACCATCACACCGGTGCCTTGACGACCTGGTCGCCCGGCCCCGACAGCGGCGTGCAGGAACCCATCTTCGTGCCGCGCTCCCCGGCGGCGGCGGAAGGGGACGGTTACCTGCTGGTGCTCGTGAACCGGCTGTCGCAGCTGCGCAGCGAACTCGCCATCCTGGATGCGCAGCATCTGGGCGACGGGCCGGTGGCGCTGGTACGGCTGCCCACCCGCGTGCGGTCAACCTTCCATGGGATGTGGGTGAGCGCGGACGTTCAGGCATCCGGTCGCTACCGCCTCTAGCAGGCACGGCCGGCACAGGCAGGCCGCGGGGCCGACGCGCGGCACTGCCGCGGGGAGCGCCGGGTCCATGCACCAGCACCGGATAGCGCCGCTATCGCCGGCTGCGGCGCGGCAGCCGTTGGGCTGGTGGCAGGAAGGACAGCGATCGGGTGGCTGCGCCACGAGGCGTGAGCGGCCTAGACCGCGGCGGTCACCACGATCTCGACCTTCCACTCAGGCCGCGCCAGCTTCGCTTCCACGGTCGCGCGGGACGGCGTGCTGCTGCCGACCCACCGGTCCCAGACCGCGTTCAGGCCCGCATAATCGGACATGTCGGCCAGGTAGATCTGCGCCATCAGGATCTGCGACTTGCTGCTGCCGGCCTCGGCCAGCAGCCTGTCGATGCTCGCCAGCACTTCGGTCGTCTGCGCCTCGATGCTGGTGCCGCCGCCGACCGCCACCTGCCCGGCCAGATAGACCGTGCCGGCGTGGATGCTGCCTTCGCTATAACGAGGACCGGGGTGAAGGCGCTTGATTTGCGTCACGTGCGCACACTCCGGATCAGCGGGCGGCCTCGAGCAGGGCCTTGGGACGCTTCGCGGCCACCAGCAGCAGCATGCGCGCCGCGCCGGAGGGTGCCCGGCGGCCCTGTTCCCAGTCCTGCAGCGTGCGCACGGATACGCCGAGCAGGCTGGCAAACTGGGACTGCGACAGGCCCGCCTTTTCGCGTATGCCGCAAATCAGTGCGATCACGCTCTTGCGCGCTTGCGCACCGCGTTTGGTCCGTGCCATTCGGCTCCTCCTTGGAACTTCGGATCGGCGGGATAAGGTACCAGATCGCGCGCCGCTTTCAGACCGGATCGAGCACCGGTGTGCACGGGCCATCGCCATGCGGGGCGGCCTTGAACGGCGCCAGCGCCTCGGCGGCGGCGCTGAATGCCGCGAGTGCCGGAAAGGCCGTGGCGGGCGCGAACTGCGGCAGCATCCTGTGGATGAAGTGCCAGGCAACGCCGGTCGTGAGGCCGGCCTGCAGCATCTGCCCGTTGCCGACCGCCGGCGGCCGGCGGGCGACTTCGGCTTCGAGGCCGCCGAGCGCGGCGAGCAGCTGACCCGTGACGCGCGTGATCCAGGGTTCGTGCTGCCTGTGCGCCGGCCGGAGTTCGCGCTCGTATATGAGCTGCACGCTCTTTTCACAGGCGGCAAGGCCAAGGCCGATCACCCTGAGGTCGGCCCGCAGCGCGGGCAGCTCGCGCGGCATGAGCGAGCGGCCGGCCAGCGCCTGGGCATACTCGAGGATCAGGCTCGAATCCATGAGCACGGTGCCGTCGTCGCACACCAGCGTGGGCGCCTTGACGATCGGATTGATGGCGGAGAATTCGGCGAAGCCGCGGAAGACCGACACCGGATGATGCTCGAACCGCAGCCCGAGCAGCTGCAGGCCGACGGCCACGCGGCGCACATAGGGTGAATCGAGCAGTCCGATCAGGCGCATCGACTAGGCCGGCCCGCGCGGATGCGCCAGCAGTTGCGTCTTCAGCTCCCGCAGGCGGGCCTTGATCAGCGCCTCATTCGCCGGTCCCATGCGGATCAGGGTCTTCTGTCCCGGCGACAGTGCTTCGAGCGCCGGATCGGCATACCGGTACATGACGTTCGGCTGCACGAGCATGACCGGTCCGGTCACCTCGGGTGTCGCGAGCAGGTGATCGATGATCGCGATCAGGCGGTCATTGAAGTACGCGTCCTGGTATCCCAGATCATCGAACGCGGACTGGAACAGCGGATAGAAGTGGTAGTACAGCTGCACCAGATGGCGCATGTCCACCGCCTGCACCACCTCCATGAAGGGGCGATAGCGGACGTAGTTCTGCGGATCCAGAGCGAGCTGATCGCCGCTGCCGAGGGTCTCGAACCGGCCGCTGGTCGCCCTGACGGGCCGCTGTTCCACCGCGACGCGCTTGCGGGCCAGGTTGTCCACCGTGACGACGATGTGGCGGATGATGTTTTCCGGAACGAGCAGCTTCTCGACCGCCTCGGCCCCGGGCAGGCCCGTCAGGGCATCGTGGAAGAGCGTGTCGCTTTGATCCAGCGCCGGCAGGCCCGCCGGGCCGCTGTCGCCCGGAACCGGATGCTCGACCCGCGGCGCACTCGCCGCAGCGGGTGGTGCGACCTGCGGGGCGCCGTGCGAGGCGGGCGCCGGAGCCGGCACGGGCTGCGGAACCCCGCGATGGGCGTACAGGTACAGCCCGATCACCCCGGCGACGACGACCGCCGCGGCGCCCCAGATGATGGGCCTGTCGGAACCCATGGCCATCAGGCCGCCGCTGCACCCACGCCGCGAGTGAAGGCCCAGTCGAGCAGCCGGCTGGCGATGCCACCGCCCAGGCTCGCGCCGGTCACGTCCGCGAGATCATAGGGCGCGCCCTTCAGGATGGCGTCGGCGGCGCGGTGGCCGCTGCGTATCGCCGGGCCGATGCCCTCGCACATGTCGCGGGTGGCGAGGCCGGCGGCATCACCGGTGATGAACGCGTCGCCGATGCGCACCACCCGCACATTGCCTCGCAGGAAGTAGCTGTAGCCGACCGGATCGTAATGGGCGCCCTTGGCGAGCTTGCGATCGAGCCTGGCGATGAGGTGATGCCAGTGCTGGCGGATATCGACGCCGCTGCGCTTGATGCGCTCGGCCATGCCGCCGATGCCGACGTTCAGATAGCCGTTGGCCTTGGGCACGTACCAGGAGTAGCCCGGCATCCCCTGGTCGAAGAACCACAGATGGCAGTCCGGATCGCGCCAGTCGTAGGGGAATTCATGTTCCAGGGTCACGGTCTGCAGTTCCGGGGCCCGTGGATTGGCCTCGCGGAACAGGGTCCGGTACACCGGACAGCGGGTCCCGCCTGCGCCGATCAGGTACCTGCAGTGATATTCGCCGTCGACCGTGTAACCGCCCGCCGGATCGGCCTCGATATGCCGCACGTTGTGCTGAACGCAACGCACGCCGGAGCGCTCCAGCAGCCATGCGTCGAACTCGAACCGGCGGATGGAATGCTGCACGCACGGCAGCGGCAGGTGCACGCCGCGCAGGTAGGCGTGCATGCGCCCGAAGGTCAGGAAGCGGTATGGATAGGCGGCGACATCCATCTCCAGATCCTTCACCACCTCCGGGGTGATCCAGCCGGCGCACAGTTTCAGGCGCGGGAAGACCTCCTTGTCCAGGATCAGCACGTCCGCTCCGCCCTGGCGCAGACGGCGCGCCGCCGAGGAACCCGCGGGCCCGCCGCCGATGATCAGTACGTCGCAGTGAAGCACGCGTGCCGTCTAGCCGAGCGGTTGCGACAGGTGATCGCGGGTCATCGGGACGTCATTGTTCTGCGCGGTGGCGAACAACACCTGGAACAGCTGCAGGGTGCCGGTGGTGAAGGCCGCCACCGAACCGGCCAGGTACAGGCGCCACATGCGCACGAACTTCTCGTCGAACATGCCGCGCACCCGGTCCACATTGGCCTCGAACAGCGCGAGCCAGTCGGTGAGCGTGTGCGCGTAGTGCAGCCGCAGGTTCTCCACGTCCAGCACCGACAGATCCCAGGGTTCGAAGATCCGGGTCATCTCGCTCAAGGCCGGCGGATAGGCGCCCGGGAATATCCGCTGCTCGATCCAGGGATGCAGCGGTGCCGGGTAGTTGCGGCCGATGGAGTGGATCAGGCCGCGTCCGTTGCCGCCCAGGACGCCGCGGGCCACCTGCCCCAACTGCCGGTAGTTCTCCACTCCGACATGCTCGAGCATGCCCACGGAGACAAAGGCGTCGAATTCGCCGGCGATGTTGCGGTAGTCATCCTCGACATACTCGATCTGCGACTCGAGGCCCTGGGACCTGGCGTAGTCGCGGGCGAAGGCCACCTGCTCTTTGGAGATATTGAAGGCCCGCACCTTCACGCCGTAGTGGCGCGCCATATGAACCGCCAGACGGCCCCAGCCGAAGCCGGCCTCCACCACGCGTTCGCCGGGACGCAGCCGCAGCTTCCGGCAGACGTGGTGCATCTTGGCATCCTGCGCGTCATCGAGCGTCGTGGTCGGAGTCGGGTAGTAGGCGCAGGTGTAGGCCATGGTACGGCCCAGCCACAGCGAATAGAAATCGTTGCCGATGTCGTAGTGATGGTGGATGTTGTCCTTCGAACCGGCGAGGGTGTTGGTCCGCGGACGATTCAGCAGCCGGCCGACCAGGCCCAGCAGCGACTTCTGCTTCTCGGCGCGCTCCGACCCGCGGTACACCTCTTCCATGAAACGGACCAGGTCACCTTCGATCTCGATGCGGCCCTCGCTGTAGCCGTCACCGAAGCGCACACCCGGGTCACGCATCAGCCCCCACAATATGCCGGGCTCGCGGATCGTGATGCGCGCGATGGGCTTGATCCCCTCCGGTACGATGTGCTCGCCGTTCCAGAGCACGAACTCGAAGGGCGGAGATCCGAACATTTTCAACAGCTTGGTCACCGCCCGTCCGGCGGTTGAGGTGGCGCCCCGAACCTCGGGCGCATTGACCTTGCCGGCCGGCGCCCCTGACGCCGTACCCTTCGCAGCCCCCGCACGATCCCCCGACGACAGGCTTTCCTCCACCGCGTTCACTCCGACTCCTTTGTGGCGGTTCGACCGCTCTTCCCCGTGATGCTACACGGGAGCGCCGTCACAGTCAGGCCCCCGATCCGTCCGCCCTGCGCGCCGACCTTCACCGCAAAAGCCAATGCAGGTCTCATATTTTTGTGCAGGGCATGAATATCATGATCCCGCAGGCCGTCATGAGTCACGCACCACACAGCTCGTCCGTATCCTGGGCCGTAGCCCTGGCCCGCAGCCTGTGGCCATTCTGGCTGTTCAAGGATGCCAGTCAGGGCGACCTCATCGCCCGTGCCGCCGCGAGCGCCCACAACCGTCGCATGAGTGAGATCCTGCCTCGTTACCTGCGCCGCTGGCTGCTGGTGGGCGCCGTGGCCAACGCCACGATCTTTGCCAGCGACGCCCTCGCGACCGACGTGGCACGGCGCCTCGATGTGTTCGTTCTGGTCGCGGCCGGCTCAGGCCTGGTCTGCGCCTACGCCATCTGCGCGGTGCTCGTGATCGGCTATGCCTGGTGCCACCTGCTGCTGGTGCGGCGCTGACCTAATCCTCGTCCCCGCGTTCCTGAGTGCCGATGGCGCTGAACAGCTTGCTCAGAACGCTGTACAGCGTGCGCCGCTCATCGCGGGTCAGCTTCTGCAGCAGCCGCGCCTGATTGCGCTGCGCCACCGGCAGCACCGTCTTGTAGAGCGATCGCCCCCGCGTCGTCACCGTTAGAATCACCGGCACGGCCGCGGTATCCCCGGCCTTGCGGGTTCCCGGCGCCGGGGACTTGGTGGCGATGTAGCCGCGCTTGATCATGCCGTGCAAGGTGCGGCTCGCCTGACCCTTGTCCATGCTGCTGTTGGCCACCAGCTCCGAGAACCGCACGGGCTGGAAGCGGATGGTCATGGCGAGCAGACGCCACTCCGGCACGCTCAGGCCGAAGTCGGCCAGATACCGGCGGGTGACGTTCGACTTGGCCGCGTTGGCCAGCCGGATCAGCTGGAAGGTGAGGAAGTGGCCGATATGCAGATGACTGCCGCGCTCGCCCACATCCGACCAGGGGTCCGATCCGCGCTTTGCCGCGGTCCTGACGACCTTGCTCTTGCGCGCCTTGGTTCTTGCAGCCACTGGCAAAACTCCCGTTGTTCCGACGGGTCATTTTACAGATGTTTCAGTCGAAAGAGGCGGCCAACTGCGGATTGCGGTGGTGTTCGAACATATGCTGCACCTGCCTCACGCTGACGCGGCCGAGCGACAGCGGCGGCAGTTCGTCCTCGGCGAAGAACCCCACGGCGCTGGTCTCGATGCTCGTCCGCGCCTCCCCGCCCTGCAGCTCGCACAGGAAAAAAGCCTTCCATAGGTGATATCCGAACGGTGGATGCGGATGCCGGTTGCGGTCGTACAGGGCCGCGAGTTTCACGGCCCGGGCGGTGAAGCCGGACTCTTCGCGCACCTCGCGCTCGACCGCCACGCTCGGACTGTCACCGACATCGGCGAAGCCGCCCGGCAGGGTCCACAAGCCGTCGGAGCGCTCCTGCACCATGAGGATGCTGTCACCGTCAAACACCGCGGCGCGCACGTCCATGCGGGGCGTCGCATAACCGCGTTCACTGCCGAACAGTTCGACGATCCCCTGGGGGGCGGCGCCGGATCCTGCGGCCATCATGGCGGCCGCGACATGGCGCACCAGATCGTAGCGCTGCCGGTCGAAATCATTGTTCGCATAGGCCTCGCCCGTCTGCGCGACGGCCTGCAGCTGCTGTGCCCAGTGCAACCAGCGATAATCCTCCATGCGCAGGGATTGAAGCATTGAACCCGGGGCACGCGCCACAATAAGGGGCCAGTCATGCTCGCCGACGCCATAGAGGTCTACCGCTCGCCGGACCGGGCAAGCTGTGCCGAGCGCGCCTTCGTGCTCACGGCAGTGGGCGTGGCGCACGAGATGTCGCAGTCGAGCGGGGGTTTCTCGCTGTGGGTCGCCCCGGCGAACCTCGAACAGGCCCGCAGCCAGCTGTTGCATTACCAACAGGAGAGCCGCCGGCGACCGTCCCCGGCACCCCCGGCGCCGGCACCCCTGTTCGAGCGCGCCTGGGTCGGCAGCGCGGCATACGCGCTGGTGCTGCTGGGCGTGGCCGGGGTGATCAGCGCCGGCTGGGGGCGCCTGGATGCGTTCGAGGCGGGCGAACTCGACGCCGGCCTGGTGCATCAGGGGCAGTGGTGGCGCGCCTGGACCGCACTGACATTGCATCTGGATGCGGCGCACATCGCGGCCAACCTGGCCGCCGGGGCCTGGTTCGGCTATCTGGCCGGCAGGCTGCTGGGTCCCGGTACGGCCTGGGCCCTGGTGGTGCTCGGCGCCGGCGCGGCCAACTGGATCGAAGCGCTGCTGGCCACGGCCGCGCACCGCTCCGCGGGCGCCTCCACCGCGGTGTTCACGGCACTGGGCCTGCTGGCCGCGTATTCCTGGCGTGAGCGGCACATGATGGCGCTGCGCCCGGCCCAGCGATGGGGACCGCTGTTCGCCGGTGTCATCCTGCTCGGGTGGCTCGGCACCTCGGGTGAGCACACCGACGTCATGGCCCATCTGCTCGGCTTCGCGGTCGGCGCCGTCCTGGGCGCCGTGGTCGCCGGTGAACGCCTGCAGCGACTGTGGCGGCGGCTGCCTCAGTGGCCGGGCGCGGTGCTGGCGCTGGGCGTGCTCGGCATCGCCTGGGCCTGTGCGTAACCGACCAGTTCGACGTACCCGCGTGCGGTGACGGCTGCGCCGCGCCGCCGCCCGCGGACTTCGACCGCGCCCTCCCAGTAGCGCGGCTGCGTCGTCAGTTCCTGGTCCGACAGCAGCGGCGTCACCTGCAGCTGCAGCTCCTGCGAGCCCACCTGCAGGTCCCACTGGGCCGGATACTGCCCGCCGCGAGGGCTCTTCCAGCGGCGCTGCACGCTGATCCGGACGTCATCGTTGGCGAGCGGGGTGGCCTGGCCCGCGGCATCGACGAAAGTGCCGGCGCTGTGCGTATCGCGGCGCCCGTCCCGGTCACGCAGCGCATAGAACATCACGGCGCTGCCGTCATCCAGATTCAGCGCGAACCAGTCCCAGCCCTGCTGATCCGCGCCCAACGACCCGCTGCCCCACTCCCGGTCGAGCCATGCCGATCCGGACACGGACAGTGCGGCGCCCGCGCGCGTGAGCGTGCCGCTCGCCCGCAGATGCGGCATCGAGTAGTAATAGCTCGCCGCGCCCGGCGCCTTGCGGCTCAGGCCCGCCTCCCCGTTCAACACCGGGGACTCGAGGCTGCGCAGATCAAGCTGCAACCGGTAGTCCCCGTCGGCCGCCTGCAGCTGCCAGCTCAAGGGCTCTTGACCGGCCGCGTCGGCCGTCCGTACCGACGGCACCTCGGTGACCGACCAGTCGGCCACGCGGACGGCGAACGGGGCGGCCCGGGCACCCGCGAGGCCCAGCGCCTCGCGCGCATAGCGCGTCGCATGGAAGAATCGTCCGCGACTCACATCGGTGACGGCGAAATGCGCGGCGTACACCTGCCGCGTCCGCCAGGCCGATGCCGGCGTCGCGGAGGGCGGCCCGTCCTGCGGCGCGAGCGCCAGCCGGAACACCGTCAGCTCGAAACCGAAGGTCGCCCCGCCCGCGGCCGTGAGCTGGCCGGTCAGGTACCACCACTCGTGGCGGAACTGCGGATGCGGCCCATGGTCCTGCGGAAACTCGAAGTGACGCGGGGCATCGGCCAGCGCGTAGCCCGGCTGATCCGCGGCGCGCAGTACGCTCAAACGGTCGGCCTGCATGCCCGGCGCGTCGTCTGCGGAGGGCGTCGCAACTGGACCATGGCGCTGACAGCCGCACAGGCCGAGCGCCAGCAGCAGCGGCAGGAACGGCGAGGATCGGATCCGGACCCCGGCCATCGCTATTCCTCGCGCAGGTCCTGGGAGAGGGGCGCGTGCGCCATCCGCCAGGCCGGATAGGCACCGGCCGCGAGTGCCGTGACCACGGCCAGCGTGATCGCACCGGTGAACTGGACCGGATGCAGATGCAGGTCGATCTCCCAGCCGAAGGCGCGACGATTGACGACGCGCACGAGCAGCACCGCGGTGAGCAGGCCGGCCGGCAACGCCGCGAGCAGCGCCACCAGGCCCATGAACAGCGTCTGCGCCTCGATCATCACGGCGGCGCCGGCGCGCTTGAGCCCGAGCACGCGCAGCAGCGCCAATTCATGCGTGCCGCCGAGCTGCCACGCCAGCAGCGCGCTCAGCAGGCCGATGGCCGCGACCCCGGCCGCGAGCCAGTTCAGCACCCGCGTGATGATGAAAGTGCGCTCGAAGATCGTGAGCGAAATGTCGCGCACCTGCGCCGGCGTATCGACCTGCAGCGCCTGCCGTCCCGCCGCGGCGGCGTACAGGCGGCCGACGACGGCATCGACGTCGACGCCGGGCGCGACCTTCAGGGCGAGCGTGCTTACCGCATCGTCCCGCCACGCCCGCCGGTACACGTCACGGCTGATGCGGACGCTGCCGCGATCGTTGCCGTATTCGCGGAACACCCCCGCGACCGGAAAGCTGCGCGGGCCCAGCGCGGTGGTCAACTCGAGCACCCCTCCGGGGCTCAGGTTCAGCCGATAGGCCAGGGGCTGCGCGAGCAGCAGCGCCCCATCCTGCAGCTGCCGCCACACATCGGCCGTGGCGGCGGTCAGATCGACCCCGGCGCGCAGCGTCGGCGTGATGTCCATGGCATCCAGCACCACCGGTCCCCGGTCCGAGTCCACGATGGCGCGACGGCTGGCCGTGTATCCGGCCACGCCCGGCACCCGCACGAGGTCCGTGACCACCGCGGCGTCGAGCCGTCGCTCCGGCCGCGCAAATCCCGGTCCCGGCGCACCCACGTAGATGTCAGCCTGCAGCGTGTGCGTCAGCCAGTCGCGCAGCGACTCGCGAAAGCTGTCGACCATGATGCTGATGCCGATCATCGCCGTCACGGCCATCGCCAGCGCCGCCACGGCGACCCCGGTGCGGCTCAGGGATCCGGCGATGCCGTCCAGTGCCAGGCGCAGCGGCGGCCAGTCGAGCGGCCGCCAGCGCCGCAGGTTGCGGGCCGCCGCATACAGCAGCGCCGGTGTCGTGGCGGCCACGCTCAGCATCGCCAGCACCAGCGCGGCGAATCCGGCGAGCACGCTGCGCCCGGACGCCAAGACGATGCCCCCGCAGGCGAGCGCCAGCAGCAGGCTCAGGCCGAGTGCGGCCAGTGCCACGCGTCGCGCCCGTCCCTCGAGCACCGAGGCGCGCAGCGTCAGCTGCGGCGCGCTGTAGACGGCCTCCCAGGCCGGCGCGGCAGCGGCCAGCAGCGCCACGGCGAGCGCCGCGCCCACCGCCAGCACCGGCTCAGCGGCCGGAAGGGTGGCGCTGTTGACGGCCACGACGTAGTACAGGTCATTGATGGTCCTGGACACCAGGCTCACCAGCTCGCGGCCCAGGGTCCAACCGGCGCCGAGCCCGAGCACGCCGCCCGCGATCGCCAGGCCCGCCGCCTCGAGCAGGATGATGCGCAGCAGCTGGGCACGCGTGGCGCCGAGCGCGCGCAGGATGCCGAGGCTGCGACGCCGCTGCACGATCGCGAAACTCATGGTCCCGTACACGAGGAACAGGCCGACCAGCAGCGCCAGCAGGCCGAGCGCCCGCAGATTGGCGTTGAAGGCCTGGGTCATGTCCGCACCGGCGCGGGCGCGCTGCGCCGCCGCCGCGAGCGTCACGCCGGCGGGCAGTTCGCGGCTCAGCTGCGCGAGCTCCGCCGCGCCGGCCGGATCGGCCGGCACGCGCAGGTCGATGCGCGTCAGGCGGCCCTGCAGGCCCAGCCATTCCTGGGCCGTGGCGACATCGGTCAGCATCACCGCCGCGAGGCCGTCCGCGTCACCGCCGATGACCCCGAGCAGCTGCCCGGTCATGGCATGGCCTCCGGCATCGACACTGAAGCGCGCACCGACTCCGAGGTGCAGGCGGGTCGCCGTGTCACGGCTCAGCAGCGCGGCCGGCGCGGACAGCCACTGCGCCAGCGCAGCGCCGGAACCGAGGGCCGACCCGGGACCGGCCGGGACCGCCCGGGACTGCGTCGCATCATTGCCATCACCCGCAAAACCGGCGGCCGCGAGCGGGTCCACGCCGAGCAACTGCAGCGCATGATCCCCGACGGTCACATACCCCTCGACGAGCGGATTGGCGCGGACCCGATGCAGGGTGCGCACGAGCCGGCCGTACACGCCTTCATCGATGCCCGCGGGCCCGCCATCGAGTTCGTGAGTGGCCGGCCCCTGCACGGCGTCCAGCGACAGTTCGAAGGCGCGTGCCGCGCTGCCCGTGGCGACATCCACCGCGACGATCGTCGCCACGCCGAGCGCGAGTCCGAGCAGCGCCAGCAGCAGCTGCACCGGATGCCGCAACAGGTGCCGGAAGCTCGCCGACCACAGCATGCCCATGGTCTACACCAGCTCTCCGGCGCGCAGGGTGAGGCAGCGGTCGGCGCCGGCGGCCAGCTGTCGATCATGGGTCGCGAGGATCACCGTGGCGCCGTGCTCGCGCGCCAGCTCGCGCAGCAGCGGCGAGATCTGCGCGGCCGTGACCTCATCGAGATTGCCGGTGGGCTCGTCGGCGAGCAGCAGCGCCGGGCGGTGCACCAGCGCCCGGGCCAGCGCCACGCGCTGCTGTTCCCCGCCGGAGAGCGTGTCGACCGGCGCATGCAGCCGCTCGGCAAGCCCCACGCGCTCGAGAATGGCGCGGGTGCGGCGCCGGCACTCGGCCGCAGCGATGCCGTCCAGCGCCAGCACCAGGCGCACGTTCTCCTCCACATCGAGCGTCGGCAGCAGATTGAAGAACTGGTAGACGAAGCCGACCTTGCGCCGGCGGAACACGGTGCGCTGCGGCTCGCGCAGCGCGTTCAGGTCCTGGCCGTCAAAGATCACCCGCCCGGCGTCGGGCCGGTCGATGCCGCTGATGATGTTCAGCAGCGTGGACTTGCCGCAGCCGCTGCGGCCGATGATGGCGGTTTCGGTGGCGGCCGGGATGCTGAGGCTGACCCGGTCGAGTACGCAGCGCCGGTGCTCGCCGGCGCCGAAGCTGCGACTGACCGATTCGAGGGTCAACACGCGGCATTGACGCCCGGGTCGTAGCGCATGGCCCGCGCCACCCCCATGCGGGTGAGCTCGCGACGCAGGGACTCGGCGAGGGCCGCGCAGCCGGTCCGGTCGAACGGCGGCGCCGCCTGCCAGTCATGCGCCCAGGGGTGCGCCGTGCGCAGCGCCTCCGGTTCATCGGCATACCGGGGGATGACATGGGCGTGCAGCGCCGGCTCCACATTGCCGAGGATGGCGTAGTTGATGCGCAGGGCATCGGTGACCTTCAGCAGCGCATCCCCGAGGCGTGCCATGTCCAGCAGGAACTGGCCGCGCTCCTGCGCGCCCAGTGCATTGAGGGAGGGCACCACCGGATCGGGCAGCAGCAGCACGTAGCCGCGCACGAACTGCCGTTCACCGAAGACGACCCAGCCGGAGGTGAGGCGCGCCACGACCCGGGGGTCCTTGCCCGCGCGGGCGGCGTCGACCTGGTGGTGAATCGCCGTCTGCGGTTCGGGTTTTTCGTTCTTCATCGCGCTGCCTCCACACCCAGCCGCAGCAGCGCCAGTCGCGTGTCTGCGAAATTGCGGTGGACGATGCCATGCCAGCCGCGGACACGGGCCGCCTCGATGTTCTCCTCCCGATCATCGATGAACACGGTCGTCGCGGGCGCCAGGCCGAAGCGCTGCTCGGCCTGCGCGTAGATCGCCGTATCCGGCTTCATGACCCCGGCCTGGAACGAGGGCAGCGCGCCGTGGCCGATCCGGTCCACGGCGTACCGCTCCACCAGGTGGTCCCAATGCAGCTCGCCGATGTTCGACAGCAGGTAGACACCGTGATGCGGGGTGACCTGCCGGGCCAGATGCAACATGTCCTCGTGTGCGGAGAACATGTCCCGCCATCGCTGCAGCAGCTGCGCCTGCGGCGCCCGGGGCGCGAGGGCGCAGAAGCGCGCGATGAGCCCGGCGCCATCGAGCCGGCCGGTCTCGTGGTCATTCAGGCCGACGCGCTCCAGGGCGGTGTGCAGATCCATCCGCGGCGCGCCATGCTCGCCCAGGAAGGCGAGCATGGCCTCGGGATGCAACCCGACCAGCACGTGTCCGATGTCGAAGACGATATCGCGGATCAAAGCGCAAGCACCGTGCCGCGATCATCGGCCGTCATGTTCACGGAGACCACCGTGGCCCGCGGAAAGAAATTGAACTCCGAGGCGCTGGCCCAGGTGTAGGCGCCCATGGCCCGCCCGACGATGAGATCGCCGACCTCGAGCTTCGGCAGCATCAGGTTCTCGGCGATCACATCGATGCTGTCGCAGGTCGGACCGGCCAGCACCGAGGGCAGCCTGGTCGTGCCGCTGCGCAGCGGCTCCACCGGGTAGCGCGCATGGTCGTACAACTGGCCGCTGTAGGAACCGTAGAGGCCGTCATCCAGGTAGTACCACCAGTGGCCTTCGCGCTGCGCGCGGCCCATGACGCTCGCGACGCCGATGGCGGCGGGCCCGGCGATGAAGCGTCCCGGCTCGGCGATGACCCGGATGCGCTTCGGCAGCCTCATGAGCTGCCGGCGGATCGGGGCGCAGAAGCGTGCGATGTCCGGCACCGGCGAACCGTAGTCGATGGGAAAACCGCCGCCGATATCGAGCGTATCCAGGGTGCCGAGCCTCTCGCGGCGGGCCGCGGCCATGAGTCCGGCGCACGCCTCGATGGCCTCGACGTGCTTGGCCGGATCGGCCGCCTGGGATCCGACGTGGAAGGAAATGCCCTGGACGTCCACGCCGCTGCCCGCAGCCAGGCGCGCGAGTTCGAGGAAATTCTCCGGATCGCAGCCGAACTTGCGCGACAGGTCGCACACGGCCCCGGGACTGCGGAACGACACCCGCAGCAGCAGCCGCGCGCGGTCCCCGAGACGGGCGAACTTGCGCACTTCGTCCGGATTGTCGGCGACGAAGGTGCGCACCCCGAATTCCATGGCGTTGCGGATGTCCTGGGCGCGCTTGATCGGATGGGTGTGGATGCAGCGCTCGGGACTCGCTCCGAGCCCCTGCACCAGCTGCACTTCACCCGTGGTCGCCAGGTCCAGGTTCGCGCCTTCCTCCAGCACCACCCGCACCACGGCGGGGTGTGGCAGCGGCTTCAATGCATAGTGCAGGCCGACCCTCGGCAAGGCCTTGTGCAGCTTGCGCAGCTGAACCCGGACACGCTCGCAGTCGATGATCAGCAGCGGCGAGCCGAACTCGGCGACCAGCCTGCGGATCTGCGCCGGTTCAAACGGATCGATGAAGCGCGTCTTGGGCACGGGCCTAGGGCAGAACGGCGTTCGCGCCGGTGTCATCGCCTTCGGTGACCCGGGTGGCGGCGCGCAGCAGTCGATCGCGCACGGCATCCCAGCGCTCGCCCTCGGGCACGTCCTGGACCAGGATCTGCTGGCAGCCGGCGGTGTCGAGCGCCCGCAGATTGGCGTACAGGTCATGCGCATACTGCTCGGGACGGCGCCCGGCGTTCACCCAGGTGACATAGGCATGCGACTTCAGCGGCAGGCGCTGTGCGAGCACGGCGATGCGGGTGCCCCCGCTCGAGGCGCTCGCCGCCCGGGCGTCGATTTCGCCCGAGGGCACGATGCTCATGGGAGTGCGCGGCGCGTAGTGCGACGGCAGGCTGCCCGGTACGCGGGACGTGAAGGCGTCGGCGCCCACGATCAGTTCCGGCGCCACTTCGCGCAGCTGGCTGGCGGTGACCGCGCCGGGCCGCAACAGCCGCACCGTGTCGCCCTCGCAGGCCACGATGGTGGACTCGAGGCCCAGCTGGCACTCCCCGCCGTCGAGCACGACCCGCACGGCATCCCCGAGTTCGTCACGGACGTGTTCGGCACGCGTCGGACTCAGGCGCCCGAAGCGGTTGGCCGAGGGCGCGGCAATGCCGCCGCCGAATGCGGTGAGCAGCTGCTGCGCCATGGGGTGGGAGGGCACCCGGATGGCCACCGTCGGCTGGCCGCCCGTGACGATGTCGTGGACCTGCGCGGCGCGCGGCAGCACGAGGGTCATCGGACCGGGCCAGAAGCGCTCGGCGAGCCTCGCGGCCGCGGGCGGCACCTCGCTCACCCAGCGGTGCAGGAACTTCGGACTGTCCAGGTGCACGATCACCGGATGGCTCACGGGGCGGCCCTTGACCTCGAAGATCTTGCGCACGGCCGCCGGGTTCTGGGCATTCGCGCCCAGACCGTAGACGGTCTCGGTCGGAAACGCGACCAGATCCCCGTCGCGCAGGGCCTGGACGGCGGCATCGATTTCGACCTGACTGGCCCGGACAACCTTTACCATGGGGGGAATTCTAGCAAGGCTGGCGGCCGCGTCCGGCCTTGTTGCGCGCTCACTACTCCAGGAGCTGGCGGTTCCAGCCGGCGGGGGAACGCCGTACCTCGTAGGCCGGGAAGTAATGCTTGTCGAGCTTCAGCGTGATGACCGCCGGCGCATCATTCCAGTTGAGCGTCGTGAGGCGCACGGAGGAGCGGTCCGGCCGCCCGATGACCGCCTTGATGAAGGCATCGAGGTCCGGCGTCGGCGTGCCGTCGACCTCGACGATGCGCAGGCCCGGATACAGCCCGTAACGGGCCGACGGCGAACCATAACTGAGGTTGGCGACATAGACGCCGTAGGGTGCGATGCTGCGCTGGGCGGCGATGGCGCGTTGCGGAGCCTGCAGCGTCGCGCCCGCCCATTGCACGACCCGGTCGATGTCCTGGCCGTTGAGCGCGGCCGTCCGCACCGAAAGTTCGAGCGCCGCGTTCGCCCGCCAGACGGTGACCCTGACCGTCGGGGCATCGGCGACCGCATGCTCGACTTCGGCGAAATGCGTGACGGTACGGCCATCGATGGCGAGCAGGACGTCGCCTTGCTGCAATACCGCCGCTGCGTTCGATCCGCCGACCATGCGCACCACCATCAGGGCCTGGCGCGCGGCGGCATCGTGCTGCTCGAGCTTCTTCAGCCACTCATCCGACACTCCCAGCTGCCGTGCTTCGGCCAGCTGCAGCGGGATCAACTCGGTCTCGAGGCTGTGCAGGGGCGTGCCGGAGTGGATGTGATCGAGCATGGTCGCGACCCCATCGATGGGCACGCCGCGATTCTCCTGGCTCGTTTCCCGGCCGCTCTCGACCGCGTAGCTGGACCACAGGCCGACCACCTGGCCGGCCTCGTTGGTCAGCACGCCGTCGTAGTCGAGCGGTGGGTTCACCAGCTGCGCCACGTCGAGATTGGTGTCGCGGAAACGCATGGATCGGGACAGCGGCAGCGCGAGGGGATCGACGCTGGCGATCTGGGTATTGCGGGTGTGGGGTTCCCCGTCGGCGCTCAGGCCCACGACCCACACCGCGCTGCCCTCGCGCAGGGCCCCGGGCGCCAGCACGGCGCTCTTGACCGGCGTGTCGCCGACCAGCGCCGGGTCGTAGGCCACCACCGAAAGATTGTGCAGCGGATTCACGTACACCACGCGCCCCGGCACCTGCACGGTGCCGGCGAAGGTGATCTGTACGTCGCCGGTGGAGACCGGCACGGTGTTGCGGTCCACGACCACCAGCCCTTGCGCCGCGTCCACGACCAGGCCGGTGCCGTGGAAGCTCGTTTCGGCGACGCCGGAGACCGTGTACGGCATGTCGTAGGTGACGAACACCAGCGAGGGCGCGAGCTTCTTCAGCCGCGGATCCGAATAGGCCCGCAGCGGCGTGGACGCCGGAGCCGGCGGCGGCGCGGGCGCCTGGGCCGGCAGATCGGTGCAGTTCCACAGCCCCACGCGATCATCGCGCCGGCAGCGTCCGGAGAGGAACCAGCGCCGATCCATGCGGAACGAACGCAGCTGCGTGCTGCGCGGATCGTCCAGTGAAAAGTACCGCACCGTGGCCCGCGCACCGTCGCCGAGCGTGTCGAGGATCGCCTGCAGGTCATCGAGGTTGTTCACCGGTCTCGCGTTCATCGCCACGATCACCGAGCCGCGGGCGATGCCCGCCGCGCCCAGCGCGTAGCCAGGGTTGGCCACGTACACGCCCTTCACCGGGACGTTGAACTGCCTGGCGAGCTCATAGGACAGGTTGTTGAGCACCCCGTCGCCGAACTGCAGGTAGGAGTCCGGCGTGATGGCGTGCAGGTCCGTGATCGGCAGATTCGCGGTGATGCTGCGGCCGCCGCGCTCCAGGGACAGTTCCACGGTGCCACCCACGTTGTCGTCGAGCAGCACCTCGAGCGGCTCGAACTGCGTGACATAGCGGCCGTTGACACGCACGAGGATGTCGCCGGGACGCAGCACGCCGCTGCTGGGCGACCCGGGGAGCACCTTGCTGATCACCAGCATGCCGGTCAGCGAGGGAAAGGCGGCCCGCACCTCCGATTCGGTTGCCGCGGCCAGGCCCAGCCGCTCGAGCTCGTCGTAGGGCGTGTAGCTGAAGTCGGCGGACAGGGTGCCGCGGGTCACGGGCTTGCCCTGCTGGATCAGCTCCAGGGCGCGACGCACGCGCGCCAGCGGCAGGTAGAAGCTCGAGGCCGCGCCGTTGGCACCGCCGGCGTTCAACGCGATGACCCGGCCGCGGATGTCCACCACCGGCGAGCCCGAGGAACCACCGGAGGTTCCCGACGCCGCCTGCAGGTAAAAGGTATTGAAGTCGTTGTACTTGTACAGGCCGTAGACCGGCGCATCGCGGTCCAGCCGCGCCAGCGTGCCGGCGAGAATCGACAGCTGCTCGCCGGCATTGTTGCCGATGACGCGGATCTCGGTGCCGACCCTGGCACCTTCGGGGAACAACGGCAGGGCCTTCGGCTTGATGAAGTGCAGCTTCGAGGGATCGTAACGGTAGAACCCGAAGTCGTGCACCGGGTCGCGGTACACCGGGTAGAGCTGCACCTCTTCACGGTTGAGGAACGTGGCTTCGGCCGTCACCGGCCCCGGCGTCACGACATGCCGGTTGGTCAGGATCAGGCCGCGCTCGGCATCGACCACGAAACCGGTCGCCTGGGCCGTGGCGCTCCATTCGGTGTCGAAAGCGCGCACCTGGTCGATGTTGATGGCGACCACGCTGCCGACGATGCGCTCGAGCGTACCGGACCAGTCCGGATTGCCCTCGGCGGCGGTCGCCTGCTGGGCCAGGGTCGGCTGTGCCGCCGGCGCCCCGTGCGGATCCGGCTTGCCGGGATCGGGCGCGCTTCGCGCAATGGTTGGCAACAACCCGGCGCAGGCCATCAGCGCCAGGGCCATGCCCCCGGTCCTGGCGAATCGTGCATATGTCATGAATGACCCATCAGTACCAGCAGCCACACCGCCCCCAGCAGCAAGAAGGACATCAGCACGGCGGCCGAGCCGATGTCCTTGGCCAGGCCCGCCAGAACGTGCCGTTCCAGGCCGATCCGGTCCACCGTGGCCTCCACGGCGCTGTTCAGCAGTTCCACGATCAGCACCAGCAGCATCGGTGCGATCAGCAGTGCACGCTCGACGCCGGTGCGCCCGAGCCACAGACCCAGCGGTATGACCAGGACGCTCAGGGCCAGTTCCTGGCGAAATGCGGCCTCTCCGCGATACGCGCCCACGAGGCCCTTCCAGCTGGCCCCTGCCGCCCGCACGATGCGGGTCAGGCCCCGCGGCTTCTCGCGCGCCATTGCTTCCCGGGAGGACATGCACTTCCTGACGGTTATTTTGCCGCCATGTTAAGCGGTACAATGCACGGATGTCGCATCCTCGTCGCAAATCGCTCGTAACCACCATCGGGGGAATCCGCGTCGGCGGACCCAATCCGATCGTCGTCCAGTCCATGACCAATACGGATACCGCCGATATCGACGGCACCGTGGCCCAGGTCAGGTCCCTGGCCCGCGCCGGCTCCGAACTGGTGCGCCTCACGGTGAACTCGGCGGAAGCCGCCGCCGCCGTGGCGCCCATCCGCGAGCGTCTGGACCGGCTGGGCGTGACGGTGCCGCTGATCGGCGACTTCCACTTCAACGGCCATAAGCTGCTGCGCGAGTATCCCGGCTGCGCCACGGCGCTGGCGAAGTACCGCATCAATCCCGGCAATGTCGGCCGCGGCAGCAAGCGCGATCCGCAGTTCGCGGAAATGATCGAAATGGCCTGCCGGTACGAGAAGCCGGTGCGCATCGGCGTCAACTGGGGGAGCCTCGATCAGGACCTGCTCACCCGGATGATGGACGAGAACTCGCGCCGGGCCGAGCCCCTGGATGCCCGGGACGTGATGCGCCAGGCGGTGGTGGCCTCGGCCCTGTCCAGCGCCGGGCGCGCCGTGGAACTGGGCCTGCCCCGCGAGCGCATCATCCTCTCGGCCAAGGTGTCCGGCGTGCAGGACCTCATCGCCATCTATACGGACCTCGCCGCGCGCTGCGATTATCCGCTGCACCTTGGCCTCACGGAGGCCGGCATGGGATCCAAGGGCATCGTGGCCTCGACCGCCGGCATCGCGGTGCTCCTGCAGCAGGGCATCGGTGACACGATCCGCGTCTCGCTGACCCCCGAGCCCAACGGCGACCGCTCCCAGGAAGTCATCGTCGCGCAGGAAATCCTGCAGACCATGGGCCTGCGGTCCTTCACCCCCATGGTCATCGCCTGTCCGGGCTGCGGCCGCACCACCTCCACCTATTTCCAGGAGCTCGCGCAGCGCATCCAGTCGCATATCCGCCATCGCATGCCGGAATGGCGCCGCGCCTATGACGGGGTCGAGGACATGACCGTCGCCGTCATGGGCTGCGTGGTGAACGGCCCCGGTGAAAGCAAGCACGCGAGCCTCGGAATCAGCCTGCCGGGCACCGGCGAGCGCCCGGTCGCACCGGTGTACGAAGATGGCGAGAAGACCGTGACGCTCAAGGGCGAACACATCGCCGAGGAGTTCCAGGAGCTGGTCGAGCAGTACGTCGCCCGCAAGTTCACGCCGAAGCGGGCCTCTTGACCGAGCTCGCGAACAGGCGCTGTGAACCCTGTGAAGGCGGCGTGGCGCCCCTGACGCGCGCGGCCGCCGACGAGTTGCTGCTGCGCCTGGACCCGGGCTGGACGCTCGATGAGCGGGCGGTGAGCCTGCGGCGTGAATTCACCTTCCGCGATTTCTATCGCACCATGAGCTTCGTCAATGCCGTGGCGCATGTGGCGAACATCGAGGATCACCACCCGGACCTGGAAGTCGGCTACAACGTGTGCCGGATCCGTTACACCACGCACGCCATCGGCGGGCTGTCCGAGAACGATTTCATCTGCGCGGCGAAACTCGATCAGATTCCCAGGCTGTGAGGTCCGGCGGCCGGCCGAGTGCCTGTCCGATGAAGAACCGCTTCAGCAGCGCGCTGCGATTGGTGAGCACCAGGGCGCGGCGCGCCAGGGCCGACACCGGCCCGGCGCCCTGCGCGAGCACCGAGTTGAAGGCATCGATGGCGAACTCCATCAGCTGGTTCTCGCCCTTGCGCCAGCGTTCGTAGGCGCGCAGCGTGCGCTGCGCGCCGAGGTGCTCGCCCGAGGCCCGCGCCTGCAGGCACAGCTGCGCGAGCGCGGCCGCATCCAGCAGACCCAGGTTCACGCCCTGCCCGGCCAGCGGGTGAACGACATGCGCCGCATCCCCGACCAGGGCGCAATGCGCCGCGCAATACCGATCGGTGGTCAGCCGCTGCAGCGCGAAACCGGACCGGGCACCGGCGAGGGCGAGGCGCCCCAGCGCCGCATCGCTGTCCTGCAGCAGCCGCGCTTCGAAGTCGGCGGGCGTCGCGGCGAGCAGGGCGCGCGCCTGCGCTTCGGGCAGCGACCACACCAGCGATACGCTGCCGTCCGCGAGCGGCAGCAGCGCGAGCGTGCCACCGGGGAGAAAGCGCTGCCAGGCCGTGTTCTGGTGGGACGCCGCGGGAATCAGGCGCGCCACGATGGCCGTCTGTCCGTAGCTCGCGGTTCGCGCCTCGATGCCGCAGGCGCCGCGCACCGCCGAGCGCGCCCCGTCGGCACCCACGATGAGCTGCGCCGCCCACTCGCCGGCCGTGGAGTGGATGCGCACCAGGCCATCGGCGCCCGCCACGCTCATCCCCTGCAGTTCGCCACTGATGGCCTGCCCGCCGGACTCGCGGAACGAGTCCAGCAGCGCTCCCGTGACCCGTTGCGCCGGAATGATGTAGCCGAGGTTCGGTTCGCCGACCTCGGCCGCGTCGAACTGCAGCACGTCCTCGCCCTCGGGTGCGACCCCCTCGTACCACACGCGCATGCGCTCATACGGCCATGCGGCGGTGCGGATGCCCGCCCAGGCGCCGGCGGCATCGAGAATCCTTTCGCTGGCACGGGAGAAGGCGAACACCCGGTCATCGCTCGCCGCGCCGACCGCCGCCGGCTGCAGCAGTCCGACCCGCGGCGCCGGGCCGTGACCCCCGGCGCGCGCGAGCAACGCCGCCACGCAGGCGCCGACGGGGCCGCCGCCGACGACCATCGCATCCAGCGTCCCGGTCGCGCTCATCGCAACGGCAATCCGCGCGCCAGGCGCGGCGTGCGGCCGCCGAATCCGAGGCTCACGCGCGCGAGGGCGCTCTTGGCCGGCGGCAGCAGATCGAACAGCAGCAATCCCGAGTCGCGCAGCAGCCGCACCGGCGCGCGCCGGTCGCCGAACAGGCGGATGAGGCCATCGGTGAAGCGCGTGACGCCGCGGCGATCCGCCGCGCGGCCCTGCGCGAAGCGCGCGAGCAGCGCGGGCAGTCCCGGATCGCCCTCCCCGACAAGCAGCTCCGCGAGCGCCGCGACGTCCCGCAAGCCCAGGTTGAATCCCTGGCCCGCCACCGGATGCAGCGACTGGGCGGCGTTGCCGATCAGCACCGTCCGGGCGGCCACGGCCGCATCGGCCCGGGTCAGCTTCAACGCATAGCTGGCGCGCCGGCCGGCGCGCCTGAACTGTCCGGCGCGCCACCCGAAGTGCTGCTGCAACAGGCCGAGGAAGACCTCATCGGAAGCGCCCATCGTCTCGGCCGCGTCCGCGGCCGTCCGCGCCCACACCACCGTATAGCTGCCGTCGCGCAACGGCACCAGCGCCAGCGGGCCCGCCGGGGTGAAGCGCTCGTACGCGGTGCCATCATGGGGCAGGTCGGTGGCGACATTGGCCACGATGGCGACCTGGCCATAGTCGGTTTCGGTCGCCGTGATGCCGGCATCCCGGCGCACCACCGAGTTTGCGCCATCGGCAGCGACGACCAGGCGGGCCCGCAACGCCGTGCCGCCTGCGGGGCCGGCGAGGCGCAGCACGGCGCCGTCGGCGTCGATGCCGACCGACTCGATGGTCGCTGGCATGCGCACGCTGATGGCGTCATGGCGCCTGATCTGCGCCCAAAGCGCCGCGCCGAGCACCCGGTTGGGCACCACGAAGCCGAAGGCCTCGACGCCCTGCTCGCGCGCATCGAGCCGCGCGAACGCGAGGCGCCCGGCCTCGGAGACATGGATGGCGCGGATGACACCGCATTGATCCGCCACGCCGCTCCAGATGCCGAGGCCATCGAGGATGCGGCGGCTGGCATTGCCGAGCGCCGTCGTGCGCTCATCGAAGCTCTGATGGACGCCCGAGTCGGGACTGACGCCCTCGATGAGCACGCTGCGCCGCCCGGCGGCGGCCAACGCCACGGCGAGGCTCGCGCCGACCATGCCGCCACCGACGATGGCGATATCGAACTGTTCCACACCTGCCTCGCTGGCGATCTACGCCGCCATCAATGCCTCGATGGCATCGGCGTCCTTGGGCGCGGCGGCGGTCAGCACCTCGGCGCCGTCGCGGGTCACGACCACATCGTCCTCGATGCGGATGCCGATGTTCTGGAAGCGCCGCGGCACTGCCTTCAGTCCCGCCGGGATATAGATGCCCGGCTCGATGGTCAGCGCCATGCCCGGCTCGAGCACCCGCCATTCGTCGCCGAGCTTGTAGTCGCCCACGTCGTGCACGTCCATGCCGAGCCAGTGGCCGGTGCGGTGCATGAAGAAGCGCCGGTAGGCGCCTTCCCTGGTGAGCTTCGCCACCGACCCCTTAAGCAGGCCGAGCTTCACGAGGCCCTGGGTGATCACGTGTACGGCGGCCTCGTGGGGCTCGTTCCAGGTCGCACCGGGCCGCACCGTGCGGATGGCGGCCTCGTTGGCCGCCAGCACGATGTCATACACCGCGCGCTGCTCCGGGGAGAAGCGGCCGTTCACGGGGAAGGTACGGGTGATGTCCGATGCGTAGTACTCGTATTCGCAGCCCGCATCGATCAGCAGCAGGTCGCCGTTCTTCAGCGGCTGGTCGTTCTCGCGATAGTGCAGGATGCAGGAATTGGCGCCGCCGCCGACGATCGGCTCGTAGGAGGTATCGGCGTTGTGGCGGCGGAATTCGTGCAGGATCTCGGCCGCAATGCCGAACTCGCTGCCGCCGGGACGGCAGGCGCGCATGGCGCGGATATGGGCGCCGCTGGCGATGCGCGCGGATTCGCGCATCACTTCGACCTCGGCGCGCGACTTGGTGAGCCGCATGTCGTGCAGCACGTAGTCGAGCGTCACGAACTCCTGCGGCGGATGCTTGCCGTTGCGCGCCTGGGTGCGCAGGCCATTGAGCCAGCCCACGACCCGCTGGTCGAACTCAGGATGCGTGCCCATCGCGTAGAACACGCGGGCGCGGTTTTCCATGAGCCCCGGCAGGATCTCGTCGATGTCGGTGATGGGGAAGGCATCATCGGCGCCGTACTGGCGGGTCGCCCCCTCCGTTCCGGCGCGGCGTCCGTCCCAGATTTCCCGCTCCGGATCGCGGTCGCGCACGAACAGCACGTACTGGGCCTGTTCCCGTCCCGGCACCAGCACCGCCACCGAATCCGGCTCGCCGAAACCGGTCAGGTAGTGAAAGTCACTGTCCTGGCGATAGGGGTACTCGACATCATTGTTGCGATGGCGCACCGGCGCGGCGGGAATGATGGCGATGGCGTCGCGTCCCATCAGCCGCATCAACTGCCGGCGGCGGCGGGCGAATTCCTCGCGGCCGATGGTCCTCGGCCTGGCGGCCGCCCGCTGCGGCGCCGGCCGCGAACGACCGGGGGAGCGGTCATGGGATCTTGAGTCGTGGCGCGACATATCAGTGCAAGGGACCTTCGGGACGCGGAGCGTCCCTGCGTAACGGTTCGAGTTCATCGAAGAGCAGCTGCACTCCGGCGCGCACGAACTCCACGAGCTCGGCGTAGGCCCCTTCGTTGGATTCCCGGCTTTCGGCGCTGTCGGCGGCGACGTGCGTGATTTCGTTGAGGTCACGGACCACCTCGCCCACGTCTCCGGGCAGCGCGGTCGCATCGGTCAGCGAGCTGGTGCCGAGGCCATAGAGGAATCCCTGGCACCAGGCCCCGAGGGCGGCGGCGCGGGACTCGATCGACTGCGCGTCTTCGGGCAGCAGCGGAGTGAACTGCATCTGCGCCTCCGCGAGCGCCTCGCTGGTGCTGCGGAACAGCTCCAGCAGCAGCTGCGTGGCCGAGGGACTCGCCGTTCCTTCGGGCAGGATCTCCAGCATCCAGTCCTCGAAACGGTACGCGACCGTTGAACACAGGCAGCCGGCCAGGGTGCCGTGCGCCTCGGCGGCGTCGGTCAGCGAATGAGCCTGGATCAGGGCCTGCTGGATCTGCTCATATTCGGCGGCTTGCATCCTGATGGATTATGCCTATAGTCGGATCCATGAGCACCCCAGTGAACACGGAGCTCGATCTCGAGCTCACCCGCCTGGAATCCCGGGTCGACGAACTCGCCACCCAGGTCACGCAGCTTCAGGAAGAGAATCGTGCGCTGCGACAGCGTCACGACACCCTGGTGAACGAACGCGGCTCGCTGCTGAGCAAGAACGAACAGGTGCGCGGGCGGGTGGAGGCCATCATCGGACGGCTGAAGACCCTGGAGCACGGCGCGTGAGCACCACCGAACCTGCGCGGGTCAGCGTCCGGATATTGGAAAAAGAGTATTTTGTCGCATGTCCCCACGAGGAGCGGGCGGCGTTGCTGGATGCCGCGGAGTTCCTGAGCGGCCGGATGCGGGAGATCCGCGACACCGGCAAGGTGGTGGGCCTGGACCGGATCGCCGTGATGGCGGCGCTGAATCTCGCCAATGAGCTGCTGCGCGTTCGCGACCAGGAATCCAGGGTCACGACCGCGACGGTCAGCCGGGTGCGCGCGGCCCGCGAGCGCGCCGAGGCGGCGCTGGCGCGCCACCCGCAGCTGGAACTGTAGACCGCATTCCGGCGCGGTCCCCGATCGGCTCGCCTGAACCCCTCATCGTGGTAAAATCCCGCTCGCGTCGCCTGCGGTGTTCGATTTCGTGCCGGGTTACCTCTCGACCTTAATTTAAACACCCAGGGACAGGGCTCGTGGGCAGAATTGTGCAAGTCCGACTTCGTGAGCGGAAAGCCTTACCTCCCTCAGCTCGTCCCACTTTGTTGCTCTGGTTCGAGAGCAACGGTTCGTACCGGCATCTGCGGGTGACGCCTTGAATTCCGAGAGCCGGGCCGCCCAGCGGCTGCGGCTGAAGCGGCTGCGCCGGGCCGTGCCGCCTTCGCAGCGCCGCGCCGCCGCGAAGGCCGTCGCCGGTCACATCCGCCGCGCATTCAACCTGCGTCCCGGCCTGCGCATCGGGGTATATGCGCCCCTGCCCGCGGAGCTCGATACCGCCGCGCTGATGCGCCTGGCCGGACAACACCGCTGCCGCATCTACCTGCCGCGTCTGACCGACCTGCGCCGGCGCCGCATGCACTTCATCGAGGCCCGCGGCGCCCTGCGCCGCAATCGCCTGGGCGTGCTCGAGCCGGTACAGTCCCGGGGCGTATCGGGTCGCGGCCTGGACCTGGTATTCGTGCCGCTGGTGGGCTTCGATGCCACCGGCATGCGCCTGGGGATGGGGGCCGGATACTACGATCGGGCCTTCGCCTTCATGCGCTGCCGCGGTCACTGGCTCCACCCGCGGCTCATCGGCCTCGCCTATTCGTTCCAGCAGCTGCCGCACATCGAGGGCGCACCGCATGACGTGCGCCTTCACGCCGTCGTCACCGAGCATGGAGTCGTCAAGTGCAATTCTGGCTTCTGAAGACCGAGCCCGACAGCTTCGGCATCGATGACCTGGCGCGTGCACCGCGCCGGACGACGGCATGGGACGGGGTGCGCAACTACCAGGCTCGCAACAT
>DATJPN010000179.1:0-3052 GCA_035506335.1 Steroidobacteraceae bacterium | reverse complement strand
GGGCTCGGCGAGAACAGAAACGTCAGCCCGAGAATATCCCGATAGAAAGCGAGGGCCGCCGGGATGTCGGATACCGTCAGGGAGAGCTGGCCGATCCGGGTCAGGCCGGGATTCACGTCAACCCGCCTCGGCCGGTCCCGGCCTATTCCTTCCACCCTTCCGGCGGCTCATTGCCGCCCTTGATCTGGCGCGTCTTGTAGCGCCACTGGCCGTTGACCTTCACGAAGGTGGCGTATTCACGACCCTGCGTGGTGACGCGTGGCGCATCACCCTGCTTGTCCATCAGGAACTCGGTGAAGATCAGCTGCGAGGTCGCGGTGTCACCGTGCACGACGATGAGCGGATTGCTGATCGTCACATTGAACGAATAGGCCTTGCGCATCGGGCTGTCGCCGCTGCGCGAATAGGCCTTCGCGATGCCGTCCCGACCCTTGAAGTGGGTGGTGCCGAGAATCAGTTCGGCGTCGTCGGCGTAGAAATCCGGAAAGCTCTGCGGATTCTCCCTGCCGAAATTGTAGTAGTAATGGGTGATCAGGTCCTGGATCTGCGCGCGGTCCACGAGCGCCTTCGCGGTGACGCCCTGCGCCTGCGCGGGCAGGCCCGGGAGCAGCGCGAGGCAACACGCTGCGCACAACACTCCCAGCCGGATCCGGCCTCGTTCAATCACGGATGTCTTCACGGCTACCCCCTCCTGTTCTTTCTCCGGACAGCCTAAGGCAACCCCCGGAGCGCAGCAAGGCCCGCAGACACCGATCGGCCGATGATCAGGCGGGGAGCAATCCAGCGGCGAAATCACCGGCCGGCCGAACCAGGAGCCAGACTTCCTCCGAACTCTTCCCGACATGGATTGCGACGATCTCTTCGAGGCGGACCTGCTCGCCACCCTCCCCGTTTCGCAGCAGCGGCAGCTCGACCAGGAGGCGCAGGTCGTTCTCACCGACAACGTTGATCGGCAGCTGGTCGAGGATCATGCCGAAGTACGGCTCCGGTTCGACCGAATCCACGTCGGTGGCCGTCGAGGCAGGATAGAGACGCGCCTCGGCCTTCTCATAGTCCACTTCGACCCGACCGACGGGGACCAGATCAACGTCCACTCCGTCCCGGTCCGGGGCCGCCAGATAGGCCGAGAAGGCGTGCACGTCCCCCGCAGCGCGCAGTTGTTTGTAGAACTCGGAAAGCATCATGGATTCAGTCCCTCTCAGTTTCTTGAGCTTTAACTTGACAATTGTGGTTCGCGGACCCGGGCCGCGGCGAGATCCGGCGGCGAGGTATCATGCGCGAAAACAACGGGGGACCGTAAATGCACAAGCGTCACGGGTTCGCCGCGCTCGCGACCGTTGCGGTCATGTACGGCGCCTTCGCAGCGGCGGCAGCGGGCGGCGGTGTGGCACCCCCCTGCGACCGGTCCTGCATGACGGGGCTGATCGATCGGTATCTCGCAGCCCTCGTTCGCCACGATCCGGCGGGCCTGCCGCTGAATCGCGACGTCAAGTTCGTCGAGAACAGCGCGCGGCTCAGGGTCGGAAGCGAGGGGCTGTGGATCGGTGCCTCGGAGCCGCCAACGGGATTTCGAATCTACGCGATCGATGTCGGCGCCGGCCAGGCTGGGTTCTACGGCGTGATGAAGGAACGCGACCGGCCGCTGATCATCGCCCTGCGACTGAAGATCGTGAACGGCCAGATCACCGAAATCGAACATGTGCTGGCGCGGGGGCTGCGCGCGGAGGCCGTGAAGAGTCTGGCGAATCCCCGACCGGAGTTCGGCACGGTGCTGCCTCCGGCGAGCCGTCTGCCGCGTCAGCAGATGGTCAACATCGCCGACAGCTATTTCGAGGCCATCGAGCATGCCGACGGCAAGCTCGCCCCCTTCGCCGATGACTGCGTGCGCCGCGAGAACGGCATCCAGACTACGCACAATGCGAAACCCGTGCCCTGGCCCGTTCCGCTCGGCTCGAAGCAGGCGGACGACGCGATGGCCTACATCGGGACCTTGAGCTGCAGCGATCAGCTCGATACGCATGTGATGGATTTCATCACGCGGCTGTGGCCGCGCCGCCACGAGATCGTCGATGAGGAGTACGGCATTGTCTTCTCATTCCCGATGTTCCAGCACCGCGGGGGCTCGGGCACCATCAGGATATACAACGTGCCCGGCACGGACAGCCTGCCGCTGGGCGGTTCCGCGTCGAATCTTCAGGCCGGCGAGATCTTCAGGATCGACCGCGGCCGCATCACCGCGATCGAGGCGATGGGCGCCTCCCTGCCCTACGGCACGAAGAGCGGCTGGAGCGACTAGCCGACCCCCGTGTTGGCATCCGGCCGCCTGAAACGTGACTGCCGCGGGTCGGCCATCACGTACAGCGTGTATTCCTCGTAGAAGCTCTCGCGGCCGATCGCCTGCATCGCGACATGCTGCGGATGCCGGCGCCACGCGCTCAGCTCTTCCGGGCTGTTCCATTCGTGGATCGAAACTCTTTCGCCGTCGGATGCGGTAAATGACTTGTAGGAAATGAATCCCGGCATCGACTTCGCGATCCCTGCCATGACTTCGGCCTGGCGGTAGTACTCCTCGGTGCACTCGGGCCGGACGCGTGAGCGGAATATCGCAATGACCATGGAAGACTTACCTCGGTGTGCACGTCATGGGTCTTGAGGGGGGAGCTTCCAGCGAAGCCAGCGGGGCGTTCGGCTCCGATAGGCACTCCGGGTATCTGCAAACCTCCGGGCCGCGGCCGGCTCCTCGGCCAATAGGACGCGCAGGTGAAAAAGGGTGGCGACGCCGAGCGCATACAATAGCAGCACGCCGAACCGGTAGAGCACGGCCCATCCGACCAGCATCAGCGTTCCTCGGCCGATGACCTGGAATTCCCGGATGCGCCACATCGCAATGCTGACGCCGCCGCTTCCGGCAGCATCCGCTCCGGGCCCTGACCGCGGATGAACTACTTCTCGGCCTTCGGCTGCCACGGCCCGAAAGTTGACCATCCACGATTTCGACTCGTTTCCGAAGTCATTGCTGGATTCAGGAAAGGGCGCGAAGGCCGTGGAACCC
>DATJPN010000178.1:0-11929 GCA_035506335.1 Steroidobacteraceae bacterium | reverse complement strand
CCCATAACGGGAAATCCGGTTGCGACAGCTGCCGCGCCGACACGTTGACCCCCAGTTCGAGGCGATGGCCGGCGAGGGCCAGTGTCGCGAGCGCCGAACAGCTCTCCCAGAGCACCCAGGCGCCGATCTGCAGGATGCTGCCGCTGTCCTCGGCGATCGGAATGAACTCGCGCGGCGATACGGCCCCGAGCGTCGGACTGTTCCAGCGCAGCAATGCTTCGATGCCGACGATCTGCCGGGTGCGCAGTGAAATGACCGGCTGGTATAGCAGGTGCATCTCGCCGCGCGTTTCCGCGCCATGCAGCGCCCTGGCCAGTTCGAGGCGCCGGCCGGCCCGGGCGGTTTCGCCGATTTCGGCGAACACGCAGCGATCCTTGCCGGTGCGCTTGGCCTCGTACATGGCGGCATCGGACCTGCGGATGGCTTCCCGGGCTTCGATGGCGCTGGTGCGGATGAGGGCGATGCCGATGCTGGCGGTGACCACCCGCGCGCCCAGGCCGGGCAGCGGCTGGGCGATTGCGTTGAGGAGCCGTTCGCCCAGGTGTCCCGCTTCGGTCGGCTCGCCGACGTTCTCGGCGATGACGATGAACTCATCGCCGCCGAAGCGGCCCACGAAATCCTCGGCGCGCAGGCTCCCCAGCAGCCGTTGCGCGACCTCGCGGATCATCTCGTCGGCCACGTCGTGGCCGAGCGTGTCGTTCAATGCCTTCAGACCGTCCAGGTCCACGAAGAACACGCCGAGCGGATTCTCCGGGCTCACCTGTTCGATGGCCGCATCCAGTTTTTCGAAAATCGCGGCCCGGTTGGGCAGCCCCGTGAGGCTGTCATGGCGGGCGTCGTGCTTCAGGCGCGCGATGGAGCGTGTCCTCTCGAGAGCCGTGCTGGCGACCCGGGCCCAGTCCCGCAGCAGCGCCACGTGTTCCGGCTGTGGCAGCCGCGGGTGCCGTCCGTACAGGGCCAGCGTGCCGAGAACCTCGCCCGAGGCGTCCTTGATCGGCATGGACCAGCAGTGCGCGACGCCGGCCATGTCGGCCATGGCCCGTATCGGAGTCCACTTCGGATCCTGGCTCAGGTCCGCCGAGATCGTGAATTCGCCGAACCACGCGGCCGGACCGCAGGTGCCGACGCCGGGGCCGATCGGGGCACCGTCCACGGAATCCAGGTACGCCTTCGGCAAGGAGGGCCCGATGCCGGAATGCAGCGTATTCGAGGTCGGATCGCGCAGCAGCACCGAGGGTATGAATGAGGGGTCGTAGCGCTCGATGCTCCGGCACACCTCCGTCAGCACGGCCGGCAGCGGTGCACCATTGCCGATCATGTCGTGCACGAGGTTGTGGGAGGTCACGAGGTCCTGGACGCGCGCGACCTGCGCACGGGCCACGCGCCGCTCGAGCTCGGTCGCCACCGCGGCGGCCGAGTCACTCAGGATCGCGAGGTCCTGCGCAGACCAGGTCGGCCGTCGTGCATCCGCCATGGCGATCTCGCCGATGACCGTACCGGCGACGAGGATCTGGACGCCGGCAAACACGGGCGGGTGGCCCGGATCGGCCCCGCACGCAGCGAGCAGGTACTGTTCGAGAGTCACCTCGCCCGGCAGTTCGCTCACCGGGACCGGTGCGGCGGACGGGCCCATCGAACGGATGAGCCGGCGCGAGCGATCGACCAGGCACAGCGCGGCGCAGGCGGCGCCGGTGTGCCGGCGTACCGCCCCGATCCAGCGATCCAGTTCCGGATCCGGATCGGTGGTGAACGCCCCGTCATGGCGCAACAGCGCGATCTGCTCGGGCACTTCCGGGGCAGGCGCGGGCGCAAGGGCAGATGTTATGACTGCGGCCATCGTCCAAAGTATCGGTCAATCGGCGCGGGACTTTGGATCGCCTCTTCCAGAGTGGGAGCCGAGGCACAGTTCCGGCCCCGGCGTTTGGACATTAATCACGCTGCAGCGCAGCAAGCCACCTGGAAGTCAGTCGGGGGCCATCTTGACTTGTCAAATTACAAGCGCTGCGTGTGCGCAAAGAACGGCGTCTCGCCGATGGTTTCCGGTTCGAGATGGGCCTGCAGCGCACTCAAGGCGGCCTCGGGGGTGTCGACGCACTCGAAGAGCTCGAGGTCCTCGACACTGATCATGCCATGGCGCAGCAGTGCCTTGAAATTCAGGATCTCGTTCCAGTACTCCGATCCATACAGGATTACCGGTATGCGCCGGTCGAGCTTGCGGGTCTGGGTGAGGGTGAGGATTTCCGTGACCTCATCCAGGGTGCCGAAGCCACCGGGAAAGGCCACGAGGCCGCGCGCCAGATGCGCGAACCAGAGCTTGCGCATGAAGAAGTAATGGAAATTGAACGCCAGCTCATGGGTGATCCAGGGGTTCGCCCGCTGCTCGTTCGGCAGGCTGATATTCAATCCGATGGTCTTGCCGCCGGCCTCCGAGGCGCCGCGGTTCGCCGCCTCCATGATGCCGCCGCCGCCGCCGGAACAGATGACATAGCGGTGCGCGTGCGAGGGCAGGGACTTCGACCATTGCGTGATCATGCGCGCCAGGGTCTGCGCGTCGCGGTAATAGTGGCCCATGAGGCCTTCGGCGGTCATCCGCGCCGAGCCGAAGAACACGATGGTGTCATGCACCCCGGCCTGGCGAAACCGCTTCAGAGGCTCGAGGTACTCGGCGAGGATGCGCAGCGGACGCGCTTCGTCGCTGGTCACGAACTGGGTGTTCTCATAGGCGAGCGGTGCGGGCGTGGCGGGTTCTGATGTCATGGATCAGCTCTCACGGGCGAAGTCGATGAAGCCGCGGTTGATGTCGGTGCTGAGCAGGCGGACCCGTACGGATTGCCCGACCTGCAGCCCCTCGAATCCACGGATGATGCGGCCTTCCACCGGGGGCTCCACGGCCCGCGCCCAGGTGCCCTTGTCGGCGGCGCCGGTCACGATGGCGGCAAAGGTCTGACCGATCCGGGATCGCAGCAGCAGCGCAGCCGCGGATTTGCCGACACGCCGCTCCACCTTGGCCGCATTGTCCTCCTGAACGGTGCAGTGCTCGGCCAGGGCCCGCAGTTCGCCGAGGTCATAGGGCGGGGGGTGATTCCCGAGCGCACACTTGATGAGCCGCTGGCTGATGACGTCGGGATAACGCCGGTTGGGTGCCGTGGAGTGCGTGTAGTCGTTGACCGCCAGTCCGAAATGACCCGCGATCGCCTGGCCGGGCATCTCCAGCGCGTATTCGCCGCGGCCGAGCAGCTTGATGACGGACAACGACACATCCGGAAAAGTCTCCGGTCTTTCCCTGCGGCATTTCGCCAGAAACGCATTCAGCGCCGCCGGATCGGCGGCCGGGGGAAGTTGCCCGCCATGTTCGCCAGCCAGGGCCACGATCCGATCCCAGTGCGCCGGCGTGCGCAATATCCGGCGGATCGATGGCAGTCCCCGGTCCTGCAGCCAGCGTGCTACGACGCCATTGGCGGCCACCATGATGTTCTCGATCAGTTCGTGCGCGCGGTTCTTGTGGTCCGGCACCAGGTCGCGCAACAGGTCGCCGTCGAACACGGCACTGGTCTGGATGGTCTCAAGCGTCAGGGCCCCGTGCACCTGGCGCACTCGTCCCAGTGCCTGCGCGACCTGGTCCTGGAGGCGGACCTGATCTTCCAGTCCGGCCGCTATGAGCGCCTGCGGTGCGCGCGCGCCGTTTTCGAGCCAGGCCGCGACGCTGTCGTAGGCCAGCTTCGCCTTGTTGACGACCGTCGCGCGATAGATGTCGGAGCCGGTGATGCTGCCGTCGGCCGCGATGTCCATCTGGATGATCACCGCCAGGCGTTCCTGATCCTGCACCAGGGAGGTGAGATCCGTCGAGAGCCTCTCCGGGAGCATCGGAAAAATGCGCCCGGCCGTGTACACCGACGTCGTGTTCTGGCGCGCATGATTGTCGAGCGGTGAACCGCGGTTCACCGCCTCATCGACATCGGCGATGGCCACCAGCAGTCGGGTCGTGTTGCCGCCTGAAGGTTGCGCGACCGACAGCTGGTCGAGGTCGCGGGAGTCGTCATTGTCGATGGAGACCCAGGCCGCGGCGCGCAGATCGCGCGCGCCGGCCACCGCCGGGGCTCGGGTCAATGCGTTGGCCTGGGCCTTCTCCTGGGCGGAGAACTCGGGCAGCAGACCCCGATCGAGCATGGCCTGCCGGGCAATCGCCGCGAGGATGTCGCGCGGGCTGTGGTGTGAGGCACTCATGCTTCAGATCGCCTGCGCGAGAACAACCCATCGACCTGCAGCAGTTCTCCGGTTGCCGGGTCGACGCATGCGGGCTTCAGGTCCAGCAGCGTGAATCCCTCGGCGCTCAGGCGTTCGAGCATCTGCGGCAGCATCAGGCCACCCTGATAAAGAGGAGTGATCGAGAGTTCCAGTTGCAGGCCGACGCAGCGGGCCAGCGACTGCTGCGCACCGCGCAGCACCGCGTCCTCGAACCCCTGCACGTCGATCTTGAGCAGGCAGCGATCCTGCGCCGTGCAGTATTCATCGATGATGCCATCGAGGCGCCGGACCGTGACCGTTTCCGTGCCGACATAGGCGGACGTGGGTGCGGCGCTCAGGTGCCGCGGCAGCATCGCGAGGAACGAGGAACTGTGGGAATTGCCCGCGACGTTGATGGTCCGGGTTTCATCGCTATCGCCCAGCGCCAGGCGTACGGCGCGCCATTGGCCAATGGTGGCGGTATTCGCCTTGAGCTTGTGGAAGGCACCGGACAGCGGTTCGAAGGAAACGATCCGCCCGCGGTAACCCATGGCCCGCAGATGCCGGCCGAACTGGCCCGAGTTGGCGCCCACGTCGAGCACGACGTCGACCCGGGACCTGCGCAGGAACTGCCCGAGCGGATCCAGCCGCCGGTAGCGATGGATGCCGGCATGCGCGAGCAGGTTCCGGACCACAGCTTTGCATTCATAGGCACTTGGCATCAAAATGTTTTCCGTCGTCGGTGCGCTTCGGGCGTATCGCGCGGCCCGCAGGCCCCGGCGGCTATTGTAGCGCGGGGTGCGGATTCCACAGCGGGAGATCGACGATGCGCACACTATCGAGGGGTACGACCTGGATCGCGCTGGCTGCCGTTCTAGGCGTGTCGCTCTCCGGTTGCGGCTACAACCGGTTCCAGACGCAGGACGAGCAGGTGAAGTCGGCGTGGTCGGAGGTGTTGAATCAGTACCAGCGGCGCGCCGACCTCGTTCCGAACCTGGTCAACACCGTCAAGGGCTATGCGGCGCAGGAGCAGACCGTGCTGATCGCAGTGACCGAGGCGCGCAGCAAGGTCGGCAGCATCCAGGCCACGCCGGAACTCGTCAATGATCCGCAGGCGTTCGCCAGATTCCAGGCCGCGCAGAGCGAGCTGTCGGGGGCGCTGTCCCGATTGCTGGTGGTCACCGAGAACTATCCGCAACTGAAATCCGACGCCAACTTCCGCGACCTGCAGGCGCAGCTCGAGGGCACCGAGAATCGCATTACGGTGGCCCGCAACCGCTACATCCAGGCGGTCCAGGACTACAACGTCACCGTGCGCAGCTTTCCGTCGAATCTCACCGCAAGGATGTTCGGCTACGCGGTAAAGGCCAATTTCAGCGTCGAGAACGAGGCGCAGATCTCCAAGCCGCCGACGGTGGATTTCGCGCCCGCGCCGAGCAGCGCCGCGCCCGCAAAGTAAGAGGCGCCCTGCGGTGCCCGCTACCCGCATCAAGGCGCTGTGCGTCGCGCTCGGGCTCGCGATGTCATGGCAGGCCCCTGCGCAAGTGCCGGTTCCGCCCCTCGGCGCGCGGGTGACCGACCAGACGGCGACGCTGACACCGGATCAGGTGCAGACCCTGGAACAGACCCTGCGGGAGTTCGAAGCCCGCAAGGGCAGCCAGCTCGCGGTATTGATCGTGCCATCCACCGCGCCGGAAACCATCGAGCAGTTCGGCATCCGGGTGGCCGAACGCTGGAAGCTCGGCCGGACCCGGGTCGACGACGGCGCGATCCTGATCGTGGCCCGGAATGACCGGACCGTGCGGATCGAGGTGGGGTATGGGCTCGAAGGTGCGCTCACCGACGCCACCAGCAAACGCATCATCAGCGAGATCATCGTGCCGCGATTTGCCCAGGGGGACTTCTACGGCGGCATCACCGAGGGCGTCAACGGCATGATCCGGGTCGTCGACGCGGAGCCCCTGCCGCAGCCGAAACCGATGCCCGAGACGCGCGGGCCGACCCTGCAGCAGTATGCGCCCGTCCTCCTGATCCTCGCGTTCGTCATCGGGGGATTCCTGCGCTCGATGCTCGGCAAGTTCCCGGGCGCTCTGGTGACCGGCGGCGTGCTCGGGCTGATCGTGTGGCTGTTTGCCGGTGCGCTCGTCGCCGCGATCATCGCCGGCGTGATCGGCTTCCTGTTCACCCTGCTCGGTGGGGGCATGCCCGGCGGGCTGATGGGTAGCGGCGGCTTCGGAGGAGGCGGATTCGGCGGTGGCGGCTTCGGAGGGGGCGGCTTCGGCGGCGGGGGTGGTTTCAGCGGTGGCGGCGGCGGATTCGGTGGCGGCGGCGCCTCGGGGCGGTGGTAGCCATGCAGGTATCCAGAATCGCCCGGCATCTGCTGATGACGCCCTGGCAGGTCAGGCGGGCGTTTCCCCGGCGCACCCTGCACGCTGTCGAAACGGCGATCCGGGCGAGCGCGTCGGCCCATGCGGGGGAAATCCGCTTCGCCGTCGAAGGTGCGCTCCACGGCTGGGCCCTGTATCGCGGGCAATCACCTCGCGAACGTGCCATCGAAGTGTTCTCGAGGCTGCGGATGTGGGATACCGACCATCGCAACGGCGTGCTGATCTACGTGTTGCTGGCGGATCGTGCCGTGGAAATCGTGGCGGACCGCGGCGCGCATGCCCTGGTGGGCACCCAGGAATGGGAGGGCATCTGCCGCAGGATGGAGGGTGAGTTCAAGGCCGGACGCTACGAGTCCGGGGTCCTGCACGGCATCGAGGCGGTAACCGGACATCTCGCGCGGCATTTCCCCGCCACCGCAAAGGAGCAGCGGGCGCTGCCGGTGCGACCGGTGGTGCTGTGATTGCCGCCTTAAGGCAGCGGACTCACGCGAACAGGGAGCAGCCGAATTCGCGCACGCGCGCGGGCAGGTCGAGGGCCGTGGAGGCGAGGTCCGCGTCACTCAGGCCGACGCATTCCATCGCCGCGCCATCGCAGGTCGGGGACTGCGGCTCCAGTGTGAAGGCAATGCCGCCGGTCAGCGCGAGGCCGGCGCCCAGGCTGGTGAATGCGGCGAGCCTGCGGTGCGGTTCGGGGGCTGACATCGGATCGTGGTGATGCCCCGTCGCGGCGATCAGCGCCGCCGGAAGCTGCCAGGAGTCCAGAATGACGGCGATGCATTGCTCGTGGCCAACGCTCGCATGCTCGGCTTCGAGCGTGCGGATGTCCCGGTTGTCCAGCCGACCTCGCAGGCGGGCGATTGCCTCGACGCCGCGCAGATCCAGTTGCATCTGCACCATGATACCGAGATTGTGCAGCAGGCCCGCGATGAAGGCATCGGCGGCCAGGCCCGGGCTTCGCAGGCGCGCCAGGGATTCGGCCGCGATGGCCGTGGCCAGGCTGTGATCCAGCACCGAGCGCAGATCCAGCAGCGATTGCGGTGAGCCGCGCCGGAAGGTCCGGCTGAGGCAACCCGCGGCGGCGATCCCGCGGACGGCGTCCAGTCCGAGCAGCACGAGTGCACGATCGATGCTCGTGATGTTGCGGGACTGTCCGTAGTACGCCGAATTCGCCACGCGCAGCACGCGCGCGCATAGCGCGGGCTCCCGGCGCATCAGTCCGAGCACTTCGGCGCTGCCGGCATCCGGACTGCACAGCGCGGCCAGCAGCTGCGGGGCGCCGCAGGCATCGCTGCCGACGACGCCGAGGGATTCGGCCGCCTCCAGGATCTCCTGGACCCGCACCTGCGGTTTGTGAGGACGCTGCGTCTGCATGGAGTGCTTATCGTGCCACGCCCCCCGGCGCCGCCGTGATGCGCGTCACGGATCCCGTAGTAGCCGTGCAGTCGGCCAACCGGGCCGCCGATAATCGCCGCAGGGGAAACGGCCCGAGGGTCGCAGACGGAGAAGGATGAGATTGGCGGCTGCTATTTCCGACGGAGCGAATCGTCGCAAGGCGCGCCGCGAAACGTTGATGGTCTCAGGGGCCGCGCTGCTGGCGGTCGGCGCCGGCATCCTGGGCCTGTGGGTGACCTCGACGGATTCCCTGCGCAAGAACTACAGCCACTATCTGATCGGACTGGCCCAGACCGCTTCGACCCTGATCGACCCGGATCTGCACAACGCAATCCGGCGCCCCGAGCAGCGCAATGGCCCGGATTACAATCGCGCCGTGGCGCCGCTGCGGCACATGCGCGCGGTGGTCTCGGACATCCATTACCTCTACACCGTCGTGCCGCAGGGCGCGACCATCCGTTTCGTGCTCGACGCGGCCGATCCCGGCGGCCACCTGGTGGACGGCGGCGACGATCAGTCGGGCGTCTGGGAGGTCTACCCGGAGCGTGACCCGGCGATGTTGCAGGCGCTCGGCATGGACCACCACCCGCCGCGCGCCGCGGCCACCGACCGGCCCTACATGGACAAGTGGGGCACCTTCATGACGGGTTGGGCGCCGCTGTTCGACCGCGCGGGAGGACTCATCGGCGCCGTCGGCGTGGACGTCAACGCCGACGTGTACATGGCCCGGCTGGCGACGGCGCGCCGCTGGGCGCTGCTGGGGCTGGCGCCGGCGGGACTGCTGATCATCGTCCTGGGTGCGACCTTCTACAGGATACGATTGCGCGGATTGAACGATGCGCAGGCCGCGCTCGAGGCCGCCTGGCGCGACCGGCTCACGGGTCTCGCCAATCGCGCCCTGTTCATGCGTCGGCTGCAACAGGCCGTCGTGCGCGTGCAGGCGGGAACCCAGCCGCTGTTCGCCGTGCTGTTCCTGGACTTCGACCGCTTCAAGCTCATCAACGACACGCTCGGACACGAGGCGGGGGATCAGTTGCTGCGTCAGATCGCGCAGCGGCTGCAGTGCGCATTGCGCGCCGCCGACACGCGGTTCGACGCGGAGGCCGGCAACCTCGTCGGCCGCTTCGGGGGCGATGAATTCCTGATCCTGATCAACAATCTCAGCGCTGCAACCGACGCCCCCGGGATCGCCGAGCGGCTGCTCAACGTGCTGGCGCCCGCGTACAACGTGCTGGGCGCCGAAGTGCACTCCACGGCCAGCATCGGCATCGTGGTCAGCGATGCCCGCACGGCGAGCGCCGAGCACGTCCTGCGCAACGCCGACGTGGCGATGTACGAGGCCAAGCGCGCCGGGCGCGCCTGCTCGGTGGTGTTCAACGAGGCCATGCACACCCGGCTCGCGCGGCACGCCTCGATCGAGACCAGCCTGCGTCGTGCCATCGGCACCGATGAGATCACGCTCGTCTACCAACCCATCATCGACCTGGATTCCGGAGCGCTGGTGTCGGCCGAGGCGCTGGTGCGCTGGGCGCACCCGGGATTGGGCCTGATTTCGCCCGGCGAGTTCATACCGATCGCCGAAGAGGCCGGACTCATCGTGCCGCTCGGCGCGTGGGTCCTGCAGGAGGCGTGCCTCGCCATGGCCGAGTGGCGCCGGCAGGCGCCGCGGCGCGCCCCGGCGAGTGTCAGCGTCAATCTCTCCCGGGCGGAGCTGGCGTTGGGCGACACGCTGCTCGAACGGGTACGCCGCTGCCTCGAAACGGCTGGCCTGCCCGGGGCCTGCCTGCAACTGGAGGTCACGGAGCGCGAAGTGATGCGCAATCCCGAGGCGGCGCTCGCGATGTTCCACGAGCTGCACCGCCTGGGCGTGAAGCTCGCCATGGACGATTTCGGGACCGGCACGTCCTCGCTCGCATTCCTGCGGGACTTCCCGTTCGACAGCGTCAAGATCGACCGCGGGTTCCTCAAGGACCTGATCAGCAGCACTGCCGTGCTCGCGGTGGTGCACGCGACGATCACGCTGGTGGAGAATCTGGGCATGACCACCGTCGCCGAGGGCGTCGAGGAATCCTCGCAGGTTGCGGTGCTCCAGTCGCTCGGCTGCCGCTACGCGCAGGGCTACCTGTTCAGTCCGCCGGTCCCGGCCGGCCAGTTGCTGGACCACGCGGCGGTCGTGGGGGAGGGGTCCCGATCGCCGCCATGGTTGACACACTGCAGCACCGGCCTGGAGCAGGGCTGACCCCGGCCTGTGGTAATCTTAGCAGGCACGTTGCGTGCACCGGCCGGTGTCTGACCATGACCACAGCGGCTCAAGTCCTGAAGTCCAAGCCCGTCGGCGCCGTCTTCACGACCACGCCGGAGGCATTGGTGTTCGATGCCGTCAGGCAGATGGCCGAGCGCAATGTCGGTGCGCTGGTGGTCCTGGACGGCGGGTCCGTGGTCGGGGTCGTGAGCGAACGGGATTACGCCCGCAAGGTCATGCTCCTGGCACGCTCCTCCCGCGAGACCCGGGTGCGGGACATCATGAGCTCCCCGGTCATGTATGTGCGTCCCACGCAGACCGTCGAGGAATGCATGGCGCTGATGACCGACAGGCGCCTGCGGCACCTGCCCGTCATCGACGACGGCACGCTGCTCGGGGTCATCTCCATCGGCGACCTCGTCAAGCAGGTCATCGCGGATCAGAAGTTCATCATCGAGCAGCTCGCGCACTACATCAGCGGCCAGACCGTCTGAGAGCCGCCGCGGGTCACAGCCGGGAGGCGATCCGCGCCCCCTCGACGAGGGACTGCAGCTTCAGATAAGCGATGTCCGGCTCGACCGGGCCGAATCCCGCGAACGTGCCGAAACCGCAATCGGTGCCGGCGATCACCCGCTCGGGCCCGACGATCTGCGTGAAGTGGCCGAGGCGTTCGGCCACGAGCAGCGGATGCTCGACGTAGTTGGTGGTGGTCGAAAGCACCCCGGGAATCAGGATCTTCTCCTCGGGGATGCGGGCGCTCTTGAAGACCACCCACTCGTGCGCATGGCGCGGATTGGCGGCTTCGAACAGCAGTCCCTGCGGCTTGGCCTTGAGCACGATGGGCAGCAGGCGCTCCATCGGTACGTCGTGGTGATGCGGGCCTTCGTAATTGCCCCAGCACACGTGCATCCGGACCCGATCCGCCGGCACGTTGCGCAGCGCGTGATTCAGGATCTCCACGTGCCGCGCGGCGAGGTCCGCGAATTCATCGAGGGTGCGGTCGCGATACATGGTGTGACGCCCCATCGCCAGGTCCGGAGCGTCGATCTGCAGGATGATCCCGGCCTTGACGATGGCTTCGTATTCGCTCTGCATCGCCGCGGCGACCGCTTCCAGGTACTCATCCTGCGTGCGGTAATAGTCGTTGGGCTGGAAGAAGGCGATGACGCCGGGCGAAGCGGCGTTCATGAACGCCGCCACGGGTGATGCCGCCGCGACGGCCGCTTTGAGGTTGCGGATGTCCGTTTCGAGCGGCCGGGTGTTGCGCACCTTGATTTCAGCCACGCAGCGCGGCCGGCGGTACTTCGCGGTCGCGCCGCGATCGGCCAGCTTGCGCAACAGGCTGGGGAACTCCACCAGGTCCTGTCCGGCCTCGCGCGGCGTATCCCCGGCGAAACCCGTCAGGCGTTCGGCGACATAGGTGGAATAGCTGATCTTGCTCATCTCCCCGTCGCTGACGATGTCGATCCCGAGGTCCACTTGCCGGCGCACCACCTCGGCAACCGCCCCGGCGATGACCGCGTCATCCCGGGAGACGTCGCGTGCATCGCCGCGCTCGCGCGCGAAGATCACGTCGGTCACGGCCTGGCTGCGCGGCAGGCTGCCGACGTGCGTGGTGAGAATTCGCTGACCGGTGTTGCTCATGTTCGGCCTTGGTCCTTAGGAGGCAGCGCGGTTCCCGGGT
>DATJPN010000177.1:0-34113 GCA_035506335.1 Steroidobacteraceae bacterium | reverse complement strand
ATGTGGATTCGCTTGGCACCCTGCTCGGCTTCGATGAGACCGAGTATCTGGCGCTGTTCCTGTGGCTGGCCGTCGCCGGTGCGGGACGCATATCCCTGGACTTTCTGCTCGAGAGGCGCGCCATGCGATAATGCGGCCACTATGCCACTGTCACCGTTTCACCTGGCCATTCCCGTCCACGACCTCGCCGCCGCGCGCGCGTTCTACGGTGGCCTCTTCGGTTGTCCGGAAGGGCGCAGCAGCGAGGAGTGGGTCGACTTCGACCTCTTCGGCCACCAGCTCGTGGCGCACCTGGATCGCACGCGCCGGGCGCACGTGCAGGCCACGAACCGCGTCGACGGACACGAGGTGCCGGTGCCGCATTTCGGGGTCATTCTCGCCTGGCCGGACTGGCAGATGCTGGCCGAGCGCCTGCGCGCCGCCGGGCAGCGCTTCGTGATCGAGCCGGGCATCCGCTTTGCCGGCCTGGTGGGCGAACAGGCCACTTTCTTCCTGTTCGACCCTTCAGGCAACGCGCTCGAGTTCAAAGCCTTCCGCGATCCCGGCCAGATCTTCGCGCATTGAATTTGCGCCGCACCGCCCCGACAATGTAGTTTCCCCGGGCGTCACCGCTCGCGAAACGGAGTCTCGAATCCAATGGGCAGTGCCAAGAAGTCCGAACTGCAGCAGCGCCGCAAGGCGCCCCTGATCACCCCCACCGACCTGGGCGCCGCGGCGTCCAAATCCATCGAAGGCGGGATGAATGCGATCCTCGCCGACGTTTTCGCCCTGTACCTGAAGACCAAGAACTTTCATTGGCACATGAGCGGGCCGCACTTTCGCGACTATCATCTGCTGCTCGACGAGCAGGCCACTGAGATCTACGCCATGACCGATCCGATCGCTGAGCGCATCCGCAAGGTCGGCGGCACCACGCTGCGCTCGATCGGCCACATCGCCCGCCTGCAGCGGATCAAGGACAATGACGCCGACTTCGTCGACGCTTCCGACATGCTGGCGGAGTTGCGCGAGGACAACCAGAGCCTGACGGCGCGCCTGCGTGAAGTGCACGAGACGGTCGCCGAACTGAACGACGTCGCCACCGCCAGTCTCATCGAGAACTGGATCGACGAGAGCGAGCGGCGGGCGTGGTTCCTGTACGAGGCGAGCCGCGGCTGAGCGACGACTGAGCAGACGCGGCGTCCGGTGAGCATCCCGTTCTCGGTACTGGACCTGTCGCCCATCGTATCCGGGGCCACCGCCGCCGATGCGCTGCGCAATACGCTTGAGTTGGCCCGGCACGTGGAGACTTTGGAGTATCGGCGCTTCTGGCTGGCCGAGCACCACAACATGGCCGGGATCGCGAGCGCGGCCACCGCCGTGTTGATCGGACAGGTCGCGGCGGGCACCCGCCGGATCCGGGTCGGCTCCGGCGGCATCATGCTGCCGAATCACGCGCCGCTGGTGGTGGCCGAGCAGTTCGGTACGCTCGCGACGTTGTTTCCGGATCGCATCGACCTGGGATTGGGCCGGGCGCCGGGCACAGACATGGTCACCGCACGCGCCCTGCGGCGCGATCTGGCCACCAGTGCCGAACGGTTTCCCCAGGACGTCATGGAATTGCAGTCGTACCTGGAACCGGCGGTCGCGGGCCAGGCCGTGCGCGCCATTCCGGGCGAGGGCACGCGCGTGCCGATCTGGATCCTGGGCTCGAGCCTCTTCGGCGCGCACCTGGCCGCGGCCCTGGGCCTGCCGTTCGCCTTCGCCTCGCATTTCGCGCCCGATGCGCTGATGAGCGCGCTGCAGGTCTATCGCTCGCGCTTCAAGCCGTCGCGGCAGCTGCAGCGGCCGCATGCGATGGTCGCCGCGAACGTTGTCGCCGCCGAAACGGATGAGGAAGCGCGTTTCCTCTTCACGTCGCTGCAGCAGGCCTTCCTGCGGCTGCGGCGCGGGGAGCCCGGCCCCTTGCCCGAACCGGTCGCCTCGATCGAGGCGATGTCCAGCGAAGTCGAGCGCGCAGGCCTCGAACAGGCCCTCGAGTGCTCCTTCGTCGGCAGCGTGGCCACGGTCGCGCGGGGCGTGCGGGCCTTCCTCGATCGCACCGGCGCCGACGAACTCATCATCAGCGGCCACATCCACGATCACGGGGCGCGCCTGCGCTCGTTCACCCTCGCCGCGCAGGTGCGCGACGCGCTTTAGGGGTCAGCGCGGCCGCAGCGCCTGGTCGACCAGGAACAGGTCCGTCAGCAGTGCCCGCAAATGGATGGATGCGTTCAGGTTGTCGACCAGCAGTGAGCTGATCGTCGCGCACCCGAGGACCAGGCCGATCGCACTCGCGGCCTTGCGCGCATCCTCGGCCAGCACCGCAACGAAGAGCGCCGGGTCATCGGACCCGGGCGTGGGCGCCGGCAATTTCGCCTTGAGTGCGCCGCCGATGATGTCGCTCAAGTTCTCCAGCGCCGCATGCATGCCGGAGAGCGTCGCGCGCACTTCGCTGCCGGCATCATCCCGGCGTCCCTGCGCCGCGAAGGCCAGCAGGTATTCGTAGCCGCGCTCGATGGTGTCGACGCGCCGGGCCAGTTCATCGGGATGCTCGCTCACCTGGCCTATGTGCCCCTCAGGTCAGGTGCGTCTCGCCGGAGCGGATGCCGGCGACGCGGGCGCGCTGATCGCGCCGGGTCATCCACCCGCTCACCATCGCACGCAGGTACATGCGGTTCTGGGGCAGCAGGCCGAAATACACGTGCGCGATCACCAGCGTGATGGCGCCGATCGCCGCCAGGCCGTGGATCACGTAGACATATCCCCACGTCGACAGGGAGAAAATGTAGGGATCGCGCACGAGCAGGGGAGTGCTGATCTTCTTCAGCATCAGCAGCCCGGTGATGACCGTGGCCAGCACGATCAGGCTCATGGCGTGGTGCATGAGCTTCTGCGCCACCGAGTACTTGCCGACGGCACGGGCGCGCAGCGCGGCCACGCTGAACCAGATCGTGCGGATGTTCTTCCACACGAGGGAGCGCACCAGATGGAAGACGACGAGCGCCGTGAGCCCGATCCCGGTGGTCCAGTGCAGTGGCAGCCATTCGAAGCGGATGCCGACGTGGGGCAGCAGGCCGGTGGCCATCAGCAAGAGCATGCAGGCGGCGGTCAGCCAATGAAAGGCCCGGTCGATACCGGCGTGACGCTGTACCGTCTCCGCGCGCGGCGGCAGTTCGCGGATGTGGTCGGCGGCGACGGCCATGTCAGGGGCCTCCCGATCGGCCGCGCCGGAACAGGCGGTAGAGCTGGTGACCGATGATGATCGCGACACCGGCGGCCAGCGCCAGCCAGATCAGGCTCCAGGAGACGCCCTCGAGCACCGGGCGACCCCACATGTCGTGTCCCGTGCGAAACAGTTCCAGGCTCATGGCTTATGCCTCCCGCAGCGCCCGGCGCACCAGGCCCTCGAGCAAGGGGACCTTGAAGCCGTTGAAGGCCAGCGGCGTCGCGCCCTGCGCGGCCGATTGCGCCGCCAGCGCCGCGGCGTCCTCGCCCGGCGCCTTGCCGAGGACCTGCCGCTCGGAGTCGCGCAACCGATGCGGCACGCAGGCCACGGCGCCGGCGGCCAGGCGGATCTGCTGGATGAGGCCGCCTTCCAGGATCATGGCCCGGGCAATGCTCACCAGCGCGAAATCCCACGAGTTGCGGTCGGCCACTTTCTCGAAGTAGAAGCGGGCGCCGGCCCAGGCGCGCGGCAGGCGCACCGCCGTCAGCACCTCATCGGGCGCGAGGCTGGTCATGCGGGTGATGTCGAGTCCCGGAGCGACGAAGAACTGCTCCGCCGGCACGATGCGCACCCCGGCCGGTCCCTGGATCACCATCCGGGCATCGAGCGCGGTGCAGGCCGTTGCCGTATCCGAGGGCGAGACGGCGACACAACGGCTGGCGCCGAACAGGCAATGCTCGCGGTTCTGGCCCTGCGGCGTATCCGCATAACAGGTGTTGCCCCCGGCCCGGTAGCAGCTGACCCCATAGCGGTAGTACCAGCAGCGCGCGTCCTGGCAGAGGTTGCCGCCCAGCGTGCCGCTGTTGCGGATCTGGGGGCTGGCCACCCGGCCTGCGGCGCTCGCGAGCAGCGAGTACCGGTCGCGGATGAGGGCCGAGTGTTCGATATCGACCAGCTTGGTCAGCGCGCCGATTTCCACCCCGTCGGCGGTCTCCCGGATGCCGTACAGGCTCTCGATGCCGGTGAGCTCGATCACGGCCGCGGGACGCTTGTTGCGGTCCTTGAACCAGTCCAGGGAGTCGTTGCCACCGGCCATGAACCAGGCGTCGGTGCCGAAGCGCCGCGCCAGTGCCACGGCATCCTCCACGGTACCGGGCTGGTACAGCTCGAAGTGCGGCATCATGTCCCGGTGCATCATGGCCTCAGGTTCAGTCCGTGTTCACCTGAAGCGGGCCGTGCGCGGCCGGGCGCTTCAGAATCGCGTTCAGGATCATGTCGACCTTGACCGGCGTGCGGTTGAACACGTGGCCGCCGAGCGCATCGGAAATGGCGCTCAACACGGCCGAGGCCGCGGCGCCGAGCGGGGGTTCCCCGATGCCCTTCGTGCCCAGGGGGCTCGTCGGGTCGGGTTGGTTCACCCAGTCGACGTTCATTTCGGGCGGGATATCGAGGTACGTGGCAGGCCTTGCCTGGTACAACCCCACGTGACCCGGCAGGCCGTTCTGCGGATCCAGGATCATGTGTTCGAGGGTCGCGATGCTGATGCCCTGGACCGTGGCGCCCTTCAACTGGGTGGTCAGGCCCATGGGATGGATGACGGTGCCGCAGTCCCCGACGTTGACGATGTCCACGATGCGGCGCTGCCCGGTCTCGAGATCGACTTCGACCTCGGCAAAGGCGCAGGCAAACGCTGCGGTCTCGCCACCGACCGGGAGATTGTCCTTGGCGACGCCGATCAGTCCGGTGCCGGCCAGCGCCGTGGCGGAGGTGCGCGTCATCGGATTGATGTCCCGGGGCAGTTCCTGGCCGCTGTAGCGACCCCCGAGTTCGATGGCCCGCTGGGCGACCTTCCCGTAGGACAGCCGGCGTGCGGCATGAGCCCTCGCGAATACGCCCTTGGCGTCGACGTCGTAATCCTGCGGTTTGCCGCCCAGATCGTGCGCGGCGATCTCCCGGATCTTCGCCAGCGCATCCATGGCCGCGACGTAATTCGTGCGCGCCATCGTGAAGGAGGTGTTGCTGCCGAACTGGCCGATATTCCAGGGCAGGTGGCGGCGCGAGTCGCCGCGTTCGACGATGCAGTCCTCCCAGTCGAAACCGAGCACCTCGGCGGCAATCCGCGCCGTACCGGAGTGCGAGAAGGTGCCGAGATTCCCGACGCCGGTGTGGATATGCAGCTTGCCGTCGGGCGTGATGCGCACCAGGCCATCGAAGCCGCTGAACCCCGCCGGATGATAGGCCTGGCCGATGCCGATTCCGGTGACCTTGGTGCCATTGCGCCGCCCGCTGCGGGCCAGGCGGTCGGCCCACCCGAAGCGCTTCGCTCCGATGGCCTGGGCCTCGCGCAGGTAGGAACTGGTGAGCGGACGGCGGTTCGAGCCGACCTTCGAGCCCGCCTGCGGAGCGTTGATCCGCCGCAGTTCGAGCCGATCGAGAGACAGGTCGCGCGCGGCGCGATCCATCAGCGGCTCGAGGATGCAGGCGATCTGGTTTTCGCCCGGGCCACGCTGGGCGGAACGCGTCGGTGAGTTCGTGTATACCGGAACGCCGCGCCAGCGCATCGCCTGCGGCTGGTAGACCACCGAGAGCGCATCGGCCGCGTTGCGGAAATCGTAGAAGCCATTGCTGGCGCCGCCGTCCTGGATCAGGAACATGTCGGCCGCCAGCAGGCGGCCGTCGGCCGCGAATCCGAGCTTCACCCGGCCCTGGAAGCCGTTGCGCGCATGGCCGATGTAGTACTCCTCGGCGCGGCTGATCCGCATCATCACCGGTCGTCCGATCTTCTTCGACAGCAACGCCGGTATGGCCATGCTCGGGAAGGCGGCACCCTTGGAGCCGAAGCCGCCGCCGCAGAATTCGCTGACGTACACCAGCTGGTCGGGCTTGATGCCGATCAACTGTGCCAGGCCCGGCACGACGAACGACTGGCTCTGCGTCGAGCCGTGCACGAAGCACTTGCCGTTCTGCCAGTACGAGAAGGCCGTCCGGGGTTCGAGGCTGTGGTGGGAGTTGCTCGCGGTGACGAAGCTGTCGTCATAGACGACCTTCGACTTCGCAAAACCGGCCTCGACGTCGCCGTAGGACCAGTCCTCGGCGGCCTTGCCCAGCGGCAGCCGGCCCGCGCCCGCCTGATCGAAATCCGCCGCCGTCCACTTGAGCTTCTGCGGCTTCAGGCCCTGGGCCCCGACGTTGTTGCCGTCGGCCCGGGTGTCCGGCCCGTCCGGGTGCAGCGCCTGCAAGGGATCGACGCAGAAGGACAGGGGCTCGAGATCCAGGCGGATCAATTCGATCGCATCCTGGGCGATGGTCTCGCTCTGCGCGGCAATGGCCAGGATGGGTTCACCCACGAATTGCGGCTCATCGGTCAGGATCGGCGGATTCGGTGCCGGGATGGGGGTCACGTCCGAGGGCAGCAGGATGCCCACGACACCGGGCAGCGCGAGCGCGGCCGTGGCATCGATGCCGCGCACCCGTGCGTGGGGCATGGGGCTCGTCAGCAGCCGTGCGAACACCATGCCCTCGGCCCGGAAGTCCTCCGCGTACTTGGCCTGCCCCGTGACCTTCGCATACACGTCCGGCGGCGTGAAATTCTGGCCCAGCAGCTTGTAGCTCATGCCGCACCCGCCGCGGCCGCGCGCAGGACGCCGTTCAGGTAGTTGTCGTAGGCTCCGCAGCGGCACAGGTTGCCCGCCAGCGCCGCGCGGCATTCATCGCGTGTCGGGTGCGGATTGCGCTTGAGCAGCGCAACGGCCGACATCACCTGGCCCGGCGTGCAGAAGCCGCATTGCGGGGAAAGCTCGTCGATGAACGCCTGCTGCACGGGGTGCAGCTCGCCGTTGGGGCCGCGAACACCTTCGATGGTCACGACCCGGCGACCCCGGACGCTATGGGTCAGCACGGAACAGGAATTGTGGGTGATGTCATCCAGCATGACGGTGCAGGCGCCGCATTCGCCCCGGTCGCAGCCGAGCTTCGTGCCGGTCAACCCGAGCTTGTAGCGCAGCGTCATGGCCAGGGTTTCCTGGGGCAGCACGTCGACCCGGCGGACCTGACCATTGACATTCAGGGAGACGAGGCGCTCGACGCCGCCGGCCGTGAGGCGGGACTGGCCCACGCAACCGGCCAGTCCCCCATAGACATAGGTGGCCGCCGAAGCCACGGCTCCGGAGGCAATGACGCGCTTGATGAACTCACGCCTCGCGAGGCCGGCGGTAGGGGGCTCGGACATGGCCCCGATTATAGACCGGTTCAGACGGCCAGTAGGACTGTCAGCGCCGCCGCGAGTCCGACGCCCAGGCTGACCGGATCCTTCAGGGCGAACACGACCGGATCATCGTGCATGGCACCACGTTGAGTAAGCAACCACACCCGGGTGACCCAGTAAAGCTGCAGGATGCACAGCATCCAGATCACCTTGGGCCGGTGGTACAGGGACTGGATGTCCGGGGAATTGATGTACAGCGCCAGCACCAGGACGCTCATGTAGGCCGAGGCGGTTCCGAGGCTTTGCAGAACGGGCAGATCCTCGACCCGGTAGCCGCGGCCGGTCGCGCGCAGCTGCTGCTGCCGGCGCATCGCATCCAGCTCCGCAAAGCGTTTCACGAGCGCGAGGCTCAGGAACAGGAACACCGAGAACAGCAGCATCCAGAACGACAGGGCCACGGTGACCGCGGCGGCGCCCGCGATCACCCGCAGCGTATACAGCCCGGCGAGGGTCATGGCATCGACGATCACCCGGCCCTTGAGGAAGAAGGAATAGGCGAGGGTGGCGACGTAGTACGTCATGAACACGAGTTCGAATCTGGCGGGCAGGACCGCGCCGATGGCCAGGGCGCCGGCGAGGAGCGCCGGCGCGAGCCACCACCCGGTGAGGATCGAGAGTCGGCCCGAGGCGAAAGGCCGCATGAATTTGCGCGGATGGGCCCGGTCAGCCTTGAGATCCAGAAGATCGTTGACGATATAGACCGATGAGGCCCCCAGGCAGAAGGCCGCCACGCCCAGTAGCCCATCGAGGAGGCTGCCCGGGACATTCAACCGGTGGGCGGCGAGCAGCGGCGCAAGCAGCAGTAGGTTCTTCGCCCACTGGTGCGGCCGCAGTGCCTGGAAGAGCGCACGAAGGGTTCCCGCCGGCGAGCGTTCGTTCCCGCAGTAGTCGAAACCCCCCTCGCCGAAGCGCTCGACCAGCCGAGCGTCATCGTTGCCGGCGAGGACGCCGTCAAACACGCCGAGAAACGCGGCGACGCGTTCCGCCAGCGGCCCGTTGGCGGCGGTACAGAGCCACAGGGCGCGCCCGGTGTGTCGTTGATCCGCGAGCCACCTCAGCAGGTCACGGTCGTAGGCCAGTGCGGCAGGGTCGAGTTCGACACGCCCGGCGACCTCGGTCTTCAGTGCGCTCCGGCCCCTGACCAGCCACAGGGGCAGGCGCAGCAGATACAGCGGGTTGCGCTTGATCAGCACCATCAGGGATTCGGGGAGCAGGTCGGTTCGGATGAGCGCGCCCAGATCGACACACAGCGGCACGGCGGCGTCCACGGTGCCGACGACCGGGGGAAGGTGGCGGGTCTGGCGGCGCACGGTGCTCACCCGGCCACGGTACACGCCGTTGACTGCAATCCTATTGCAACAGCGGCGTCACGATCCTTTCCAGCCGCTCGGCGGTCCATACCGGCTGCTTGTCCTGCCATCCGTTTTCCGCCAGGCGGCCCTGGCGGTCGATGGTGAAATTGACCGGTATGCGCCAGATGCGGCCGTAGCCGGGCAGGCGATCGCCGCCCAGCAGGCCCGTCGGGAACGACAGTGTCCGGGCCACGGCCCGGACCTGTGGCAGGCTGCTCGGGTCATCCAGGCTGAATCCGAGCACCACGAGCCCCTGGGCCGCATGCGCTTTGGCATAGTTCGACAGCAGCGGCAGTTCCTCACGACACGGCACGCACCAGGTCGCCCAGAAGGTCAGTATCACGACCTGGCCCTTCAGGTCTGCCGTGGAGATCTGGCGGCCGTCGAGCGTCCGCAGCGTCGCCAGAGGTGCCGGTGCGCCAATGCGCAGGGAGGCTGCGTCGACGGATGACGCAGCCGCCGCGCACAGGCTCAGCACCCACAGCGCCATCAGCCAGCTAGAACGCAAAGGCGCCCCCGATCGAAGCGGTCCAGTGCGGGAACAGCTGGTAACCCTCAAGATTGCTGAGCACGGGTACCTGCACGAATCCGTAAACATGCAGCCGGTTCATGACGCGCACGGTGATGCCGGGACTGAGATAGGCAACGGTGCCGGCCGTGTCGGGGGTGTCGGCCAGCGCGCCGCTATCCGCGTTCTTGTGGACGAGATTCACCTGCAGCTGCGGGATCCACACCGGACTTTCCTCGTAGCGCAGGCCGAAACTCACGGTCGCCGAACTGCCGGGCTTGAAGTCATTTCCCGGCTGGTTCTGCGCGTGCGCGACAGCGGCCTGATACTGCCCATTGATGAAGGCATCGAAGTTCTGGCTGACAGCCTGATAATAGTATGCACCCACGATCAGGTCGGTGCTGCCGGTGCCCGCCTGCAGGCTGGCATCAAGCGGTGATCCGGCGCCTGGACCCGTGGCGAAGTTCACGTGGGTTCCGTATTGACCCGTCGGAAGCTTGATCCCGAGCTGCACTCCGAGGTTGTGGGTCGCGAGCAGGCCCTGGTAGTTGGCGAGCAGCTTGATATCACCGAGGCTCGACACGCGCGCGCTGCTCACCTGGTCGGGCGCCGTTTCGGCGCTCGAGTACGGTGTTGGCTGCGTGCCGTAGGTCGTATGGTCGCGGTCGATGTAGGGAATGAGGACATCGAAGTTCCAGGACGAGCTCGGGGCATAGGCGATGCCGAGAGTGAAGTAGCGGTTGATCGTCTGCTTCTCGATTTCTCCGCCTCCCAGAGAGGGGTTGGAGGGGTGGTTGACGACCTGCGCCGGGGTTGCGGCGGCGGTGCCGCTGCGCAACTGATCCTGATCGATGTAGTCCATTTCCAGGTTCAAGCGCCAGCCGGTGGCCGAGGAATAGCCGGTGGCGGCATCCGCGCTCAAGGTGCAACCGCAGGTGGCGCAGGCCATGGCGGCGAACGGGGCCATGCAGCCGGCCGTGGACAATCCCAGCAGAAGGGTGAACTTGCGCATCACGATATCTCCAATTCGAATCAGACTTCAGACGACGCGCCATTCCCCGAGCGCCCTTGGGGCACGGGTGAGGCGGATCTGCGACGCCCGATGGCGTCGCCTTCTTTCAGGCAGGGGAGATGTCGGCGGGCGGGGCGCGGGCCTGGTGGCTGCGCGAACTCCGGGTGATCATCATCCAGGGTGCGCAGGAGGAAGCAGGAAGGCTGATCGCGGCAGCGAATGCGGGCAGGACCGGTAGGGAGGCGATCGGCGCGGCGGACGGCGCCGCGCCGAAGGGGCAGTGATCGACATGCGGATGACCGCCATCCGGATGGGAGGCGTCCGCCGGCATGAGCATGCCGTCCGGGCACAACGTCAGTTGGGCCGAGCCGTCGCCGGAGGGCATGAAGCCCGCCGGCACGAGCGCGCGCGCCACCACTGCCAGCAGCAGCAGGCTGATGAGCGGCGCGAGGCGTTGTCGGCGGAACCGGGCCATCATCAGGCCGGTTTGGCTGGCGTCACGTCTCCGGCCACCGAATACAGGATCTGCGCGTTGCGTGTCTTCTGGAAGTCCTCGAGTGACTCACCGCGCATGGCCGCGTAGATGTGCAGGTTGCTGGTGCCGACGACCGCTCCGAGCTTTTCGAGCAGGAAGAAGATCACGCCGTAGTGAATGAGGGCCCGCCAGTCACGCCTGCGCAGCATGTCGCGTTCCTCGGCGCTGAGACCGGCCTCCTCGAACAGCGCCTCCGGTTCCTTGAGGAATCGTGCACGCACCTGCGGCTGGATCAGCTCATGCAGGAAATGGTTGAGCCGGTACGCCTTGACGCTGCGATCCAGCGTGAAGGGGTAGGTGCCGGGAAGCTTCTCGATGCCGGCCCATTGCTGGCTGATGCGTTGGCGATAGGCGTCCACCGCCTCACCGGTGCCTTCGTCGGGCTCGTTCTCGAAGATCACCGAGCAGATCGGGGTCATGGAGGGCAGGTAATAGGTCTGATGCAGCTTCCGCACGCGCTTGCTGAGCGCCCCGCGCATGATCAGCCACATGATGACCTCGGAGCCCTCGCAGCCGCCGAGCCTCGCGTACTCCGCGATCGGGATCTCGGTGAGCTTCTCCGGGTTCTTCTCCAGCAGGTCCAGAAATTCCATGTCCCAGGGCGTGTTGTTGAAACCGGCACGCTCGCCGTGGACCTGGTGAGACAGCCCTCCGGTGCCGACGATCGCGACCTTGAGGTCCCCGGGGTAGCTTTCGATCGCCTTGCGCAGCGAGTGGCCGAGCTTGAAGCAGCGCCTGGCCGAAGGAACCGGAAACTGCAGCACCCCGACCTGCAAGGGCACGATGGCGCCGGGCCAGCGATCGCCCACTCGCGGCCACAGCACCGACAGCGGCGAAAACGCCCCATGGTCCAGGCCCTTCGCCTGGAAGTAGCTCAGGTCGAATTCATCGGCGACCAGGCCGTTGGCGATGTGCTGGGCGAGGGCCGGGTGGCCGTCGATGGCCGGCAGCTTGCGCGCGCCGCCGCCTTCATCGGCCGGCCAGTAACGATCGCCCACCCCGAGGGCGAACTGCGAATAGTGGTCGAAGAAGAAGGAGGTGATGTGGTCGTTATAGATGAGGAACAGCACATCCGGCTGCTTCTTCGCGAGCCACTCCTGGACCGGGCGATAGCCTGCGAAAATCGGCGCCCACACCGGATCGTTCTGCTTCCCGGCATCCAGAGCGAAGCCGATGGTCGGTGTATGCGAGGTGGCAATGCCGCCCACAATCGTAGCCATGTGCATGAATCCTTTTGAGAATTTTCGTGGGCGCCGCGGTATCTGCCGCCGTGGAAGTTATGGATTGGCGCCGGCGGGTGAAGAGTCGGCGGGGCAATTTACAAATGGGATCCCGATAGGTCAAGCCAGTCGCATGTATTGACATAATGCGCGCCACAGCGTTCCGCCCGATCCCAAATCGGTGCTCCCGGTACCCTGCGCCACGATGCTCGAGGCCATCAGCTCAAGGCAATAAGCTCAGGGCAATAAGCTCAGGGCAAGAGGCTGATCGTCATGCCGACGCAGGCCGCCTTGCCGGGCGGCACGATGAGCATGCCGGGTTTGTCCTTCAGCTCACCGCTGAAGCCGACGGCATCCGCCACACCCTGCCAGGGTTCGATGCAGATGAAGTCCGCGCCCGGCCTGGTCCACAGGCCGAGGTAGGGCACGCCCGGGAAACCGACCGCGATCCTCGGGCCCACTTCACTGCCGTAGGTCACGCTGCGGCTGACGATCCGGTCGAAAATCAGCGCATCGGATCCGAACAGTTCATCCCGCAGCTGCAGCCTGCGGTTTTCGACCGGGGTGCTCGAGGGCTCCGCCGTGAGCAGGCCATGGCCGTCCAGGCGGCGGATCGGCGCCGGCTCGTCACGCTCGAATTCGATGAAGTGCGCGGCGCGATCCTCGCCGAAGGGCAGCGGCCAGGCGAAGGCCGGGTGAAATCCGAGGCTCGCTGGCATCTCGCCATCCCCGCGATTGCGGATCCAGGCGGTCAACGCCAGCGTCGCCTCCTCGACGGCGAAGTTCACGTCCAGTTCGAATTCAAAAGGGTACAGGGCCCGCGTCTGCGCATCGGCCGAGAGCCGGAAGGTCGCACTGGCCGGACCGGTTTCCGCCACCTCGAAGCGCCGCAGTCGCGCGAAGCCGTGGCGCGCCAGCGCGAAGCGCCGGCCACCGCTTCGGTACTGTCCGTCCACGAGCATCCCGACGATGGGGAACAGGATGGGCGCGCGTCCCGCCCACACCGCCGGATCACCGCGCCAGAGCAGATCGCGCTCGGCCGCATCCCGCAGCAGCGACAGCTGCGCCCCCTGCGGGTCGATGGTGGCAGACAGGCCAGTCGAGCGAATCGTGATCCAGTCGGACTGGTCCTGCGCCATCCGTGTTCCTCTAGGCGGTGCGGTAACTGCTGCGCTTGGTCCTGCGGTGGGCGATCTCGCGTGGGTAGATGCCGCAGGTGAGAACGCCGCGCTCATAGGCACTGCGCGCCGGCGGGATGGGCGTCTCGACGGCGGGCGTGGAGGCCATGATAGCGTCAAACCGCTCCTTCATGCCGGGTGCGAATTCCGGGTGGCTGAGAATGAACAGGTCGTTGTTCACGACACCGTTCATGACGCGTTCGCCGGCTTCGAGCGGGCTCATGGAGGTGGCCGCCATGCGCGCCAGGATCGCCGGGGACATCCCCGGCGGCGGCTTGCGGAAGGGATTCGGCTGGTCCATCCCGACGTAGTTGTCGGTGTTGACGCCACCCGGACAGAACACCCCGGTCCCGATATTGGTGGATTCGAGCTCGACGCGCAGCGCTTCCATCAGGCCCACCGCCGCGATCTTCGTCGAGGTGTACACGCCGGCGTTGACGCCCGGCAGCAGCCCGCCCATGGAGGCGGTGGTGACGAAGTGGCCGCCCTCGCCATGCTCGAGCATGTGCGGCAGGCAGGCCGCGACGCTGTTGTAGATGGCCGTGAAATTCACGGCCACGGCGTTGTCCCATTCGTCGAACTTCGCCTGGCTCGCCTGGCGCAGCGTCTTGATGCCCGCGTTGTTGACCACCAGGTGCAGCTTGCCGAACTTCGCCTTGACGGCCTCGAGCATGGCCTTCCAGCCGTCGCGGTCGGTCACGTCGTGCTTGAACGCCATCACTCCGGCATTGCCGGGCTTGAACAGCGGCAGTGCCGCCTTGAGCCGCTCTTCGTTGCGGTAGCCGATCACGACCTTCATGCCGGCATTGGAGGCTGCGCGCGCGATGCCTAAGCCGATGCCGTCGGATGCCGCGGTGACATAGGCCACCTTGCCCTTGAGATCCTTCAGCGGCGGCGGCTGCGAAACGGTCGGCTCGGGAGGCCGGGACAGCCCGCCGGGGCCCACTGCCGGAGCCGCCGGCGCCGAGCTCTGCGCCGCGGCGTATCGCGCCAACCCAAGGCCCGCCAGCAGCGTGCCGGTGCCGATTCCCAAGGTGGTGCCGAGGAAGTCGCGGCGGTCCGGCGCAGGCGCCAAGCGCTCGCCGGCAGCTGCGACTTCGGGTGTGGAGTTGCGGGTTTTCATGCTGGATCCGTCCATGATGGGCCTGTCAGGTGTCGAGCGTGACGCTGCGGTAGGACTTGCGTTTCTCGCTCCGGTGCGCGATCTCGCGCCGGTAGATTCCGCAGGTCAGCACCCGGGTTTCGCCGCGTACCCGGTCGGGATTCGGCGGTATGTCTTCCTTGGGCTCGGACTCCAGCATGGCGTCGAAGCGCTGCCGGGTTCCCGGCATGTACTCCGGGTGGGTGAGGATGAAGAGGTCATTGTGGATGACGCCGTTCAGCACCCGCTCGCCGGCCTCGATCGGGTCCATGCCGGGCGGCGGTCCGGTGTTCGGCCGCGCCGGGGCGCCCGCGGGCCGGGCGGCCGCGAGCCGTGCGAGATAAGGATTGGTCTCACCGCTGCCGAGGTAGTTGTCGGTGTTGACGCCGCCCGGGCAGAACGCCGACGTGCCGACCGTCGTGCCCTCCAGCTCGACCCGCAGCGCTTCGATCAGGCCGACGGCCGCGATCTTGGTGGCCGTGTAGACCCCCAACGGTCCGCCGGGCAGCAGGCCGCTCATGGAGGAAGTGACCACGAAGTGCCCGCCCTCGCCGTGCTGCAGCATGTGCGGCAGGCACACCGCGACGCTGTCGTAGGTGGCCGTGTAGTTGACCGCCACGGCCTCATCCCAGTCCTTGGCCGATACGGTGCTGGCCCTGGTCCAGGTCTTGATGCCGGCGTTGTTGACCACCAGGTGCAGGTTGCCGAACCGGCTGTTGATGGTCTGCAGCACCCGGGCCCAGGCGTCGCGGTCCGTCACATCGTGCTTGATCGGCAGGACGCCGGCGTTGCCCTTCTTGAACAGGGGCAGCGCGGCCTTCAGACGCTCCTCGTTGCGATAGCCGATGCACACCTTCATGCCCGCCGCTGAGGCCGCGCGGGCGATGCCCAGCCCGATGCCGTCCGAGGAGGCAGTGATGTACGCGACCTTGCCCTTCAGGTCGCGCAGGGGCGCCCGTTGCGCAAAGGCCGGCTCCGGCGGCGGGGGCGGGCGGACGAAGGGTGCGCTGCCGCCGGCCGGCGGGGCACCTTGCGCGCGGGCGTAATGGCTCAGCCCCAGTCCGACGAGGATGCCGCCGGCACCGTACAAGGCTCCCTCTGCCAGGAAGCGCCGGCGTTCGGCCGCGAAGCGGTCGAGAATCCGGGGTTTGCCCTCGAGGGGCTGCCGGGGAATTTCCTTCATGATTGGCCTGCCTTGTTGGTTTCGCAACTGAGCGGATTTCCGCACCGGCAGTGTGCCTCATTGTCCGAAGAACCGTCACCTACCGGTGATTCAAAGGACTGTGGCGCCATAGCCGAGATTGACCCACCGCAGGCCCTGTGTTGAGGTGCGGGGCAACACACCCGGAGACGCCATGCGAAACAAGAACGGATTGACACCTGATGGCCGCGCCCGCCGCGGCTTCCTGGGTACGGCGGCGCTCGCGACCGCTGCGGGGCTGGTGGGCGCGCAACGATCGGTCGCGGCCGCATCCGAGACGCCCGCGAGCTGCCCTTCGGTACCGACGCCCATGCGCGACGTGGCCGGGAAGGTTGCCTTCATCACCGGCGGCGACAGCGGCATTGGCTTAGGTATAGCCAGGGCCTTTACCGACGCGGGCATGAAGGTGGTGATCACCTACCGGACACGCTCGCACCTGGACGAGGCCATGAAGCTGCTGCAGGGCGCCGCGGACCGGGTGCATGCCATCAGTCTGGATGTGACCGACCGGGCGGGCATGGAAAAGGCGGCGGCCGAGACTCTCGAGGTCTTCGGCAAGGTGCATGTCCTGGTCAACAATGCGGGGGTCGGCGTCATCGGCGGCCTCTCGCACGCGACCTATGAGGACTGGGACTGGGCGATGAGCGTCAACGCAGGCGGAGTCTTCAACGGCGTGCGTTGCTTCCTGCCGCGGATCCAGGCGCAGAACGAAGGCGGCCAGATCGTGTCCGTGTCATCGCTGGCGGGACTGCTGGGGCACGCGCCGGCCGGCGTCTATACCGCCTCCAAATTCGCCGTGGTGGGCATGATGGAGGCGCTGCGCGCCGAGCTTGCGGACACCAACGTCGGCGTGACGGTCTTCTGCCCCGGTATCGTCAATACCAATATCGGCAGCTCCGCGCGCAATCGCCCGGGCGGCCAGGCGGCGGCGCCGAAGGTCGATCCCGGGTTCAAGCTCGATCCGGCCATGATGGCGCAGATGCAGAAGGCCATGAGCGAGTCGCACGGCGTCTCGCCGGCCATGGATCCGCTGGATGCCGGTCAGCGCGTGCTGCGCGCCGTGCGCAACAATGACCTGTACGTGCTCACCACGCCGGAGTTCGCGCCCGAGTTCGCGGCCCGCGGCGAGGCCATCGTCGCCTCGGTGCCGACGGATGTTCCGGTGTCGCAGGCGCGCGAGATGATGGGCCGCATGATCCTCGGGAAGACAACCTACGCGGCGGAGCGGGATCGTCAGCGCTGCGAACGGGCGCGCTCGCGCAGAGCCTGAGTTGCGGCCTCGTCCACCTTCAGGCCTTCCGGATCCCGTTCCGGATCGCCCTCGATGACGACGGCATAGGCGCTGGCGGCGCCGGCGATCGAGATATAGCCATCGCGCACGTCCTCGAGCACCCGGGTGACCGGTCGTTGCAGCGGATCGCCCCAACCGCCGCCGGAGTTGGTCATGTGCCGCAGGGTCGCGAATGGCTCGGTGTGCCAGCGCTGGCGCCCGAAGTACACCCAGGGAGCATCCTTGCGGGGGGCATGGGTGGCCGGGTCGAGGCGCCCGGCGACGCCGATGCTTTGCGCGAAATCTCCGGTACCGACGCCATGGATGCGCACGGGCTGGTCCGGTGCGCCGGGTGGCCACAGCCACACCCCGCCGGTGGTGCCGTCACGGCCGCCGTACACACCGATGCCGGTGCTCTGCTTGAAGCGCAGCGTGAACAGGTGATGCTCGACGGGCGCGAGCCAGTAGGTGTCCTTGCACACCGCGGCGCCGCCGCGATGGGTGCCGGCGCCGGGTGAGTCGGTCACATAGTCGCGCCGCAGAAACACCACGGGAATCTCCGCCTCGTGCGCCTCGATGGGCGTGTCCATGCCGTTGACCTGGTAGAAGCTGCAGTAGCTGTCGGCATCACCCGCATCGGTGGCACCCCAGGGGCCATGCTGGCCGCCGGCCACGATCGATACCCAGGGCGAGCCGTCGGGACGGCGGCCGACCGCGCTGTGCAGATTCGGTGCACTGATGTCGCCGCCGACGGCACGCCTGCCCAGAGGTTCGGCGAGTGCCGCGAAGATCGCAATCAGCAGGGCGTTGGTCGATTCCCCGTAGGCGAATACGACACCTTCGGGCGGCAGCGCCGAAAGAATGGCTCCGTCCGGGATCAGGATGTCGATGGGGCGATAGCAGCCCGACGTGAACGCGCCACCGGGATCCAGCAGGTACTTCAGGGCAATGCCGACCGTGGTCTTGGCGTCGAGGTACGTGCCGTTGATGGCGCCGCGGGCCTGGCGCGCCGTGCCGGACAGGTCGACCTCGAGGCGCGACCCGTGCTTGCGGATGGTGCAGCGAATGGGATATTCCTCGCTGTCATCCACCGCGTCGCAATCGACCAGGGCTGCGCCGTGCCACTGCCCGTCGGGCAGCGTCGCGATCGCCTCCGCCATGCGTTCGGCGTCGGCGTCGACCACGTAGCGCATGGCCCCGAGGACCGCCTCGGCCCCATAGCGCGCGAAGCTGTCCTGCAGCAGTGATTCGCCCAGCGCCAGGCACGCGATGATGGTCTGCATGTCCAGCCGCAACAGCTCGCCGAAGCGCGCATTGTCGAAGATCAGCGTCCAGGTCTCGTTGACGGGCCGGCCCGCCTTCACGAGCGCCCGCGGCGAGAGCACCAGGCCGTTTTCGTAGACGCTGAACTTGTGGGCGGAGAAGCCGCCCGCGACCGAGCCGCCCATGTCCAGCTGATGCGCCTTGAGGTTGATGAAGCCACACAGCCGCCCGCCGTGGAACACGGGACGGATGAACAGCATGTCATTGACATGTGTTCCGGTGCGGTACGGATCATTGGCGATGATCACGTCACCGGGTTCCAGCCGCCCGACGCCATACTCCTCGATGGTGTTGCGGACCGACTCGGTCATCGTGCCCGTGAATGCGAGCTGCGACTTGCTGACCACCGGTGTCGGATAGCCGATCTGCGGCGGGCCGGTGAGGGTCGCCGCGAAGTCGTAGAAGTCCTTCAGGACCGGCGAGAACGCGCAGGCCAGCAGCCGCTCACTGACGTGGTCCAGCAGGTAGCGGAAGCGGTTGCCGAGCACCGTGGCGTCGAATCGGCTGCAGCCGTAGGTCGCGGTGAAGGCGGCGCTGTCCAGGTCGCGCAACAGGGGCGTGCTCATGGGGTCTGCCCGATCACGATCTCACCCACGGCGCCGATCTGCGCCCTCTGTCCCGGAAGGACGAGCGTGGTGGCCAGGGGTTCGACGATCAGCGCCGGGCCCGCCACCGTGGCGCCGGCGCCGAGCGCCGCGCGCGGGTAGACCGGCGCCGGGATGTCGCCGGGTGCGAGGTGGCGCAGCACGCGCTCGCCGATCGGCACGGGCTTGCCCGTTGCGGTGGGCAGCGGCCGCCATGTCAGCTTCTCGGTCGGCACGATCATCTGTACCCGCCAGGTCACGGCCTGGACCGGGATCTGCGGGAAACTCACGCCGTTGCGCCGTTCGTACTCGGCATGGAACTCCTCGATGAGGGCCGCGGGCCCGCTCGCCTTGAGCGCCGCTGCATCGACGTTGATGAAGGGCGTCTCCCAGCTCTGTCCGGCGAGCCGGCCATCGAAGCTGCGGCGGATCGTGAGTTCGCCGGCGGCGGCCTCGACGCCCAGCCGTGCGCGCAGTTCGGCCTCCAGGGAGGCGAATATCGCTTCGATCTGCGGGCCCGCATCCGGGGTGAGCATCCGGTACTGGCTGCGACTGTTCGCATAGACGAAATCCGTGGACAGCAGCCCGATGGCGGAAAACAGGCCCGGATGCGGCGGCACGATCAGCCGCCGCGCCCTGACCTGTTCGAGCACGCCGGCGAGCAGCATCGGGCCGGCCGCGCCGAAGGCCATCAGGCTGAAGTCCCGGGTATCGAGCCCATGGCGCAGGGCACAACGGGAGATTTCCTCGGCGATGTTGTTGAGGGCGATCTTCCAGGCGAAGCGCACCCGCTCCTCGGGCGACATTCGGCACTCCAACGAGTCGAAGGCCCGGGCTGCCGCCGCTTCATCGAGCCGTATCTGGCCGTCCGCGAAGGCTTGCGGGTCCAGTATCCCCATCAGCAGGCAGGCATCGGTGACCGTCGGGCGCGTGCCGCCGCGTCCGTAGCAGGCCGGTCCGGGCGTCGCGCCCGCGCTGTGCGGGCCGACGCGCAGGTCGCCCGATGCCGATACCGACACGATGCTGCCGCCACCGGCCCCGACGCTCGCGACCTCGGTGGAGAGTGTGTTGACCAGCAGGTCGTGTTCGATCGCGAAGCTGTCGTTGATGAAGGCTGCGCCATCGACGATGACGGTGACATCGGTCGAGGTGCCCCCGACATCGCAGCCGATGAGATTGCCGTCGCCGATGGCCGCTCCGAGGCCGCAGCAGGCGGCGGCGCCCGCGGCGGGCCCGGCGAAGAGGATGCGGTGGGGAGCCGTGACGGCATCGCGCCAGGGAATCAGCGCGGCCGTGCAGTCGGCGAAGTTCAAGTTGCCGGCGAACCCGTTCGCGCGCAGCTGTGAATCGAGCTCCTGCGCGTAGTCCTCATAGATCAGCTTCATCATCACGTCGATGACGGTGGTGGAGGCGCGCGCATATTCCTTGGCACGCGGTCCCACCTGGAAGGAGGCCGATACCGGGAACTTCGCGCCGAACACCTCCCGGGCGAGGGCCAGCAGCCGCTCCTCGTGCGCCGGATTCACGAAGCTGTTGATCAGGCAGATCGCGAGCCCCTCGATGCCGCAGCGCCTGAGCATCGTGAGTTCGGCGCGCGCCTGGGATTCATCGAGGGCGATCAGCACCTCGCCGCTCGCGAGCATGCGCTCGTGGACGCCCCGGCGCAGATACCGGCGCACCAGCGGTCGCGCCGCATCGCCGAAGGAGCGGTGCCAGCGCGCGTCGGTCTGGTTGTCCATGGGCCGCATGCAGCGACCCGCGTCGAGCATGTCGCGATGTCCCTGCGTGGTCAGGAAGCCGACCTTCGGCAGGCAGCGCGTGAGGACGGCGTTCAATCCCTGCGTGCTCGCATGGTTGAAGACGCTGGCGTCGCGGACCCCGAGGCGGCGCGCGCCTTCGATCACGGGCAGGTGCGTGGCTGCGGCATTGCCGGGAACCTTGGTGACGTGGATCTCCCCGTCGCGGACCATGACCACGTCGGTGAAGGTGCCCCCGACATCGACGCTGAGCAGCGTGCGGCCCATCTACGGGGCTCCGAGCGGCACGAATGCACCCAGCATCGGCCCGGGTTCGCGCGAGACCGAATGCAGGCACCGACCGCACTTGACGACCAGCCACCAGCCGCCTTCACTCATGACCCGGTAGCTGGCGAGGCACTGCGCCGCGCATTCGGGGCAGGCGCCCGGAACCGGCGTCCGGTCGCAGGAGACGGTGGCGGTGGCCGGACGGGGAAAATTATGCACGGGACTCACCTGCGGGATTGGGGCTGGAGGAGGCGCGGGTCTGTGCGGGCAGCAGCACCGTGCTCAGTCCCCAGCCGATGAGGATGATCAGCGCGAGGGCGAGCCATTGATCGAACGCCATCACCGCGAGCCACAACGGCGCGGTGACGAAAGTCGTCAGGGCGCCGGTCTGACTGAGCAGTCCCGCGGTCGAGGCGCGATGCTCGGCGCCGGCGACCTTCGGCAGCAGTGATGCCAGGACGGCCATGGCGGCCCCGGTACAGATCACCCAGGCCACGAGCGACGCGAGCGTCAGCCCCATCTGGGTCCAGGGCGCGAACAATCCGCAGCCGGCCAGCGTACCCACCACCGCCAGGACGCCGAACAGCGTGCCAGGCTGGACACCGCGCGTCAGGAAGACGCCGCTCAGGGTGCTGCCCAGGATCATCACGACATTGGTCACCGCCAGCAGGCTCGAAGCGGCGCCGATGCTGATGCCATAGTGTCGGGACAGGGACGGCGGCATCACCACGCTCACCCCGAGGCCGAGCAGGATCAGCACGCCGAACGAGCCGGCCAGGCGCAGCGGGGCGATGCCCTCCCGGGACCTGAGCAGCGCCAGGACGGATCGGCGTGGACGCGCGGCGGCCGGTGGCGACGCTTCCGGCCTGGGCAAGGCCAGACCGAGGATGGCCAGCAGCACGAAGATCGCCCCATGTACCAGGTAGGCCTGGTGCCACTGCTTACCGGTGGCAAAGGCCGCTGCGATCAACAGGCCGAGCGAAGTGCCCACCGGCGTGTAGCTGGACCACAGGGCCATCGCGGCACTGCGCCGCTGCGGCGCGGCAGTCGCGATCATCAGCGACGGGGCGGCCGCGTAGACCAGCAGCGGAACGGCGCCTTCGGCGACCCGGATCACCTCGAAGGGCATGAAGCTTCCGGCCAGGCAGTACAGCCCGTTCACCAGCGCGCCGACCAGCGCGGCCAGGATCAGGGCAGGGCGCGCGCCCAGATGATCGATGACGGCGCCCGATGCGGTGCCGAAGATCGCCGGCAGGATCGCCATCAATGAAATGAACAGGCCGACCAGGCTCGCCCTGCCGCCCGGCAGGCCGGCAATGTGGGCCTGCAGCGGAATGGCCTTGGTCAGCGAGGCGGCGCTCACCACGCCGTAGAGATAGATGAGGATGAGGCTCGGCCAGCCGCCCTGCTTCATGAACCTGTCGGCCATCGTCGGTGGGTCAGGGATTGCCGCGGGACAGATACGCGGCGACGGTGGCGAGCTGTGCGTCGCTGACCTCGGCGCGTGACAGGGCCGGCATGTTGACCAGGCCGTGCCGCACCACGGTGGTCACGAAGGCCGCGCTGAGATTGGTGCGGGTCTCCAGCTGCTCCTGCCCCTTCGGATAGCGGCGCGACAGCAGGCCGGTGCCCATGCCGGTGCTGCGGTGGCACATGCCGCACTTCTCGGCGAACAGGTCGCGTCCGGGGCCGGCCGCCGGCGCACCGACCGGTGGCGCATCGGTGGCACAGGCCTCGCCGGCCGCGATGGCCACGATGAGGGCGATGACGCCGGCCACGCAGCGGGCGCGCGGCGTTGCCGGGGAAAGCGGCTCAGCCATTGCCACGCTCCCGCGCATAGGCCGCCGGCCAGATGCCGCTCTTGCCCGGCGCCAGGATGCCGTGCGGATCCAGCGCATTCTTCACCCGCTCGTTCAGGCGGCGCAGCGCCCCCTGGTTGAAATCGTAGCTGTCCGCGACCAGATCCATGAATTCGATATGGGTGCGGTACTCGCCGTAATGCTGCGCGCTGGCATCGCTCACCAGTGCGCGGAAGAACTTCTGCACCTGCCCCAGCATCGCCGCGTTGTCCTTGTCGAACAGCACCTGGTTGACGTTGGTGAGGTGCCGCTCGCCGAAGGCGAAGGACGCGTGATAGTCCATGCCGTATTCCTGGTAGCGGGAGTAGGTGCGGTGAAACTGTTCGAGCGCGAGCCGGCCGTTGGCCGGCATCACCGGCGAGAAACCGATGTGCCCGCCGCGGCCGCCATGCCAGTTGACGTTCTGCAGCGCGTAGGTGAGGGGCACTCCGGCCCACGCCGTCTGCTCGCGCGGCTCGCCGCGTCTCCACTGGGCATTCTTCTGGCTGAGCACCGGCCGCCCGGCAAATGCCCTCAAGGCCGCCTTCTCCGATGCCGCGGTGACCTCCGCGTCGCCGTAGAAGCGCATGCTGATGCTCCACCAGCCGATGTTGAAGCGCTTGCGGATGGCGTCGATGACGCTGTCCGGCAGGGCCCCGGGCTTGTCATGCCACTCCTTGCGCGTGGTCAGGACGGCCGCCGCGCGCAGCCAGTTGCCGATCGAGGGCGACTGCTGCAGGGTGCCGCTGCGGCGCAGGGGTGCGACCACGTCGACCAGCCATTCCAGGTCCTCGGGCTTGTCGAACTCCATGTCGAACCCGCGCAGCGACTCCGGCTCGGGCATCAGCCACAGTCCCATCTTCGTGACGATGCCGAAGTTGGACTGCACGAACATCTGGTCCCAGGCCGGTCCGAACCCGTAGCGGTACAGCTGCCAGGTCGGCGCGCCGCTCATCGCGCCCATGCCGGTGCGCACCAGGTCACCATCCGGGAGCACGACTTCCAGGCCGCAGATCCGGGAGGTGTGGTCGCCGTAGGTGGTGTAGCCGACGCCGCGGTCCAGGGCGTTGCCAGCCACCGAGCCCCAGCTGTTGCCGGGTACCGACAGCCACAGCGGGATGTTGTTGCTCTGCAGGTGGTCGTAGAGGTCGTAAAAGCCCACACCGGGCTCGATCAGCACGGTGCCGTTGTCCACGTCCACTTCGATCTTCTTCATGCGCGACAGGTCAAGCACCATCGAGCCGCTGAGCAGCGGCGCGGCCGCGCCGTATCCCAGGTTCTTGCCGCGACTGATGGGCCACAACGCGATGCGATGCTTGCCGGCGATGCGCACCACCTCGCGCACCTGCTCGGTGGTGATGGGTGCCAGGGCGCCCGCGGCCAGGTGCCGGCGGGCATCGAAGGAAAAGAAGTCCGCGTAGGAGTCGCGGTCGGAATCACCGGTCAGCACCCAGTCGCGCCCGAGGACGCCCGCGAACTCGGCCATGGCCCGATCAAACTGGCGCGCCGAAACGCCCGGTGGATAGATTGGATCGGCCATCCTGCCCCCCCGCTGCTTCTTGTCCGGCTCGTTGAGCCGTCTGTGCTGCTCTGGTAAGTTAACACAGCTGTCATGGACTAGGGCGCGGCGCAACATGAGCGGAACGATGACCCGGCGAGGCGTGCTGACGGGTGCCGCGGCCATCGCGGGCGTGAGCGCACTGGGCGTACCGCTCGCGCGACCCGCGGCCATTGCCCACGTGGTGGTCGATCAGCGTCTGCGCGAGTCGGCTGCGTTCGCCGGCGGGGTGAGGGGCTCGCGCATCCACCCGATCAATGCCCTGGATGACCTGTGTCATCACTGGTACACGGGCCTGCGCCGGGAAGTGCTGGCCGGCGGCGGGTCGATCGCGGGGCTGACGACCTGGATGGATTACGTGGTCATGCGCAGCGCCGCCGCCGAGGTGGGCTACCGGGGCGTCTTCCATGCCGAGCATCTGCCGCTCGAGCCGATGCGCATCGAGCACCGCGTCACGGCACATCCGGATCTGCTGACATCGTTGATGGGGCTCGCGCCGCCGCAGTCGTGGGCGCAGGCACTGGGCCGGTCTCTCGCCTCCGGCGCACACCTGCGCTCGCGCGTCCTGCCCGGGGAGGTCTTCAGCGCCGCCCTGGCCGCCGAGGCCCCGGGTCACTTCCGTATGGTCACGTGGGTGTTCTCGCCCGCAAGCTGAGGGTCTCACCATGAAGAGATTTGCGGTTGCCGCCGCGTCGCTGGCCGCCGTGCTCATGGCCGCGACATCCTCCGTGGCCCGGGCGCAGGCCGTCGCGCCGCCGACTGCGGCCTGGCAGGGTGCGCGGCTCGGATTCGTGGGCCGCGTGGTGAAGGACCTGGACCGCTCCGTGGCGTTCTACAGGATGATCGGGTTCACGCAGGATCCGCTGGTAGATCCGGTGTGGCGCACCGATCCGCTGGTCGAGGGCCTGTACGGGGTAAAGGGCATCACTACGCGCATGGCCAAGATGTACGTCGTGAACGCCGACTCGGGCCAGCACTTCGTCGTGTATCTGCGCGAGGTGAAGGGCATCCGGCGCACGGACCGCAGCCGGCACACCGCCTGGGACCCGGGGGTCACGCACTTCGGCCTGGTCGTTCCCGACGCGGACCAGGTCTGGGCGAATCTGCAGGCCGCCGGAATGCTGCATGCGCGCTCCTGGGGCGGCAAACTGATCGCACCGCCGGGCCAGACCAGGGGCATGCTCGCCTACATGACCGACCCCGACGGGCTGGACATCGAACTCATCGCCCAGCGCCCGGCGATACCTGCGCAGAACGGTCGGCCGGCGCAGCCGGCGTGGCTGCCGGGCGTCAACCACCTGGGTCTCGTGATCCTGGATTCGGACAAGGGCAAGGCCTTCTACAGCGGCACGCTCGGCGGCATCTGGCCGCAGACCGCCTCGCCGTGGCTCAAGGGCGATTTCTATGATTCGGCGGTGGGTGGGCACGGCAATGTGCTGCGGTTCTTCAATGTGTCGTTCCCGCAGCAGATCGCGCCGGCCCTGCACATGAACCTGGAGCTCGTGGAGTTCCAGAACCGCAAGAAGCCGGTGCACCCGCCGCGCATCACCGACTCGGGAGTCGGCTACATCGGCATCCAGGTGCCGGATCTCGATACGGCACTGCCGCAGGTGCTCGCGGCCGGTGCCACGCTGGTGTCGAAGCCGGGCATCATGACCCTGCGCAGCGGCACCCGCGAAGTGATGATCCGCGACCCCGATACCGGGGTGTTCCTGGAACTGTTCGACCAGCCTGGCGCCAAGTAGCACGCTTGTCTTCGGTGCAGCAGTTTGCGGCGCAGGCGGTCCGCGACACCCTGGGCCGCAGTACCGACGTGGATGCCTGCGTCGCCCTCGCAGCGCGGCTCGATGATCTGCTCGGCGAGGCCGCGCGTCATCTTCAGGAGGGCGGTGCGGCCCTGGCCTGCCGTGCCGGCTGCAATTTCTGCTGCCACCTGCGGGTGATGGTGCGGCCGCACGAGGCCATCGCCCTGTTCCGCCACCTGCAGGCGCGGATTCCGGCGGTCACTGCCGGGCGGATACGGGAGCGCCTGCGCGAATACGCCGCGGCGAAGCCCGTGCCGCGACGGCCCTGCGCCTTTCTCGTGGACGGGGAGTGCGCGGCCTATGCGGTGCGGCCCGGCGCCTGTGCGGCCTATCATTCCCTGAGCCGCGAGCGTTGCGAGGAGTCATTCCAGGACCCCTCACGGCCCTCCGGCACGGTCGCGCTGCAGGCGCTGCGGGAGGTGGCGCTGGCGCTGGAGTCGGGAGTCGATGCCGCGCTGCAGGCCGAGGGGCTGAGCGACGAGAGGCTCGAACTGCACGTCGCCGTTGCCGCCTTGCTGGGCAATCCCTCGCTCATCGCACGTTGGCGCTCGGGTAGGACGCTGCGCCGGCCCGGCCCTGAGCCCAAGGAGTCATGATGGACAGACCGCCGCTGCCGCCCTTCACCCTCGAGAGCGCGACCCAGAAAGTCCGCATGGCCGAGGACGCCTGGAACTCGCGCGACCCGGCACGGGTGGCCCTCGCGTACACGCCGGACAGCCGCTGGCGCAATCGGGTCGAGTTCCTGGAGGGCCGCGAAGCGATCCAGGCCTTCCTGCGGCGCAAGTGGGACCGGGAACTCGACTACCGGCTCGTCAAGCAACTGTGGGCGTTCCGCGAGGACCGCATCGCCGTGCGCTTTGCCTACGAATGGCGCGATGATGCCGGCCAGTGGTATCGCAGCTACGGCAACGAGAACTGGGAGTTCGATGCGCACGGCCTGATGCGCATCCGCATCGCCAGCATCAATGACGCGCCGATCGCCGCCGGTGAGCGAAAACTGCTCTGGTCCGGCAACCGGCGCCCGGATGATCATCCATCACTCAGCGAGCTCGGACTATGAAACGATTACTGACGCGTTTGGCCCTGATGTCCGTCCTGATCGGCTCGGCCGGCACTGTCGCGGCGCAGACGGTGCTGATCACCGGTGCCAACCAGGGCATCGGCCTGGAATTCGCCAAGGAGTATGCCGCCCGCGGCTGGACGGTCATCGCGACCCACCGTCGCACGACTACGCCGGAGGAACTCGCGAAGCTGGCCGGGCAATACCCGAAGGTGCGCGTCGAGCGCATGGACGTGACTGACCCTGCGCAGATCGCGGCGCTCGGCGCAAAATTGCAAGGGGTTCCGATCGATGTCCTGCTGAACAACGCGGGCCTGGTGAGAACCGATCCGCTCTCCAAGCCCGGCGGCAATACCAACCAGATGTTCGGCACCCTGGACTACAGGCTGCTGGATGACTTTATCCACACGAACGTCGCCGGCCCGCTGATGATCTGCGAAACCTTCATCGGCAACGTCAGGGCGAGCCGGCAGAAGAAGATCGTCGCGATCAGCTCCGCCGCGGGCTCCGTGTCCGTGCCGCCCTTCATGCCAAATGGCTCACCGGTGCCGGATCACTACTGGTACCGGATCAGCAAGGCCGCGTTGAACAGCGCGATGCGCCTGCTCGCCGCGCAGTTCAAGGACGAGGGGGTGACGGTGGTGATGTTCCACCCCGGCGGGGTGCAGGTGGAGAGCTTCGGGCCCGAGAAGCTGCCGGGGTTCGTGCCCCCGGAGGAGGCCATCGGCAAGATGATCCGGACCATCGACGGACTGACCATCAAGGACAGCGGCCGGTTCCTCGACAACGACGGCAAGGATCATCCCTGGTAAAGAAAAAGGCCGCTGGGTCACAGCGGCCTTTGCTTCAGGCTTCTCTCAGCCGAACTCTACATCTTGTGCCGGACTTCCAGGTCCACTTCCAGCGGCGGGCCCGGATTGTCGACCTGCGTACCCTGTCCGTCGGCCACCAGGTCGAACTGCGCGAAGTAATAGCGCTTGGCGGTCAGGTTCTTGACCTGGAGGATCGTCTGCCAGTTGGACTTGGCGTTCTCCCAGGTCAGGTGCGCGTTGTACAGGGTGTAGCCACCCGTGCGGTTATAGGGCGAGTTCTGCGCGCTGGTATAGATGTCGCTGCGGGTATTGCCATCGAGCCGCGCGGTGATCGAGCCGCGTGAGCCGACGGGCAGCGTGTACTGAATACCGGCGTTGGCGGTCCATTCCGGCGTGTAAGGCGTCACGTCGCCGATCGGAACCCCCGCACCCGGGTTCACATAGGTGTAGTGGAAGTTCAACCAGCTGATGTTGGCATCGACCTGCAGTCCGCCGAAGCGTGCCTGCGAATCGAACTCGACGCCCTTCTGGTGCGCGGAGCCGGCGTTGTACGGCATGATGCACGGGGAGCCGTAGTTGAAATCGGCCGCCTCACTTGCCGCTGCCACCGCCGGAACCTGGCTGCAGTTGGCCAGATTCAGCTGGATGTTGCTGTACTGCGAGAAGTACCCGTCGATGTTCGCGTGCAGGTGGTTGTCGAACCAGCTGGTCTTCAATCCCACCTCATAGGTCGCGAGGCTCTCCGGCTTGAACGGCTGGGCCTGCACGGGATAGAAGGGCCGCGGGTCCACGCCACCGCCCTTGAACCCGGTGGAGTACTGGAGGTACCCCATGGCATCGTCGGTGAAGTGGTAGTCGAGGTTCGCACGCCAGTCCCAGCGCGTCGCCAGGTACTTGGAGATCAGCCCGTTCGCCGGAGCCGTTCCGCCATTACCCGGGCCGCCAACGGTGCCGTCATCGGACAGACGCACGTAGTGGTAGGTCTTCTCCTGCTCCGTGAACCGGGCACCCAGGATGGCGTCCAGTTTCGGCGTCAGGTGCCAGGTGGTGTGCAGGAACCCGGCGGCGTCATGCGCGAGGATCGGATCGTTCTGGTAGAAGTTCAGCAGGCCCTGCAGGCCCGTGAAGAGATAGGCGTACCACAGATCCTCGTGTCCGAAATACACGGATTTTTCATCGAAGAAGTAGCCGCCGAAGGTCCAGTCGAGGAGCTTGCCGTAGCTGCCCGAGAGGCGGGCCTCCTCGCTCAACTGGTGATGGCTCATGGCCTCGGCGCCCAGATCGACCGGGAAGATGGACACGCCGTTGTCATGTACCCAGGTGGCCGTATAGCCGCGGAAGGCGGTGATGTTCTTGAAGCTCAGGCCGTCCGCGATCTGCCAGTCCGTCGTCCACGAAGCACCCCAGTTGTGTGAGGTCTGCCGCGGATCGACGCAGTAAGCCTGCTCGTTCGCATTGGTGCCGAAGGGCGGAACGGTGCCCACCGGATTTGGCGCGGGCAGGCAGAAGTTGGCGTACGAGGCGTAGAAGCTTCCCGGCTGGATCTGGGGCACCAGGTTCTGGTTGTACGGCAGAATGAAGCCCGGGGTGGTCGTGGGGACGCCGGCGAGGGGCGAACCTGCGGTCAGGGCGGACGCATTGCCCACCAGAGGCCCCGGACCCGCGTAGCCGAGCGTCTCGGCCGGGTGATCCTGATTGGTGTTCGACAGATCGCCGATCAGGTTCATCTCGAGGCTGTCACTGGCCACCCAGCGCAGCGCCAGCCGGCCGGCCGCGTATCCAGTCCCGCCTTCCTTGCCCAGGACGCAGTTGGCGGACTGGTTCGGGAACCCCTGCAGGGTCGAGTACGTGCCCGTCACCAGCGGATCGCCCTCAACGTTGGTGTTGATGGCCGTCGCGGTGAAGCTCGGGTTCTTGCACTGGAAGTTGTAGCGCGTGACGTAGCCGTCCTGCTGGTCGCCGACGGCGGACAGGCGCATGAACAGGTTGTCGGTGATCGCGAAGTTCGTGCCGGCGCGCAATTCGATGTGATTGCGGCTGCCGCCCAACATGTCGAAGCTCATGCTCTCCGTGGCATCGGGCTTCTTCGAATACAGCTTGACCGCGCCGCCTTCCGAATTCATGCCCTCCAGGGTGCCCTGCGGACCGCGCAGCACCTCGACGCGATCCAGGTCGAGCAGATCGAAGATCGAGCCAGTGAGCGTTCCGAAGTACACATCGTCGATGTAGATGCCGACGCCGGGCTCCAGCGCCGGATCCAGGTCCGACTGGCCGATGCCGCGGATGAAGGCGGACATGGACGGTCCAAACGCCGCCGATGTCTGATTCAGCTGTACGCTGGGCGCGTTGGTGGAGATCTCGGTGATGCTGGTCTCGCCGCGCGCGGCGATATCCGCGGCGCTGACCGCGGTAATGGCCAGCGGCGTGGTCTGCACGTTTTCCTTGCGGAACTGGGCCGTGACGGTGACCTCCTGCAGCTGACCGGTATCGGCCGCCGGTCCCTGGTCGGCCGACTGCGCCTGCGCATGCGCAGCGGATGCAGCCAGGATCGTGGCGACCACGGTCGAAATGGTCACGTATTTTCGGGATTCGGATCTCTTCATAGCGCCCCCAACACCATAAAAAATTGGAAGACCGCGGTCGGACCCAAACGGGCGCCGCAGGGGAGGCTGGCTCGGCACGAGGCACGCAATGATTGGCGTGAGCCCGCCCCCCTGAAGGCTCCGCGCCGACCAATTCTGGGTCTCTATGGACCATGTGATTTGTCGGCGCCGCAAAGATATCATTACCGTATGCGCAAACGCCAGCGCGCGTTGCTGCAACACCTCAACCTGGCGGAAAAACTTTCAAGAGCAGGTAGATAGTCTTGTATTTTCAACACATAGCAAACCGGTGATGGCGTGCGGTGCCAGCAACAATCCGTTCCCCGAAGGCCCTGAGCCTGTTCTGTACGCTCTCTTCGCTGCGACGCAACATGATGCCTTCAGGCCCATGACAGGCAACTTCCCGGTGGCCGCGTGAGGCCCGTCGTCATGATTGCGCCACAGGTTTCGCGGCCTCATGCTGGCGCGCTGCGTCAGTGATTCAATTTCGCGCACGGACGATACAACCATGGATATTCGAGCCAAACCCAAGCAGTTCCCCTTGCCGAGCTCGCTGAAGGTGGTGCCGGGCACCGAGCGGGCCCAGGCGGCCTATCCGTATTACACCCAGTTCGACGCCGCGGACGATGAGCGCTTCTGGTTCTACAACTCCATGCACTTCCCGGAGCCGATGTCGGCATTCGACATGGTGACGGCCGAGGCGGCGTATTGCGCACTGGGGTCCGCCAATACCCGCGTGCACTGCCTGCCGACGACCCTCGGGATCGATCACCGGATCATCAACGGTCGGGTGTACATCGGCGGCAACGCGGTCACCGACCCCGAGCAGATCGCCGCGCGCCTGGAGGAGTTCAAGCAGCGGGCCTTCTACTACTATGCCAACTGGGAACGCCTCTACGATCAGTGGCGCGAGAAGATGCGCGCGCTGATCGAATCGGCGCAGGCGCTGCCGGCCCCGCACCTGCCGCAGCTCGAACCCCTCGAGAATGTCCACGCCGGCATCGGCGTGGCGTCCAACCACCTGCTGCTCGACACCTACCAGAAGACCCTCGAGGGGTACTTCCGGATGTGGCACCACCATTTCGAGTTCCTGCTGCTCGGATACGGCGCCTACCTGACGTTCTTCGATTTCTGCAAGAAAGCCTTCCCGGAGATCACCGACCAGACCATCGCGCGCATGGTCGCGGGCATCGAGGCGGAGATCTTCCGGCCGGACGATGAGCTGCGGCGCCTGGCGCGCTGCGCCGTGGAACTGGGCGTCGACGGGCACTTCGGCAAGGAATTGTCCGCCGCGCAGATCATGGAGACGCTGCGCACCGACGGGGAGGCGGGGCCGGCGTGGCTCAAGGAGCTGGAGGTATCACGGCATCCCTGGTTCAACATCAACGTCGGCGACGGCTTCTATCACTACCACCGCGCCTGGAACGATGACCTGTCGATGCCCTTCGCCAGCCTCCCGGACTACATCGCGCGGGTGAAGGCGGGCGAGTCGCTGCATCGCCCGGTCGAGAAGCTGCTGGCCGAACGGACGCAGCTGATCGAGGACTACCGCGAGCTGCTCGGGACCGAGGACGAGCGCGCGGCGTACGACCAGATGATCAAGCTGGCGCACCGGGTGTTCCCCTACGTGGAGGGACACAAGTTCTACTGCGAGCACTGGTACACCAACCTGTTCTTCAACAAGATCCGCGAATTCGGCGCGCTGCTGGCCGAACATGGATTCTTCCCGGACGCGGAGGATGTGTTCCAGCTGACGCACTACGAGCTCGAGTCGGCGATCATCGACCTGATGACGGCATGGTCCAACGGTTCTGCGCCCCGCGGGCCCGGCCGCTGGCCGGCGATCGTCGCGGAGCGGCGCGCTGCAATCCGGGAATGGGCGAAACACGCGACCCCGCCGGCGCTCGGCCAGGTGCCGGACGTGATCGATGATCCGGCCATCGTGATGCTGTGGGGCATCACCCGCGAGACCCTCGATTCGTGGCTGTCGGGGGCCGAGGCGGATCCGAACGAGCTCAAGGGCTTTGCCGCCTGCCGCGGCGTGGTCGAGGGAACAGCGCGGATCGTGCGCAGCGTCGAGGAGATCTCGCGCCTCGAGAAGGGCGACATCCTCGTATGCCAGGTCACCAACCCCACCTGGGCGCCGGTCTTCAGCAAGATTTCCGCGGCCGTATCGGACATCGGCGGCTCGATGAGCCACGCCGCGATCGTCGCGCGCGAATACGGCCTGCCGGCCGTGGTGGGCACCGGCAACGGTACCTCCCGGATCAAGGATGGCCAGCGCATCCGGGTCGATGGCGGACGCGGTATCGTCACCATCCTGCAGTAGCACGCGGTTCCGAGGTGCCGGTGAACGATTCGGGTCTGGTCGGCTGGTTTGCCGAGTTGAGTCTTGCCGACCGGCCGCATGTCGGGGGCAAGGGCGGCAGTCTCGGGGAACTGGAGCGTGCCGGCATCGCCGTGCCGCCGGGCTTCGTCGTCAAGACGACGGCCTTCGAGCAGTTCCTGGCATCTGCGGAGCAGGAGGCGCCGGTCCGGGCGCTGGTCGAGCAGCTGGATCCGGAGGATCTGGCGCAGGTCACCGCCGTGTCGGAGCGGCTGCGCGCACGCATCGAGGCGGCGCCCTTGCCGGCAGAGATCGCGAATGCCATCGAGCGTGCGTACCGCAGGCTCAACGAGACTCGCAGTAGCGCCGTCGCGGTGCGCTCCTCCGCGACCACCGAGGATGCGGCCGATGCGAGTTTTGCGGGGCTTCAGGACACCTACCTGTGGGTGAGCAGTCTCGAACAGACTCTGGAGAAGGTGCGCAGCTGCTGGGGGAGCCTGTATTCGGTCGAGTCGATGACCTATCGGCGCCGGCACGGGTTCGCCGAATCCGATGTCGCGATGGCCGTGGTCGTGCAGACCATGGTCGATGCGCGCAGCGCCGGGGTGATGTTCACGCGCAGCCCGCTCACGGGCGACCGCTCGGTCATGGCCGTCGAAGGGTCATGGGGCCTCGGATCGGCCGTCGTCGGCGGGGAAGTGACGCCGGATCGCTGGGTGATCGGCAAGATCACCGGGGAGATCTCGGTGCGCGAGATCTCCGACAAGCAGATCCGGCACGTGCCCCGCGAAGAGGGCGGCATCGAGAGTGTCGCCGTGCCGGAGGCGCAGCGTCGGGTCGCGAGCCTGAGCGATGAGGAACTGCAGGCCCTGCGCACGATCGGCCGCAAGGTGGAGCGCCATTACGGCCGGCCGCAGGACATCGAGTGGGCCGTGGACCGGCACAGCGGCGCGATCCAGCTGCTGCAGAGCCGGCCGGAGACCGTCTGGTCGGCCCGGGAGGCCGCACCCGCAGGCCGCGCCGTGGAGGATCCCACCCTGCACGTTTTGAAGATTTTCGGAGGTAGTCGATGACCCTGACCGCCGCGGACGTTGCGGAAATCATGCGGCTGGTCGAGCAATCCGGCTTTGACGAACTGGATCTGGAGATCGGCGGCACGAAGATCAGCCTGCGACGGGGGGCAGCCGCGCAGGCTCCCGTCGTGAGGACTGCCCCGCCGGTGTCCGCGGACGCGGTCGCGGTTGCGCCGCAGGCCGGGCGCGCCGCGGCGCCCGCGGCGCATGACCCGGGCATCCAGGACCTTCCGGCGCCG
>DATJPN010000176.1:0-29769 GCA_035506335.1 Steroidobacteraceae bacterium | reverse complement strand
CGGCCGCCAATGTCCACATCGGCATCGCCTGGCTCGAGTCGGTCGCATTCGGCCACACGAAGGCGGTCGGCGCCCGAGTGCTCATCATCGGCGAAAAGATTGTCGGGGAGGAGTTCCTGCCCGCGGATCACGTCTTCCTCTGCTATGCTCATGAGGACGGCACCGCGCCGCGCTTCGCCGGCGCACGGATCTCGGGGGGGAGCGAAACGTGAGGTTACATCGATTCGGATCGGGCTCATTCGCGGTTCGTGGCGGGTTGGCCGCATGCCTTCTCGGCGCTGCGTTGCTGGCCTTCGCCGGCAATTCGCGGGCGGCGGATCGCACGCTGGAGGCCAACAAGCAACTCGTCGTGGCCTTCTACAATGCCGCCATCAACGAGAAGGATTACGCCAAGGCCGTGACCTTCCTCGGCCCGGAGTATCGGCAGCACAATCCCACGGCAGGTGACGGCGCCGCGGGCCTGAAGGCCTTCGTGGAATTCCTCAGAGCGAAGTTCCCCACCCAGCATGGGGACATCCGCCAGGTCATCGCCGAGAAGGACCTGGTCGTCCTGCATGTGCATTCGACACGCGACGACGGGACGCCGGGCCGCGCGATCGTGGACATCTTCCGCGTCGCGCACGGCAAGGTCGTCGAGCACTGGGATGTCATCCAGGACATTCCGCAGAAGTCGGCGAACGACAACGGCATGTTCTAGAACCGCCTCAAGGCGGGGCCTTGAACCGCCGCCCGAGTATCCCGATGGTGTCCTCGAGCTGACGGGTCAGCAGTCGCTCCACGCGCTGCGCGTCGCGCGCGAGCCAGGCCTTGAGCAGCGCCTGATTGTGCCGGGCGGCTCCCTCGCCCAGGGCGGAGCGCGGCAGACAGGCTGTCAGGTAGCGCTCCGCCAGCATCAGCAGGCGCGATACCAGTTGGGTCGCGAGGGGTCGATTCCCGGCATCGACCAGTGCGGCATGAAATTCCCGGGTGGCCGCGGCGAGCTGTCCGGAGTCGCCCCGCCGCAGAGTGCTCAATCGCGCCAGCGCCGCGACCGCCGATCTGCGCGCGGCCTCATCGGCGGCCCCGGCCGCATAGGCCGCCGCCCGCGGCTCGACCGCCAGACGCAAGGCAAAGATGTCATCCAGCTGGGCCCGTGACATCGGCGGCACCGCATAGCCGCGATTGGTTCTGCTCGTGAGCAGTCCGACCTGTTCCAGGCGAGCGAGCGCCTCGCGCACCGGAATCTTGCTCACGCCGAGATTCGCGGCCAGCGCGTCCTGACGTATCGGCGTCCCCGTGCCGAGCCGCCCGGCGACGATGTCGTCGCGCAGCGTCTCGAAGACCCGCTCCGACAGTGTGCGAACGATCATGCCTTTCGTAGACGCTCCGGGTGCGACGCTCCGCCAGCGCGGATCCTGGGGCACCCCACTGGTCCGGGCAAGTCCCCCGGTCCGAAGTTCTACGAATCCTCGTAAAACGGGGCGACCGGACGCTGCGAGCAGATCATGAAGGCATCCGCGACGAGCCGCAGCGGCAATGCATCCACATCGCTCGCTCCCTGGGCGAGCAGTGCGGCGAAATGCTCGTAGACAGCCGGGTACTCGTCCGTCGCGGGCACCTCGATCGGCCGATCCGCGATATGCAGTGTGGCGCCGCCTGCGCTCAGGCGCAGCGTCGCCTCGTCGGTCAGCACCGTGATATCCCAGCGCGGCGCGCCGCGCTGCCGCCAGTCGAAGGTCGCGCTGACCGGAATGCCGGACAGTGTCGCCATCTGCAGCTGCGCGCCAATCGGCACGGCGCGGTTGCCGGGCACCTCCAGCGTGCCCCCCTGCACGAGGAGGGGCTCCGACACCAGCCGTGTCAGGATCGAAAGTGCATTGATCCCGGGGTCGAAGACCCCCAGCCCGCCAGGCTGCCAGATCCATTCCTGGCCCGGGTGCCACTGCCGGACGTCCTCCTGCCACTGGATCTCGATACTGCGGATGTGCCGCGTCGCAAGCCACGCGCAGGCCGGCCGCACGGCGGGCGCGAAGCGCGAGTGCCAGGCCGAGAACAGCGTCGTTCGGGCCTCGGCGGCGAGCCGCTCGAGGGCCTCTACCTCAAGGCAGGTTGCGCCCGGCGGCTTTTCCAGCAGCACATGCTTGCCGGCCCGCAGCGCACGGGCGGCGGCCGCAAACCTGAACTGCGGCGGCTGGCACAGTGCGAGGGCATCGATCCGGATCGGGGAAGCCAGGAGCTGTTCGACATCCTCGAATACCGGCACCCCCCGCGCCACGCCCGCCGGGCTCGCCGCGGCCACCAGCTCGAACTGCCGCGAGCCGGCGATGGCCGGCAGATGCTGGTCCTGCGCGATCTTGCCGAGCCCGACCACCGCGACGCGCGTGACGCCGCTCACAGCGGGCGCACCGGCACATCGGGCGTGGGGGCGCGGCCCAGCGGATTGCGCAGCGCCAGCGTGAAGGGCGCGGCGCTTATCTCGAACACATCACCGGTCTGCGCCTGCACGCCGTCGCTGAAGGAAAGCGTGGCGGTGCCAAAGCAGTGCACGTGCACGTCGCCCGGCTGCCGGAACTGCGCGTACTTGAAGTGATGGTGTTCCAGATTCCTCAGGCTGTGGGACATATTGGCCTCGCCTGTGAGGAAGGGCTTCTCCCAGATCACCCGCCCGTCGCGCAGGATGCGGCTGGTACCGGCCACGTGGCGCGGCAGTTCGCCCAGCAGGAGCTCCGGCCCGAGCGCCGCGGGACGCAGCTTGGAGTGGGCCAGCCACAGATAATTGCGGCGTTCGGTGACGTGATCCGAGAATTCATTGGCGAGTGCAAAGCCCAGACGCACCGGTCGGCCAGCCGCATCGATCAGGTAAACCCCGGCAATCTCCGGTTCCTCGCCTGCATCCAGCGCGAAATCCGGGGCGCACAGGGGAGCTCCGGGGGCCACGAGGCAGGAACCATCGCCCTTGAAGAACCATTCGGGCTGTGCCCCGACCTCCCCGGGCGCGGGTCTGCCGCCCTCGACCCCCATGAGAAACATCTTCATCGAATCCGATTGCGACGGCGCGTCGCCGGCGGCGCGGTGCATCCGGTCACGCTCCTCGGCCGAGCCCAGGTGGGTCAGGCCCGTACCGCTCAGGAGCACATGCGCCGGATCGGGGTGGTCAATGGGCGCCAGTAACTGCACCGCCGGCAGATCCAGGGGTTCCCCGGTGCCCTGCGCCGCCACCAGCGACGCCAGATCGGTGTGTCGCGCCAGCGCCAGGTGCGCGAGTTCGCGGGTGCTCGCGACGCCCGGCACCGTGACCGGAGGCGCGCCGTCGCGAATCGCGGCGATGCCTCGGAGGCCGCCCGCGGTTCGATACTGGATCAGGGACAGCATTGCAGGACTCCATCCACGCGCCGCGCCAGCTGCAGCGGATTGTCGGTGCGCAGTGCATCCGGCAGCAGGCTGTCGGGGAAATTCTGATAGCACACCGGACGCAGGAAACGCTGCATCGCCAGGGCGCCCACCGAGGTGGTGCGGATATCGCTCGTGGCCGGGTAGGGGCCCCCATGCACCATCGCATCGCACACCTCCACCCCGGTCGGCCAGCCGTTGGCGAGGATCCGGCCGGCTTTGCGCTCGAGGCTCGGCAGCAGCTGCCGGACGAGGTCGGTGTCGCCCTCATCGAAGAGCACCGTCGTGGTCAGCTGCCCCTCCAGATGCTCGAACAGCGCCGCGATCTGCGTGACGTCTTGCGCCTTGACGACGAGCGATGCGGGGCCGAATACCTCCCGGGCGAGGCTGGGGTTGGCCATGAACTGTGCAGCATCGACCGAGAACAGCACGGCCCGCCCCTGGTTCTGGCCCGGACCGACGGGGCCGACGGCCTCCCGAGTCACGCCCGCCTGGTCCCGGACCTGCGCGACACCCTGATCGAATGACTCATGGATGTGCGCCGCCAGCATCGGCTGCGACGGGCAGGCGCGCACCGCCTCGGCGGCGGCGCTCATGAAGGCTTGGCTATCGGCGCCCTGCAGAACGATCACCAGCCCGGGGTTGGTGCAGAATTGTCCCGCGCCGAGTGTCAGGGAGGCGACGTAGGCCCGGCCCAGCTCCGCGCCCCGGGCGCGCGCCGCGGCCGGAAACAGGATCACCGGATTGATGCTCGACATCTCCGCATACACCGGGATCGGCGTCGGCCTGCCCGCCGCCGCGTGCACCAGGGCCAGGCCGCCGCGGCGCGAGCCGGTGAATCCGACCGCCTGGATGCGCGGATCCTCGACGAGAGCCCTTCCCAGCTCGTGGGAGGCACCCGGAAGATAGGAAAAGGTGCCCATCGGCAGCCCACAGCGGGAGACGGCCGCTCGCAGCGCCCGGGCCACCAGCTCGCCGGTTCCGGGATGCGAGGGGTGGCCCTTCACGACCACCGGGCAGCCGGCAGCCAGGGCCGCGGTCGTATCGCCGCCAGCGACCGAGAACGCCAGTGGAAAGTTCGAGGCACCGAATACCACCACCGGTCCGAGCCCCACGTGTCGTCTGCGCAGTTGCGGCCGCGGTTGAGGCAGGCGCTGCGGCTGCGCGGAGTCAAGGGTAGCGTCGATCCAGGCGCCCGTGCGAACGATGCGGGCGAAGTAGTCCAGTTGCCCCGTGGTGCGGGCCCGTTCACCCTCGAGCCTGCCCCGCGGCAGACCGGTCTCGAGCATCGCGCGCTCGATCAGCTCGTCACCCAGCGCCGTGATCCCGGAGGCGATGCTCTCCAGGAAGACCGCGCGGGTCTGCGGGGTCGTTTCACTGAATACTGGAAATGCCTCGGCCGCGAGCCGGCAGGCATCCGCGACATCCCGCGCATCGGCCTCCTGAATCGGCGGGCCCACCGGCACGCCGCTCGCCGGATTGACGGCCGTGAAGGTCTTGCGACCCACGCGCTCTTCGGCGCCGATCAGGACGGCGCCGGTAATGATGGTTGGCTGGTTCATTTGTCTGACAGTATAATTTAACGTCCCGAATCTCCGCGAGGCGCCGGTGCAGATCAGTTGTGTGGCCAGCTCAGGCGCGCTGCTCGGCGAGGGGCCGCTGTGGGACGCGGCTCGGGGTGTGATCTGGTGGGTGGACATCGATTCGGCGGCCCTCCACGCGCATCACGTCGCTTCGGGCGTGAACCGGGTTCAATCCCTGCAGTGTCGCCTCACGGCCCTCGCGCTGTGTGAGGACGACTCCCTGCTCGCGTGCGGCGATCGGGGTTTCGTGCGCCTGCACGTGAGCGCCGGTCTTCGGGTGCGGATCGATGAAGTCCTCGCCGCGCCCGCCGAGCGGGCCGGCAATCGTTTCAATGACGGCAAGGTCGACAGCGCCGGGCGCTTCTGGGCCGGCACGATGGATGGCCAGGGCAGCGGCCCCCATGGATCCCTCTATCGACTCGATGCGCAACGCGGCGCCACGGCGGTGCGCAGCAATCTCTGGGTGCCCAATGGCCCGTGCTTCCTCGCCGACGGCACGATGCTGGCCGCGGATACCTACCAGGGGCGGATCACCGCGGTGACGCTGGATGCGGCCGGTGATTCGGTTGCGGAGAGGGAGTTCGCGCGCTTCGGCGGCGCCCAGGGCTACCCGGACGGGATGACGGTGGACGCCCACGACCATGTCTGGGTGGCCTTCTGGGACGGCTGGTGCCTGCGCCGGTTGTCCCCCGCCGGGGAGGTCGTGGCCGAGATTGCGCTGCCGGTGCAGCGTCCCACCTGCCCGACCTTCGGCGGACCGGCACTCGAAAGCCTCTACGTCACGACCGCCCGAACCGGGCTGTCACCCGAGGCCTTGTCGCGTCAGCCCCATGCGGGGGGGCTGTTACGGCTGGACCCGGGCGTCCAGGGCCTCGCCCCCGCCCGCTTCCGGGGGTGAGACGCGGGCGCCCCACAGGGCATAGAAGAGCACGTAGAGCTCACACGCCGCCGTGAGCAGAAAGGAGTGCTGCAGACCGAAGCGGTCGGCGAGCCAGCCTTGCACGATCACGAGTGCGCCGCCCGCGATGGCCATGATGAGCAATCCGGAGCCCTCCTCGGTCAACGGACCCAGTCCACGGATGCCGAGAGTGAAGATGGTCGGGAACATGATCGAGTGGAACAGTCCGACCAGGATCAGGGCCACCATCGCTCCGGGACCCTGGATGAGGCTCGCGCCCAGCATGGTGAGAAAGGCGCCAATGGCGAAGAACGCCAGGATGTGCCTGGCGGGGGCGCGTCGCATCATGACACTGCCGAGGAACCGTCCCACCATCATCCCGCCCCACAGGAGGAACAGGTAGTGTGAGGCCTGCTCGTGCGTCAGATTCGCGATGTTCGGCTGGGAGACGAAGTTGATGAACAGGTTCGCCACGCCGATTTCCGCGATCAGATAGATGAAGATCGCCGGCACGCCGAGCACGAGATTGCGGTGCCGCCACAACGAGTGTCCGTGGCGCAGGTGTGCGGAGGCGCGTCGCGTCGCCGCCCCCATGTCCGGGAGGTGGAAGCGGCCGATCGTCACGGCCAGTCCGATCAGGACCAGCGCCACGATGAGGTAGGGCAGCTGCACCGCGTGGGCGTCGGCCAGACGCTGCGCGAGCGTAATCGCGGAGCCCTCCTGCGTGGTACCGGAGGTGGAACGGCCGAGGATCAGATAGCCGCCGAACAACGGGGCCAGGGTCGTCCCGAGCGAGTTGAAGGCCTGCACCCAGTTCAGGCGCGCGGAGGCGCTGTGGACCGGTCCGACCACCGCAACATAGGGATTGGCCGCCACCTGCAGCAGGGTGATGCCGCAGGCGATGACGAACAGCGCGGCCAGCGTGATGCCGTAGGACGGCAGCCGCGCCGCCGGAATCATGCCGAGCGCGCCCAGCGCCATGATCACCAGTCCGGTCACGAGGGAGGCGCGGTAGCCGATGCGCTCGATGAGCTTGGCCGCAGGGATGGACGCCACGAAGTAAGCCACGAACCACACCGATTCGATCAACGTCGTCTGCAGATAATCCAGATCGAAGACGCTTCTGAGGTGTGGCAGCAGCGTGTTGTTGATGACGGTGATGAAGCCCCAGATGAAGAACAGGCTCGACAGCAACCGCAGTGCAGCAGCATAGGTGCGTCCATCGGCTTCGGCGGAGGCTTGCGGCGGCACGCTGCTGACCCGGTCCATAGATCCCCTCTGCGTCGATTCCCAGCCGGCACATTCCAGCTTTTGTATTTGTCTGACTGTATACTATTTCGTCGGAGGCCGGCACAACGGGAGGGCCTGTGGACAGACGCCATTTCATGGGAGTCATCGCGGCCGCCGCGGCCGCTGCACCGCGGTTCGCCCGGGCGCAGCGCACCTGGGGAGACCTGCCGCGCTACCCGGATCCGGACATCCACGTCCTCGACAAGCGCTTCACGTACAGCCTCGGCAACGCCGCCATCGAGCGCATCGCCGGGGGCTGCCGCTGGTGCGAGGGTCCGGTGTATTTCCGGGACCTGCGCTGCCTGATCTGGAGCGACGTCGCGAATAACCGGATGATGCGCTGGAACGAGGAGGATGGCGCCGTCAGCGTTTTCCGGCAGCCTTCGAACTACGCCAATGGCAACACCCGCGACAACGAAGGCCGGCTGATCACCTGCGAGCAGGACTCAAGAAGGGTCACCCGCACCGAGCACGACGGCACCGTCACCGTCCTCATGGCCTCGTATCGCGGCAAGCCCCTGAATTCCCCCAACGATGTCGTGGTGGCACGCGACGGCGCCATCTGGTTCACCGATCCGGGCTACGGCATCCAGAGCAATTACGAATCATCTGCCAAGCGGCAATTCGAACTGCCCACGAACGTCTACCGGCTGGATCCCGCAAGCGGTGCCGCCACCGTGGTCGCGGATGACTTCGTGCGCCCCAATGGACTGGCGTTCTCTGCGGATGAGAAGCGGCTTTATGTCATCGACAGCGGCCTGGCCTTCGGCGGGCCGTCGCACATCCGGGTCTTCGACGTGGACGCCGGGCGGTTGCGCAACGGTCGGGTGTTTGCGCAGTTCCAGCCCGGCATCACCGACGGCGTCCGCACGGACCTGGACGGGAACGTCTGGTGCAGCTACGGCTGGGGTGACCCGCGCGAGGATGGGGTTCGCTGTTACGCGCCCGATGGCGACCTGATCGGGAAGATCCATCTGCCGGAAACGGTCGCCAACCTGACCTTCGGCGGTGCGAAGAAGAACCGGCTGTTCATCTGCGCCAGCACCTCGGTGTATTCGCTCTACCTGAATGACGTGGGGGCCCAGACGCCTTGAGTGGCGAGCCGCTCGGGCCACCGTGCCGTTTGTCCGACTGTAGAATATCCGTCACTCAAGGATGTGAGGGCCGACTGTCATGAAGTTTCCGATCGAAGGCGAGTGGCAGCGACGCTGTGCGGTTGGCCTCTGCAGCGCGATGCTGGCGCTGGCGCCGCACCTGACTCCCGCCGCGACCGCACAGCGCGCCGGATTCGGCAAGCTTGCCGATGGTCAGATCGTCGAGGCGGTGACGCTGCGCAATGCACACGGCGTGAGTGCCCGCATCATCAGTTACGGCGCCACGCTGCAGAGCCTGATGGCCCCGGACCGCCAGGGGCGCCTGGCGGATGTCGCCCTGGGATACGACGATCTCGGCGGCTACCTGCAGCACCCCAACTACTGGGGCGGCACCATCGGCCGCTTTGCCAATCGCATCGGCGGCGGCCGCTTCACGCTGGATGGTCATGCCTATCAGCTGGTGCGCAACGACAAGGCCAACGCGCTGCACGGCGGTGCGAAGGGCTTCGACAAGCAGCTGTGGCAGATCAGCTCGGTACGGGAGGGGCCCGTCGCCAGCGTCGTGCTGACGCTCACCAGTCCGGCGGGCGATCAGGGCTACCCGGGCACCGTGAAGGTGTCCCAGACCTACTCCCTGGACGAATCAGGCGCGTTGACACTCGACTACACGGCAACGACCGATGCCCCGACCATCATCAATCTCACCAATCATTCGATCTTCAACATGGCCGGCGAGGGATCCGTCCACGGGATCCTCGATCAGCGCCTCACGATACCGGCCAGCCACTACACGCCGGTCGATTCGGGCCTGATTCCCACCGGACATCTGCAGCCCGTTGCAGGCTCCGTATTCGATTTCAGTCACGGCCGGATCATCGGTGAGGGCATCCGCGACGGGCGGGACGCGCAGATCGTGGTGGGGCGCGGCTATGACCACAACTTTGCGCTGGATGCGGGCCTCACCGCCGAGCCGAAACTCGCCGCCCGGCTCGAGGACCCGCTCTCGGGGCGGGTGCTCGAGGTGTTCTCCACGGAACCGGGACTGCAGGTCTACACGGGGAATTTCCTCGACGGTACTCTGGTCGGCAAGCACGGTCACCTGTACCGCATGGGCGACGGCATCGCCCTGGAGCCGCAGAAATTTCCCGATGCCCCCAATCATCCGGGCTTTGTGTCCGCGCGGCTCGATCCGGGCTCGACCTATCATCACCGCATGATCCTGCGCCTTTCGGTGGCCCCCTGAGCGGACGGAATCCAGATGACTGCCTCACCCAGACCTCTGCGCAGCCGCGCCTGGTTCGACAATCCGCAGAACATCGACATGACGTCCCTGTATCTCGAGCGGTACCTGAATTTTGGCCTGAGCCTTCAGGAGCTGCGCTCCGGCCGTCCGATCATCGGGATCGCCCAGACCGGCTCGGACCTGTCTCCCTGCAACCGCCACCATCTGGTGCTGGCCGAGCGCGTCCGCGAGGGCATTCGTGAGGCCGGCGGCATCGCGCTGGAGTTTCCGGTGCACCCGATCCAGGAAACCGGCAAGCGCCCGACCGCCGGACTGGACCGCAATCTGGCCTACCTCGGGCTCGTGGAGGTCCTGTTCGGCTACCCGCTCGACGGCGTGGTGCTCACGACCGGGTGCGACAAGACGACGCCCGCCTGCCTGATGGCGGCGGCCACGGTCAACATCCCGGCCATCGCGCTGTCGGTCGGACCGATGCTCAACGGCTGGCATCAGGGTCGCCGTACCGGCTCCGGCACCATCGTGTGGAAGGCGCGGCAGATGCTGGCGGCCGGGGAGATCGACAATGAGGGCTTCGTGAGGCTCGTTGCTTCCTCCGCTCCCTCCACCGGTTATTGCAACACGATGGGTACCGCCACCACCATGAGTTCGCTGGCGGAAACCCTGGGCATGATGCTGCCCGGATCCGCAGCGGTTCCGGCGCCCTACCGCGACCGCCAGGAGATCGCCTACGACACCGGCAAGCGGATCGTGGCGATGGTCAACGAGGACCTCAAGCCTTCGGATATCCTCACCCGGGAGGCCTTTCTCAACGCCATCGTCGTCAACTCCGCCATCGGCGGCTCGACCAACGCGCCGATCCACCTGGCCGCGATCGCGCGGCACATGAACGTACCGCTGCCGCTTCAGGACTGGCAGACCCATGGACTCGAGGTGCCGCTGCTGGTGAACCTGCAACCGGCGGGGGAATATCTGGGCGAGGATTTCTACCGCGCGGGCGGGGTCCCGGCGGTGGTCAATCAGCTGATGCGCCGCGGTCTCATTCACGAGTCTGCCCTGAACGTGAATGGCCGCAGCATCGGGGAGAACTGTCGCGGCGCGCGCATCGAGGACGAGAAAGTCATCCGCCCGATCGAGCAACCGCTGATGCCGCGCGCGGGCTTCATCGTGCTGAGCGGGAATCTCTTCGACGCCGCCATCATGAAGACCAGCGTCATCGGCCCCGCGTTCCGCGAGCGCTACCTGTCCGACCCGGATGATCCGCAGGCCTTCGAGGGACCGGCGGTGGTGTTCGACGGCCCGGAGGACTATCACCGGCGGATCGATGATCCGGCGCTGCGGATCTCTCCGCAGTCGATCCTTTTCATGCGCGGCGCGGGACCGATCGGCTATCCGGGCGCGGCGGAAGTGGTCAACATGCGTCCGCCCGACTACCTGATCCGGGAAGGGCACGATGCACTGCCGTGCATCGGCGATGGCCGCCAGTCGGGGACATCGGCCTCTCCCTCCATTCTGAATGCCTCGCCCGAGGCCGCCGCGGGCGGCGGCCTGGCGCTGCTGCGGACCGGCGACCGGGTGCGCATCGATCTGGGGCGCGGCACGGTCAATGTTCTCCTCAGCGACGAGGAACTGGCGCAGCGGCGCCGCGCGCTGCAGCACGGCGGCGGATTCCGTTTCCCGGCGTCGCAGACGCCCTGGCAGGAAATCCAGCGCGGGCTGGTCGGGCAGCTGGACACCGGGGCGATCCTCGAGGGGGCCGAGCGGTACCAGCAGCTCGCCCAGACCGCCGGGCTGCCGCGCGACAATCATTGAATCCGGGGAACATCCGCGTGTGCAAATTCGCTTCGGTCGTGGTGGCGCTGACGCCGCGCTGGGGTGTTCTCCTCGCCTTCGCGGTCTTCGCCACGGCCGCATCCGCCGCCGAGGCTCCCCCGGTCGAACTGGACATCGATACCCACACCGCCGGGCCCGTGATCAACCGCAATATCTTCGGGCAGTTCGCCGAGCACCTGGGAAGCGGCATTTACGGTGGCGTCTGGGTCGGCAAGGACTCCAGTATCGCGAATGTGCGCGGGATCCGCAGCGACGTGGTCGGCGCCCTGAGGGCGCTGAAGGTCCCCAACGTGCGCTGGCCCGGGGGCTGCTTCGCCGATGAGTACCACTGGCGCGACGGTGTCGGCCCGGCGGCGCAGCGCAAGTCCACGGTGAACACGAACTGGGGCAACGCCATCGAGAGCAATGCCTTCGGCACCGATGAATTCATGGACTTCATCGATCAGATCGGCAGCGCGGCGTACGTTTCGGTGAACCTCGGCTCCGGATCGCCGCGCGAGGCTGCCGAGTGGATGGAGTACATGACGGCCGCGGCAGACTCCACCGCCGGCAAGGAGCGGGCGGCGAACGGCCATTCCGCGCCGTACGAGGTGCGGTTCGTCGGACTCGGCAACGAGAGCTGGGGCTGCGGCGGTGCGCTGTCGCCCGACTACTATGTGAACCAGATGCGCGTCTACAGCCGGTTCGTCCACAATTTCAATCCGGCGCAGACCGGTGAGCGCGCCATGCAGCGCATCGCCGTGGGGGCCGATAACGCCAATACCGACTACATCGAGAGCGTCATGAAGGCCTGGCACGACAAGGTGTGGAGCTGGGACCTCGAGGGCGTCTCGCTGCACTCCTATACCTCCGCCGGCTGGCCTCCCGCGCATCCGGGCGTCGGCTTCGGGGAGGACGAGTACGCCCTGCTGCTGAACGATACCCTGAAGATGGAAACGCTGGTCAGCGCGCACAGTGCGCTCATGGACCGTTACGATCCGCAGAAGAAGGTCTCCCTCGCGGTCGATGAGTGGGGCGTGTGGCTCGCACCCACACCCGGCACCAATCCGGGCTTCCTGGTGCAGCAGAACTCGCTCCGGGACGCGATGCTGGCGGCGCTGAACCTCGATATCTTTGCCCGGCACGCCGACCGGGTGCGCATGGCCAACATCGCGCAGATGGTCAACGTGCTCCAGTCGATGATCATGACCCGCGGCGGGAGCATGGTGCTGACACCGACCTATCATGTGTTCCGGATGTACGTGCCATTCCAGGACGCCACCTTGCTGCCGGTACGGCTGAATCCGGGCCGCTATGTTTCGGGCAAGATCACTCTGCCGCGCGTGGATGCGATCGCCGCGCGGGATCGCGGGGGGCACGTGTGGCTTGCGGCGCTGAACCTCGATCCGCGCCAGCCGCTGCGCCTGAGCGTGGGAATCGATGGCGGCGCCGCGCATCGTGCGCAGGGTGAGGTGCTGACCGCGGCGCAGGTGGACAGCGTCAATACCTTCGAGAAGCCGGATCAGGTCGTGCCACAACCGATTGCAGGCAGTATCCAGGGCGGCCGACTGATGCTGCAGCTGCCCGCCAGGTCCGTGGCGGTACTGGGGATCGAATGAGAACTTTTCAATTCTGCGCGGCTGTCGTCGTGGCAGCGGGGAGTATCGCGGTGGTGCCAGGGGCCGAGGTCGCCGCGCCGCCGGCAGTCGCAGCGGCCGCGCTGCAGCGCTGCGTCGCATTGGGCGATTTTCAGTTCCCGGGACTCATCGTGCAGGAGACCACGCTGGTGGCGGCGGGCCCTGCCGCAGGCAGCGGTTCACCCGCCGCGATCGAGTTGCCGGCCCATTGCCTCTTCCGGGGCACGCTGAACCCCCGAACCGGGCCGGGCGGCCAGCACCTGGGCATCGGGATGGAAATGCGGCTACCGCTGCAGTGGAACCAGCGGTTCATGTTCCAGGGCGGCGGCGGATTGGACGGCGTCCTCAACCCCAGCTACGGACTGATTTCGGGCGCGCACTTTCCGGCGGCGCTGAGTCGCGGCTTTGCGGTCGTGTCCACGGACGGCGGTCATCGCGGCTCCTCGGCGGTGGATCCGCACTTCGCGCTCGATCAGCAGGCGCGCATCGATTACGCCTATAACGCCCTCGATCGCACCACTGTGGTCGCCAAGGCGCTGATCAACCGCTTCTACGGTCAGGCGCCCGGTCATTCCTACTTCGTCGGCTGCTCCAACGGCGGCCGTCAGGCCATGATCGTGGCCGAACGCATGCCGCTGGAGTTCGATGGCATCGTGGCCGGTGATCCCTCCTTTCGACTGACGCGTACCAACATCGATGAAGCCTGGAACGAGATCGTGCTCGCCCGAGCCGCGCCCAGGGACGCGCAAGGCCATCCTGTCATCAGCGAAGCCCTGTCGCCGTCCGACCTGCGACTCGTCGGCACGGCGGTGCTGAAGCAGTGCGATGCCCTCGACGGACTCGCGGACGGCATGATCAATGATTTTCAGGCGTGTCACTTCGACCCCGCCTTGCTCGCCTGTCACGGGGCCAAGTCCCCGCAATGCCTGACGAGCACCCAGGTCACCGCTCTGAAGGCCCTGATGGGCGGACCGCATGACTCCCGGGGTCGCGCGCTGTACGCGCCGTTCCCCTACGATGCGGGGATTTCCGATCAGGCCTTCTACCGGATGCATTTCGGGACGGCCGAAAGTGGGCCGCCCAACGCCGCGGATGCCACGCTCGGCTTCGATTCGCTGCGATACTACAGCATGACGCCGGCCGCACCGGACTTCGATGTCTTCAAGTTCGACTTCGACCGCGACGTGCAGCGCGTGGAGGAGACCGGGAAGCTCAATGATGCGGATTCCGTGAATCTCAACAGCTTCGCGGCCCGAGGCAAACTGATTCTCTATCATGGCCTGAGTGATCAGGGGCTCTCCCCGCTGGACACATTGGCCTGGTACCAGCGCCTCGAGGCCGCCAACCCCGGCCCGGTGCGGGACTGGGCGCGGCTGTTCATGGTTCCCGGCATGACCCATTGCGCCGGTGGTCCGTCCACGGACCAGTTCGACATGCTGGCGGCGATCGAAGCCTGGGTGGAACGAGGCGAGGCGCCCGATCGCATTCTCGCAAAGGGTGACAGCTTCCCCGGTGAGACCCGTCCGCTGTGTCCCTTTCCGCAGGTGGCCCGCTACGCGGGCGGCGACAGCCACAGCGCCGGCAGCTTCATCTGCCGGAATTGAGCCGCGGGCCCTTCGCCATGACGGGCGTATCGATGCGGGCCAGCCTGATGAGGGCACGCATGGCGACTTGCGCCCGTGCCGGGGCCTTGTCGGCGACCGCATCGTAGACCCGTTCATGGTCCGGCAATGGATCGCGCCGCAGGGGCCGTGCCCGCTGCTTGTACACCGTGGTCATGTGGATGGCCGCCCCGACACTCGTGGCCAGGGCGATGATGAACGGATTGTGCGTGGCCTGCAGGAGCGTGGAGTGGAAGGCCAGGTCGGCCTGGCGGCCGAGGTCGGTCGCCAGGGTGTGATGCGCCATCGCATCCAGAGCCTGCCGCATGGCCCGCAACTGAGCCGTCGTGCGCCGGCCGGCGGCGAACGCGGCGGCCGGGGGTTCCACCAGGTCCCGCAGTTCGAACAGGGCGTTGACCGTGGCCGGATCCGGCTCGGTCGCGAAGATCCACTCCAGGACATCCGGATCCAGCACGTTCCACTGCGACAGCGGGTTGATGCGCGTTCCGACCTTGGGTCGCGCATCCACCAGACCCTTGGCGGCCAGGATCCGTACTGCTTCCCGATAGGCCGTGCGGGACACCGCCAGCTGCACGCTGGAGGCGACCTCCCCGTCGAGGACATCCCCTGGGGCATAGCGCCCGGAAACAATGTCGATCCCCAGCTGCCGGGCGATCGATCCATGGATTCTCAAGGATCGCCTGCGTGGCGGCTGGGGAAACCTGGCCGGTTTCTGCGTGGTGCGCTTCATTTCCAAGCCCGAGGTAGGCAACTGCTGGCGGATCACTCGCAGCGGAAGTTACCTGCATCCTCGATGCTGCCTGCACCGGAATACCGGGCCGTCTTCGGATACGCGCACAACGGGCGCGTGCGGCCGGGCCAGGGACTGGCGGGTCCCGCGCTGGCGAGGATGCGCTCCGGAGCGACGCCCCGTTCGACCCAATCCACGAGCGCGCCCAGCGCATCGAACTGGTCCGTGGCCGGACCGCCCGCACAGTGCGCCATCCCCGGAACGGGAAAGACCCGCGCAAATGCGGCCGCATGGCCATGCTCGATGGCATTGAGCTCCCGATACCAGGCCAGCGTGTCATTCAGCGAAAACACCGGATCCGATGCGCCCTGCGGCACGATCAGCTTGCCGCCGTGGCTGCGGAAGCGCTCCAGATGCGGGGAACGCGCCGATATGTCCGTCCAGGCGGACCGGGTGAATACCCCACCGGTGGCGTAGATCTTCGGCGCATCCTTGTCGAAGTCGAACCGCAGAGCGTAGTTGAGCGCCGATTGAGGATCGGCATCGAGGGCGGTTGGCAGGGTCGTGAAGATCACCGCGAGCGCCGGCGCACCCATCGCGACATTGATGCCCGGAAAGCTACTCCCGGCCGGGCCGATCTTCCAGCTGCGCCACCCGGCGCTGCCGAGACCGGCATCGATCGGCCAGTCCGAATACAGCGACGCACCGTGACTGTCCTTCGGCCCGCCGAGCACCCGCTGCAGCACCCCGATCTGCGCTGCGCTCAGGCAGGCCGCCGTGGAGCCGCCGTCACAACGGCGGCGGTTCAGCTGCGGCGCGAGCTTGCGCCAGGTGCACGAGCCCACCGCGGAGGTGATCCCGTCGCGGACTCCGTCATCGGCATCACAGGCATCCAGCACGGCCTCCCGCAGCAGGGCAAACTGGGCGTCGCTGAAACTCGACGGCAGCGTCCTGGCATCGAGGTCCGCGCCGTGGGATACGAGGCTGGCGAAGGCCTGGGTGTCCCAGGCTTCGGCCAGCGCCGCGCGCGGCAGCGAAAAACCGGGCGCCCCGGCGACGATGCCGTCGAAGACTTCCGGGTAACGCTGTGCGAACGCCATGCCTTCCTGACCGCCCTTGGAGCATCCGTAGAAGTAGGAATGTTCCGGCGGATGGCCGTAGTAGGACGCAATGGCCGCCTTGGCCGCCACGGCGACCGGCTCGAGGGACGCGCCGCCATAGTCGGCACGCGCCCCGGGATCGAATCCGAACGCGACCGTTCCACCGCGCTTCGGGTCATTGTTCTGGCGGTTATCGTGTCCGGCGTCCTGAGCCACGACCGCAAAACCACTGTCGATTGCCCGGGGCGTTGCGCCACCGGTCATCCCGACGGCCTGGCCCAGGTCACCCTCGGTGCCGCCCCCTCCCTCGAAGAGGAAGCGTCCGTTCCAGTGCTGCGGCAATCGCACCCGGAAATGAACGGCATAGTGCTGACCGTCCTGCCCGGTGCGCTCCTGCATGACCGCGGTTAGTTCACAATGCGCCGGCAGCGCGCTCGGTGGGCCGAACGGCGTCTGCAGCGGCGTGCCCGCCGGGTGCCAGACCGCAGTGAGGACACGAGTCGTCCGATCCGGCCACTGATTCATCAGCACATCGGGTAGCGCGGTGCACCTGGATTCCGCGTCGGCGAGCGCTACGGGCTGCGAGCCGGGGGCTGCGTCCATGGAGTGGGTCTCAGCCGCGACGACCGAGCAGCCCAGCGCAGCCAGCGCACCGAGAAAAAGCTTCGTTTTCATTGACATCTCCCTGCGATCAAATGTAGCCGAATCAGGCGCGGTGCGCTATCGATTGCGCCATGGTGTAAAGTGCGCGATGACGTTCAGGTGTTGATGGATCAAATGCTGGCTGTGAAGAACAAGCAAAACCGCAGGTCCGTCGCGCTCATCTGCATCCTGTTCCTGACCTTCGCGATGACCAGCGATGCCGTGGGCAGTATCATCGCGCGGGTCATCGGGGAGCTGCACCTCACCCTCACGCAAGCCGGTGCGTTTCAGTACGTTCCGATGGCGGCCATTGCCTTCGGGGCTGCCGCTCTGGGCGGCCTGGCAGACCGATTCGGCCGCAAGGCTGCGATCGTGGGCGGGCTGGTTCTCTACGGGGGCAGCTCGCTGCTGTTCGCGTTCGGTCACACGTTCACCTTCTTTGTGGCGCTGCTCGGGTTGACCGGCATCGGCATCAGCGTCTTCAAGACCGGCGCGTTGGCCCTGATCGGGGATCTGTCGCACTCGGGGGCCTCGCACACCGCGCTGATGAATGCGGCCGAGGGGTTCTTCGGGATCGGCTCCATCATCGGCCCCGCGGCGGTCGCGGCGCTGATCGGCGCCGGACTGTCCTGGACGTGGCTGTACGTCGGGGCCTCGGTCATCTGTGGCCTGCTGATTCTGCTCGCCGGCAGCGCCCGGTTTCCGCCCATCCGGATCGCGGGCGCAGCGGACGCCTCGGTGCCCGGCGAAATGGGTCGCGCGGCCGCGCTGGGCATCCTGAGGGATCCTCTGGCGCTCGGATTCTCGGCCATGCTGATGTTGTACGTGGCGGTGGAGTGCGCGGTGTACGTGTGGCTGCCCACCTATCTGCAGCCCTATCGCGGGCCCGCCCGGTGGCTGGCGCTGTATGCGCTCACCATCTTCTTCGTGCTGCGTGCGACCGGACGATTCCTCGGGATATGGCTGCTGCGACACTTCTCCTGGCACGCCGTGCTCGCGGTGTGCGGCTTGAGCGTGTTCGGCTGCTTCCTGGGCGCCGTGGTGGGTGGCGTGAATGTGGGGATCTGGCTGCTGCCGCTGTCCGGCCTGCCGATGTCGATCATCTACCCCACCTTGAATTCCAAAGGCATCAGCTGCTTTCCCAGGTCCGCGCACGGGGCGGCGGCGGGAGTCCTGTTGTTCTTCACCGCGGTCGCTGCGGCACTGGGGCCGCTTGCGATCGGCGCGATCAGCGATGCCTACGGTGACATCCGCGTCGGATTCGAATTCGCCGCGGGCCTGGCGCTGTTGTTGAGCCTGGCGCTGGGCTTGAACTGGGTCTTTGACCCCACGCGGCAACGGTTGGCCGGTCTCGCGACAGAATGAGCCGCAGCGAGCAACCGATGGGGCCGCCGGTGCGCTCGCACACCCTGATTCTGTGTTTTCTGGTGGCGATCTGCGAAGGCGTGGATCTGCAGGCAGCCGGTGTCGCCGCCGCGGGCCTCGCGGCGCAGTATCACCCCAGTCCCGTCGCCCTCGGTATGTTCTTCAGTGCCAGCACCCTCGGGCTGCTGCTGGGCGCGCTGATCGGGGGGCGCATCTCCGATCACATCGGGCGCAAGTCCGTGCTCGTGGTCTCGATTGCGGCGTTTGGTGTCTTCTCGCTCCTGACTCCGCTCGGCTGGGACATGACGTCCCTCTGCGGCGCACGACTGCTCACGGGCCTGGGCCTGGGCGGCGCCTTCCCGAATCTCATCGCGCTGGTCTCCGAGGCGGCACCGGCAAACCAGCGCCGGGCCCAGGTCGCGGCGGTCTATGCCGCCAATCCCCTGGGCGGCGCGCTCATCAGTGGCATGAGCCTGCTCATCAGCAAAGGGCACTGGTCCTGGATATTCATCGCCGGCGGCGTCCTGCCGCTGTGCCTGACGCCCGTGATCGCCTTGCGCCTCGCCGAGTCCCCCGCCTTCCTCGGTCTGTCGCAGGAGCGCCTCGCGGCCGCAGCGGGCCCGAATGTCAGAGCGATCAGCGCCTTGTTCACGCAGGGGCGCGCGTTGCGCACTCTATTGCTGTGGTCGAGTTTCTTTCTCGGACTGCTCACCCTGTATCTGCTGCTCAACTGGCTGCCGACGCTGCTGACGCAGCGCGGACTGTCCCGCGCCACGACGGGCATGGCGCAGATCGCCTTCAACGTGGGCGGCGCGATTGCAGCGCTGATGTTGGGACGGGCATTCGAGAGCCGGCGCTCGACGGCCACGGTCGTCATCGTGTTCCTGGCGGCGCCCGTGTTGCTGGCGGCGCTCGCCCAGGCCTCCGCTTCGGTGTCCCTGATCCTGCTCATCGTGCTGGCGCTGGGCTGTGCGGTGATGGCGTCACAGGCCTACCTCTACGGCGCCGCGCCCATCGGCTATCCAACCGAAGTGCGCGGCTTCGGCGTGGGAGCGGCCATTGCGGCCGGGCGCCTCGGCTCCATCGTCGGCCCGGCGCTGGCCGGCTTTCTCAGTGCGGCGGGACACAACTCCTCGCAGCTGCTGCTCGATCTGGTGCCCATCGCGACCGCTTGCGGCGTGCTCGCCATCATCCTCGCCCTGCGCACCTCCGCCCGGAGCCCCTGAGTCGGATGCGCCGGCTATTTCAGCTTCGAATCAAAGAAGTGCACGATCACGTTGAAGCAGTCCCGGGACTCCGGCACATCCACGTTGTAGAAGAAGCCGTGAAACATCCCTTCCCAGACATGCAGATCCGACTGCGCGCCGGCCTTGACCAGCAGGGAATGACTGTAGACGGCGGAGCTGAGTTCGAAGCCGCGGGTGCCCGTGACGATCAGACTGGGGGGGAATCGCGCCAGCAGTTTCGGTGAACGCGCCGGAGCCAGGAGTGGATCGTGCATATCCGCGCCGGCGAAATAGGACATGTCCGGCGCCTTGGCGCCGCTGGCACGGGGCGCGGTGGGCGGGGGGGTCATGGAGCGTGCTTCCCCGATGGCGGTGGTGATGTAGTTGGCATCGCCGCCGAAGGCCGCCTCGGGCGCGGTCAGCCCCGCGCAGAGGATGGCGATGGCGCCCGGCCGGGGCAGCTTGTGCTGCAGGATCCACGCCACGGATTCCCCGGTGAGCATGCCGCCGGCCGAGCAGCCATAGATGCCGATCGAGCGGGCGTCGTAGGTCTTGAGCAGCTCCTGGTACACGCTGGCCACATCCTCGCTGGCCGCGGGGAAGTGGTACTCGGGGGACTCGCGGTAGTCCAGGCTGATGACGCGGATGCGCGCCAGCGCCGCCACCGGGATCGACTCCAGTTCCGCGCATCCGGGCCAGCAGCCCGAGAAGCCCCCGCCGTGCAGGTCGATCAGCACGCGATGGCTGTTGCGTCCGGTGATACCCGCCTTGGGCGTGTAGACGAAGGCGTGAACGCCGGCGATGTGCGTATCTTCCCGGTCCACGGCATACATCTGGCGCTGACGGGCGAGATAGCCCGCCAGCAGCGGCGGTACGCCGTCCTTCTGCACCAGCATTTCCGGCCGCTGCACCTGCTGCAGATGTTCCCGCAGATAGGCCTTGCCCTCGGGGCTCAGGAACTCGGAGACCGGAACGGCCTGCGCCGGCACGTGCACGGTGCCATCGGCATCCACCACGATCGGATTCGGCGGCCGTGGCGGCTGCTGCGCTGGCGCGCCGCCCATGGTGAAACCGGCCAGCAGGGTCATTACCACGGTGCGGAACCGGGCAAACCGTCGCGGATTGAGAGACATGATATGCATCAGGGGACTCCTTCGGTCTGAAAGAAGGACAGGTCAATGGCCTGCGCCATGGCGTGGCTGCCGGCATCGTTGGGATGAACGTGGTCGCCGGAATCGACCACCGAAACCCGCGTTCCCTGACGCGCCGCCCCGCCGCCGGCACCGAACGTCGATGAGCCGACCATCACGGCGGCCGCACGCTCTGCGGCGTTCCGGCTGAGGTGAATCTAGCCCAGAAGGCTGCCGCCCGCAAACGATTGCACCGGCGCTGCGGGTGGCTGCGGCGGACCCCGGCTACCGCATCGACGCGAGCGCGGGCAACCTGCGCCGATAACGGCGACCGGGCGAGGGTTCCTGCGACCTGTGCCATGTAAGCGCTTGCATCGCCGGCTTCGCGGAATATACTTCCGCACCGGAGCAGAGGCGGAGGATTGATGAAGCACCCCTGGTCGGCGCTCTCGCTGCTGCTGGCGTCCGTGGTGTCCGGCGCCACGGCGAGCCCGCCCGATTCCTATTGGCTGCCGGCCGGCTCGCATGCCCGGGCACCCGCCGAGTCGCGCTATCGGGATGACGTGGGCGAGGTCGAAGTGCTGTTCGCCGGGGGAACGCTGGATCTGGCCGCCAGTCCGTTCTTCCAGGTTCTGGGCCGCAACGGTCGTGCCTGTGTCACCTGTCACCAGCCGGCGAACGCCATGGGGCTGGCGGTGCAGACCGTGCAGCGCCGCTGGCGCGAGGGCGGCAGCAAGGATCCGCTGTTTGCGCCGGTCGACGGCGCCAACTGCCCGAACCTGCCGCAGGATCAGGCGAGCTCCCACTCCCTGTTGCTCAGTCGCGGTCTGTTCCGCGTGTCCTTGCCCTGGCCAAGGACGGTCGGACCGGATGGCTCTGCAGTGGTGCCGGAGTTCAGCATCGAGGTGGTGCGGGATCCGACCGGCTGCAACACGGATCCGGTGTATGGCCTGCACAGCCCGAACCCGCGCATTTCCGTCTTCCGCAGGCCGCGGATGGTGGCGAACCTGAAGTACCTGGCGGTGGATGCGGGAGCGCAGATCTACGGCGGCGCGGGGCCCTTCAATGCCAAGCGCCTGGCCATGGTGGCGGACCGCGACCCGCTGACGGGACAGTTTTCGGCCATGAACATCATGTCGGATGCCCGCGCCCCGACGCTGCGCATGCAGGCCGAGGAGGCCGCCCGCGAGCATCTGCAGGTCAGCGAGCCGCTGAGCGCCGCGCAGCTGCAGCAGATCGTCGCCTTCGAGTCCCAGGTCTACGCGGCACAGGTGACCGATGCGGCGGGGGACGACTTCTCGAATCCGGCAATGCCGGACGCACTCGGGGCCCGCAATCTGGAGAACTCGCGCACCGGTGTGCTCGGCGACAACTTCGGCAACCCGGCCTTCAAGTCCTTTGCCGTCTGGCAGCAGAGCGCGCCCGCAATCTCACCGGCGCAGCGGCAGTTCCGCAGCTCCGTCATGCGCGGCTATCAGGTGTTCTTCAATCGCGCATTCTGGATTCGTGATGTCACGCATATCAATACCGTCGGACTCGGGAATCCGGCCAAGCGGACCTGCGTGACGTGCCACAACCTGCAGATGGTCGGCACGGATGCCTCGGCGGGGTGGGGCGATCTGGGCACCAGCAACGAGCCATGGGCGGATCAGGCGCTGTTCTCGCCGGCCTATGACAGCGCCCCGGAGCTTCCATTGTTCAAAGTCGTCTGCAGGCCCGAAGCCCGGCCCCATCCGTTCCTGGGTCGGGTCATCTACACGCACGATCCGGGCCGGGCGCTCATCTCGGGCAAGTGCTACGACGTGGGCTCCGTCGTCATGGGGCAACTGCGGGGCCTCGCGGCGCGGCCCCCGTATTTCGCCAACGGCACCGCGGAAGACCTGCGGGCCGTGGTCGATTTCTACGACCGGCGATTCAACATCGGACTGACGGAACAGGAAAGGACCGATCTGGTGAACTTCCTGAGCGTGCTGTAGTGATCGATCGCATGAAGTCCGACACCGCGCGCAGAAGTGGTCTCGCGCTGGTGCTGATCCTGCTCGGCACCGCGGCCGGCGCCGCCCAGCCGCCCGCCGAGCGGCGCAATTTCGTCGCGTGTCCGATTCTGCAGGACACGGACACGGTACCCTGCTGGCTCGCCGAGTACGATGGCGAGACCTATTTTCTCGGCATCCAGACCGACTCCGGAGGCTGGTCGCCGCCCTGGCTCGGGCATCGCGTCCTGGTGGAAGCCAAGCTGGCCGGCGGTCCGCGAATCTGCGGGGGCGTGCCCCTCACCTCGGACCAACCCGCCTCTGCGCTGCCCTCCGGAACGGTCGATGGGCGTGCGCTGCCCAATCCACCGCCGGTCTCGGTGATGAGGGAACTGGATCCGTCCTGCAATACGATGCTTCCGGCGGATCCGCGCTATCACATCGCCGGGCGCCGCGGTCCCGGTCCCAATACTGCGGAGTCGGCGTTGCGCCGGTTCCCGCCGCCGGCTGCGCCGCCGGTGCCGTCCCCGCCCTTCGAATCGCGCACCTTCACGCTGCATTACGAGTTTGATTCGGAACTGGCGGCGCGGACGATCAACGAGGCGCTGCGGGCGGTGCAGTATGCGCAGGCCGTCCACGCCCGGCGGATGACCATCCGCGCGTATCGCGGTGCGGCGCTCCTGTCCGACGGCACGGTGCTGCCGGAGATTGCGGGTATTGCCCGGCTGCGCAGCGAGGAGATCCTGCGAACCTTGACGAGACTCGGTCTGCCGCCTTCGGTGGTGCTGGACACGCAGTGGAGCGACACGCCGCAGCCCGTCGATGGCGTCACCGATCCGGAGGGCCGGCGTACCGAGCTCGAGGTCATTCCCTGATTCACCGCGCCGTGGCGCGGGCGGTCAGATCTGGATGCGACGCAGGAAATTGAAGAAGTCGGTGAGTTCCTCGCGCGAAAACAGATTCAGGAATCGCTGCTCGTGCTCGAGCATTTCGCGTCTGAGGATGGCCAGCTGCTGGCGCCCCGGGGTCGTCAGATACAGGTCCTGGCGGCGCCGATCCGTGGTCGATTGGCGCCGATCCAGCCATCCTTGCCGCTGCAGCTGGCGGATGAGGCCCACGATCGTCGCCTTGTCGATATCCAGCTGTGTGGCGAGCTCGATCTGCGCGATGCCGGGATTCTCGTCGACGAGCACCATCATGCTGAAGAGCCCGGGCCGTACCACTCCGGTGCCCACGGTGCGGTTGAAGTCACGCCACAGCGCCATGTGCGCGCGCCGCACGTTGTAGCCGAGAAGGTTGGGCAGGATGCCCACGTTGAGCGGACGATTCGGCAGCGTGGTCCGGCTGCCGGCCGCGGTGCCATGCGGGCGCCGCCTGGGGCGCTGTCGATCCGGGATGCGCTTGTTCAAGATAGGTCCGTGCTGGCGGGGACAAGCAGGAATTATGCCCGAACTCGGCGGCGCTCCGCAGGCGTGGCCGCCGGGCGTGAATGGAAGTCGGGCAACCCGCATATCGTTTGCGATATCAACCAATTCCGGTCTAGCATCGGACCGTGACCGGCAGGAGACTCACCATGCATCGAGTGACGCGCGTACTGTGTACCCTGATTCTCGCCGCGACCAGTGCGACGGCGGGCGCCGCGGACCCTAAGGCCGGCACGCCCCTGGGCTCCGGTCCCTGGCGGGCCGTGATGGAGGTGGATCCGGGACTGACCACTCACACCTTGTATCATCCGGCCGATCTGGCGGCCGCCGGCACGCTCCCGATCGTGGTCTGGGGCAATGGCGCATGCTGGAATGCCGGAAATGCGTTTCGCTGGTTCCTCAGCGACATCGCCTCCTACGGCTATCTCATCGTCGCCATCGGTCCCATCGCCACCACGGGCCTGCCGCACTTTCCGCCCCCGGAAATGGCGCCGGTAGCGCCCAGCTCCGCCACGGCCGCCGGCGCGGCGAAGTTGCCGCCCCCAGCCACCCATTCGGCGCAGCTCATCGATGCGATCAACTGGGCCAGCGCCGAGAACGAGAAGGCGGGCGGCCGGTTCTATCACCGATTGAACCCAGGCGCGATTGCGGTGATGGGTCAGTCCTGCGGTGGCGCCCAGGCCATCGAAGCCTCCGCGGATCCGCGCGTCACCACCACGGTGATCTGGAACAGCGGTCTGTTCCCGCAGCCCACGACCATGGGCGGAGGGAAGGCTCTGACCCGGGCGGACCTGAAGCGTCTGCATGCCCCGACCGCCTACATCAGTGGCGATGAGGAGGACATCGCCTACGCGAACGCCAACGGCGATTTCGAGGCCATCGATCACATTCCGGTGTTTCGCGCCTATGGTCGCGGTGTGCTGCACGGGGGCACCTACAATGACCGCAATGGCGGGGAGTTTGCCGGTATCGCGGTCGCCTGGCTCAACTGGAGGCTCAAGGGTGACGCGCGCGCCGGGAAGATGTTCCTCGGCCCGGACTGCGGCCTGTGTGTGAATCCTCACTGGGTCGTGCGCAGCAAGAACCTGCGTTGACCGTCCCGGTGCGCCGTCACGGGACATGCGGCCGTGCGCTGAAGCCGGCGCTGCTGCTGTGCCGGGCCATTCTGGCCGTGGCGCTCGCACTGCCGCTGCCGACGGCGTCAGCGGCCGACGCCCCCTGGGAACTGGCGGGGCAGTTCGCCGATGGCGCGCTATGGCGGGCGCGGGTGCCGCGACAATGGAACGGCGTACTCCTGCTCTACAGCCACGGGTATTCGCCACGGGTGCAACCGCCGCAGCTGGCCCCTCCCGGACTCGAGTCCTGGCTGCTCGATCACGGCTACGCGCTGGCCGCCTCCTCGTATGCCACCGGCGGCTGGGCGGTGGCCGAAGCGGTGCCGGATCAACGGCTCACCGTGGCGACTTTCACAGCCCGGGTAGCCCGACCTTACCTGAGCATCGGCTGGGGCGACTCCATGGGGGGACTGGTGACTGCGGCCCTGGCGGAAGATCCCCATCCGGTGATCCAGGGGGCGGTCAGCGCCTGTGGATCTCTGGGTGGTTCGCTGACGATGATGAACCTGGCCCTCGATGGTGCGTTCGCCTTCGTCACGCTGCAGGCCCCGGACGCGGGCATCCGCGTCGTCGACGTCGACGATGATCGGGTGAACGGCTCCCGAGTGGCGGAGGCGTTGCGGGACGCCATGCAGACGCCTGCGGGCCGCGCTCGAGTCGCCCTGGCCGCAGTGTTGGCCGGCCTGCCGGTGTGGACCCAGACCGGCACCGCAGCGCCCGCGGTTCGTGACTACCCCGCACAGCTCACCCAGATGGCCGCGACTTTTGCCGCTTCGGTCTTTCCGCCGCGCACCGATCAGGAGCGGCGGGCGCAGGGCGTGAATTCCTGGAACGTCGGCGTCGATTATCGAGGGCTCCTGGAGGCGACCGGCCGGCGAGAATGGGTTGCACACTTCTATCGACTCGCGCACCTGAGTCTGGAGCGGGACCTCGAAAGGCTCCGCGATGCGCCGCGAATTTCCGCCCGTCCCGAGGCCGTGCGCTACATGCGTGCTCACTACGAGCCGCAGGGCCGACCCGCGGTGCCGCTGCTGAGCCTGCATACCGTGGGGGATGGCATCACCTCTGCCGTGCTCCAGGCGGCCTATCTGCAGCGGGTGCGCGGCCCTGACCGCGCCAACTACCGCGCCTCCTGGGTGCGCGGCGCCGGCCATTGCGCTTTCTCACCGGCCGAATACGTCGCGGCCCTCGATACCCTCAAGTCCAGGGTCCAGACCGGTCAGTGGCAGGCCGGGGCCGCGCAGCTGAACGCGGCTGCTGCCCGAACCAGCCTCGGCCCCGGGCGTTTCATGTCCTACCGGCTCCCCGCTCCGGGACGCCGCTAACGGTTGCCGCGGTGCGGGCGATGGGCCGATCGCTTGCCGAATCAACAAATAAATGGGTGAACATCTCAACTACTATTGATTTTCGTTGGGCGCCTTTTTATGATCGGATCGCGATTCTGAAGAAACAATTTAGGGGGTGGAGCCAATGAAACGCCGATCGCATGGAACATTCCGGACAGCGCCATTGAATTCCACCCGGCGCGCCTGCGCGGCCCTCGTGTGCGCCGGCGCCGTCGCCGGCGGGTCGCTCGCCTACGCCGCCGATGAACCCCCGGCGGCCCCCGCGACCGCGGATCAGAATGCCCAGAGCGCGCCGCTGCAGGAAGTGGTGGTGACGGGCACACTGATCCGCAATGCGGCCCCGGTCGGCTCCACGGTGATTGCGCTGGACCAGACGCAGCTGCTCGAAACCGGGTCGCTGTCGGTGTCGGATGCCCTGCGGACGCTGCCCGAAGTGACCAATCTGGGCGTCACGGACGGATCGCGTTCCGGGACCGGCGGTGCCGGCAACATCGTGTACGGCAATTCCATCAACCTGCGCGGCTTGAGCCCGTTCGCCACGCTGACCCTCGTCGATGGCCATCGGGTGGCGCCTGCCGGTACCACCGGCTCGACCGTCGACCCGAACTCGTTTCCTTCCCTGATGCTGCAGCGGGTGGATGTCGTGGCCGACGGCGCCTCGGCCACCTACGGTTCGGATGCGATTGCCGGTGTCGTCAATCTGATCCTGCGCCGCAATGTCGAGGGCGTGGAGGTCCAGGGTCAGTACGGATTTGCCAACGGCTATGAAGCCAACCGCGAAGGGCTCCTCGCGGGCCATCGCTGGGGCTCGGGGCAGCTCACGATCGGGGTGGAGCAGAGCTATCACTCCGATCTCAACGGCGAGGATCGGCGCTTCTTCGAGTCCGACCAGCGCGGCGAGGGCGGCTCGAACTATCTGAGCCTGCAGTGCAACCCGGGCACGATCGAGATCGGCAACACGACCTACGCCATCCCCAAGGGCGGCGTGACCCCGGCGACGGCCGCTTCCCTCATCGCCGGAACGGCGAACTACTGCGACCCGGCGAAGAACCAGGACATCCTGCCTCGGGTCCGGCAGCAGAACCTCGCCTTCACGCTGGACCAGAGCCTCGGCGATGTGCTCAGCGTGTTCGCTGACGGCACCTACTCCAAGCGCACCTGGCTGTTCAAGGGCGGTCCGCAGGGTGGCCCGGTCGTCGTGCCCTCGACCAACGCCTACTTCGTCGCTCCCCCGGGAACCACGCCGAGCTCCGAGACGGTGGACTATTCGTTCCAGAATGACGCGGGCCTGTACACCGACGATCTGGGTTCCTCCGTCAACGTACAAGCGACGCTGGGTCTGAAGGCGGACATCGGGCACGGCTGGTCGGCGCAGGTCGATGGCACCGCCGGTCGCGACAGCGACGCCGCATTCAGCCCGCCCAACGGCCTGTCGCGGGGCGCGCTCGCCGCGGCGCTGGCGAGCGGCAATCCCGCCACGGCCTTGAATGTCTTTGGCGGCGCGAACCCCGCCAGCCTCACCGGGCCCCTGTTCAACAGCGTGTTCTTTGCCCCGGGCTTTGCACGCGAACAGATCCTGGAGGGGCAGGTGGATGGTCCGCTGTTCAGCCTGCCGGGCGGCCCGGTCCAGCTCGCCCTCGGCGGTCAATGGCGGCACGACGAGCTGCTCTATGGCCTCAACAACGGTCCCCCGGGGGAGCAGCTGGTATTGCGCTCGCAGCTGCACCGGCACTCCGAATCGGCCTTTGCGGAACTGCTGGTGCCGCTCTTCGGTGAGGGCAATGCGCTGCCCGGGCTGCGGCGGCTCGACGTCGACATCGCGGGCCGCTACGAGGACTACAGTGACTTCGGCAGCACCAGCCACCCGAAGATCGGCGTGAACTGGTCGCCGGTCGAGGGCTGGCTGGTCCACGGCAGCTATGGCACCTCCTTTCGTGCGCCGCTGCTGTCGGAGCTGGTCGGCCCGCTCAAGGGTGTCTTCGTGCAGACCTACTCCGATCCGCTGTCCCCAACCGGGACCTCGGTCGGCTACACGCTGGGGGGTGGCAACCTGGCCCTCAGGCCCGAATCGGCCACCACCTACTCCCTGGGCGTCGACTGGCAGCCGAGTGCGCAAAGCAAGGTCAGCCTGACGTACTACAACATCGAGTACAAGAACCAGATTTCCAGCTACCTGTCGGATCTGACGATCCTGCAGCAGGTCAATCAGCTCGGAAGCCTGATCACCCGCTGTCCCTCGGCCGCCTGCACCGCACTCGTCAATCAGTATGTGACCGGTCCGGGCGCCTTGCCGCTGTTCGGGCCGCCGCTCGCCAATCCGAGCGTGTTCGTGAACGGCCTGGAGCAGAACCTCGGTGTCACCAAGACCCAGGGTCTGGATCTCGCGGCGGGCTTCACCTTCAGCACGCCGCTCCCCGGGCAGTGGAGCGCCGATCTGTCGGCCAATCTCACTACCCAGTACGACGTTCAGTACACGCCCGGCGGCGCTTACTTCGATGTCCTGAACACCATCGGTAATCCGTTGCGGTTGCGACTGCGTGGCGACGTGGGCTGGACGCAGGGCCCGGTGGCGGCCAGGCTGTTCGTCAACTACGTCAACTCCTACACCAACACGGAAATCACGCCGAACGCCTCGGTGAGCGCCTTCGTGACGCTGGATCTGGATGCCTCCTATGATCTGGGCAAGTCGCTCGGCGCGGGTTGGGCGCAGAACCTGACGGTGCGACTGCACGTGGACAACCTGTTCAATGTCACGCCGCCCTACGTGAACATTCCCATCAGCGATGCCGGTGGCGGATTCGATGCCGGAGCGGCCAGCCCGCTCGGCCGGGTCATCACCGTGGGTATCGGCAAGAAGTTCTAGAGGATACGCACCATGTCGGGGTCGGCCGAGAGCCGCAGCGGCGCGAGCCCTGCGGCCTCGGTGATGTGTGACACATAGCGACATACGGTCTCGGCCGCGGCGCCGCCCGCGATGACGGGCCGGCCCGGCGGCTCGAAGTGCAGCGGAATGAAGCCCGCGGCCTCGATCAGGCCCTGCCGCAGCACCACTCGCGCGAGCATTCCGTGTATGGCCTGCGGGTGAAAAGGCGCGAGGTAATAGGCAGGGTCGGGTGTAAAGCCGAACAGCGCCTGGCGACGCCGGGCCCAGGCGGCCCGCTTCGGATCGGCCT